>NZ_MXAV01000035.1 GCF_002847505.1 Acidithiobacillus marinus
GAGGAACCCTACAAATCAACGCGCTTTTTTTAATGATGATAATTGTAAGCGGCTTATACAAACCCACAAGGACGATTGGAATACCTACGAAACCTCCTGGGACTTCAATATCCTCCCACTACTGAATCCCGACTACCGCCAGCCAACCCTGAAGGCCACTTACCAGAAGCTCCGCGCCCACTGGCGAGAGATGACACAGGAGATGCAGAGGTTAGAGGAAGAGAACAACCGCATCTTCATCGAGGCCTACGGCATGCAAGATGAGCTGACACCCAAGGTGCCGCTCAATGAAATCACCCTGACCTGCAACCCACACTACCGCTACGGCAACGACAAGAGCGAGGACGAGCTGGAGGCGCTGCTGCTGGCCGACACTATGCGTGAGCTGGTCTCCTATGCTGTGGGCTGCATGTTCGGCCGCTACGCGCTGGACAAGCCAGGGCTGATCCTGGCCAATCAGGGCGAGACCATCGAGGACTACCTAAAGCAGGTTCCGGAGCCGAGCTTTCCTGCTGATGACGACAACGTCATTCCCATGCTCGATGGCGGTTGGTTTCCTGACGACATCGCCGAGCGCTTCCGCAAGTTTCTGCGTGTGGCCTTTGGCGAGGAACATTACGAGGAAAACCTCAGATTCGTCGAGCTGTCGCTGAACATCAAAGGCAAGCGCAACTACAGCATCCGAGATTACTTCCTCGGCGAGTTCTACAGTGACCATGTCAAACGCTACAAAAAGCGCCCGATCTACTGGCTGTTCTCCAGCCCCAAAGGCAGCTTCAACGCGCTGATCTACATACACCGCTACCGTCCGGATACGGTCAGCGTGGTGCTCAACGACTACCTGCGCGAGTTCCGCACCAAGCTCACTGCGCACAAACACCATCTGGAAGCAGTCAGCATCAGCGCAAGTGCAAGCCAAGGCGAGAAAACCAAGGCGTTGAAGGAAATCGAGAAAATCACCAAGATGATCGCCGAGTTGGAGGAATACGAGCGCGAGGTGCTGTACCCTCTGGCCACCGAGCAGGTGGAGATTGATCTGGATGACGGCGTCAAGGTCAACTACCCCAAATTCGGCGCGGCCTTGAAGAAGATTGCAGGACTGGATGTGGTGGAGGATTAAGTCAGGATGACCATTTCTTCCTTATTCGTTGGTGCTGACTATCAGGCATGGTTGAAACAGATCAAGAACCGCATCAGTTCTGCCCGTCTGGGCATGGCGCTGGCGGCGAACCGCGAGTTGATTCGATTTTATTGGGACTTGGGGGGCATGATTACCGCCAAGCAGGTGCAAAGCCAATGGGGCGACAAGGTCATCCCACAGCTATCAAAGGATTTACAACGGGAATTTCCCGAGATCAGGGGGCTGTCGGCGTCCAACCTGAAATACTGTCAGCGTTTTTTTCAGTTCTACTCATCGGGCGGCGGGGATAACGACTTACCCGTAGACATCGCCTTAATGCCATTTGGTCAACAGGCTGTTGACCAAATTCCTTGGGGGCACAACATTCTGATCTTCACCAAGTGCGCCAGTGTGGCTGAAGCGGTTTTCTACATTGCCCAGACCATCGAGCAGGGCTGGAGCCGCGACGTTTTGGCCTTGCAACTCAAATCCAAGTTGTATGACCGGACGGGCAAGGCAGTAACGAACTTTGCCAGCACCTTGCCCGCGCCCCAGTCGGACTTGGCTCAACAGACCCTGAAAGACCCCTATACCTTCGACTTCATGAGTATGACCGCCCCGTATAACGAACGGGATGTGGAACAGCAGCTTACCCGGCACATCACCCAATTTTTGCTGGAGCTGGGCAAGGGGTTCGCCTTTATTGGTCGCCAATATCATCTGGAGATCGCCGGGAACGACTATTACATCGACCTGCTTTTCTACCATGTCACCTTGAAGTGCTATGTGGTGGTGGAACTCAAAAACCGCAAATTCATTCCCGAGTATGCCGGTAAGCTCAATTTCTATTTGTCCGCCGTGGATAGCCTGCTCAAGCGCGATGATGACCAGCCCACCATTGGCCTGCTGCTGTGCCGAGACAAAAACAATATCGAGGTGGAATTTGCACTGCGCGATATGAACAAACCCATGGGAGTAAGCGAATACACCTTGCTGGAGACTTTGCCCGATAACCTGAAAGGCGCGTTGCCAACCGTGGAAGAGATAGAACAGGATTTGTGGCAATTGCAGGAGGATGCCGGTCATGAACAGAATTGAAGCTGCCTTGACCAAACTTTTCGACCGGCACCGGATCGTCTTCTGGTATGACGCCAAGCAGGAATTGCGCGACGATTTCGAGGCGCTTGCGCTACCCGGGGTTGAAAAACTTAAGCTTGCCAACAATGAGTACGGCATCAAATACAGGATCCTGCGCGAACAACCGGAGCAGAAGTTTCTGCTCTACCGTGAAGGCCCTCAACCCGATGATCTGGATAACTGGCTGCTGGACGTGCAACTAGCCCACGGTGAGTTCCGTACCGATCAGGTGGCCATCTGGCTGTCCGAACTGGAGCTTGGCCCGGAGTTCACGGAGGTGGTGCAGGCTCATGCGGGGTTCTTTCAGACCAGCAAGCGTAAGGACGCCCTCAAGAAGCTGCTGAACACGGACGATTCCGCAGTTTTGATTCGTCTGAAAATGCTGGGGATATGCACTGGCAGCGAGCCACGCATGGATGCGGTGGTGGAAAATCTGCTGCAAGAGCTGGCCGAGGGTCGGGACGAGAAGATCAATCTGATCGGCCGATGCAGCCTGGATGGTTTTCTCTGGGAGCAGATGACTCGCAGCTATGGCTACAAGTCTGACGAGCCGGGTATTAGCGATTTTGCCATCGAGCTGTTCAAGTCCTGCTACGCCATGGGTACCGACGGTCCGGTGAAGCTGACCGGCGACGCCCTGGTGTTTCTCAAGCGTTGGAAAGACAGTCGTCAGTTTGAAGACGGTTTCGAGACTCTCTCGGGACAGTACTCAGGGATCCTCGGCATTGAGCAGGATCTGGCGAAACGCGATTTTCGCGAGTTGATTGAGTTGGATTACTTTCGCCTGATTGACCAGAAGATCATCAGCGACCTGGTACGGGCGGTGGCAGACCGCACGGTCTCCATCGGTGACGTGGCGATCTGGGTGCGCCAGCGGCGGCAGAGCCACTGGTATCGTGAATATCGCGACTTATACGAGGCAGTCGATTACGCTGCCCAGTTCACTCACGCACTGGGTGAGGCCAAGCTCGAAATGAACAGTCTGACCGAAGGCGTGCAGCGCTACAGCCGCTTCTGGTATCTACTTGATCAGCTCTACCGCAAATTCACTTACCATGTGCGCATGTCGGGACAGGCGTCTCTTATGGGTGGCCTGACTGAGCAGGTCGAGAATCTTTACTCCAACAACTACCTATTGAAGCTAGGAGACCGCTTCCAAGCCTTTGTGGATGCAGCATCAAAGTGGGAAGCCTTACCAGTGCGTAAGCAGAATGAATTTTTCGAGCACTGGGTTCGACCATTCCTGCGCAAGGATAACAAGGTCTGTGTGATCATTTCCGACGCTATGCGCTACGAAATCGGCGATGAGTTGCTGAGTCTGATTCGTCAGGAAGATCGTTACAGCGCCGAACTGGAACCAGCACTTTCGATGCTGCCCAGCTACACCCAGCTTGGCATGGCGGCGCTATTGCCCAACAAGACACTGGCGATTGCCGACAACGAAAGCGGCACCGTGCTGGTGGATGGACAAAGCTCTCAGGGAACAGCGAATCGCACAAAAGTTCTCCAGGCGGCATTGAATGGTAAAGGTGAGGCTATTCAGGCTGAAGATTTCATGCAGCTCGATCGGGATGGATGTCGCGAACTGCTAAAAGCCAATGATGTGCTGTACATTTATCACAACCGAATTGACCATACGGGCGACAAGATGCACTCAGAAGGTCAAGCCTTCGAGGCTGCCCAACTCACCCTGGATGAAATCGTCAAACTGGTCAAAAAACTGACGGCTGCCAACGCAAGTAATATTCTGGTTACGGCTGACCACGGTTTCATTTACCAGAACCGCGCCTTGGAAGAGAGTGACTATTCAAGTCTTGATGTTGAAGGTGATGCAATCCTGTATCGAGATCGACGCTTTGTGTTGGGCAAAGGGTTAAAAAACGCACAAAGTTTGCGTAAGTTCACCTCAGAGCAACTTGGCCTGTCCGGTGATGTGGAGGTGCAGATTCCCAAATCGATTAATCGCCTGCGTTTGAAAGGCTCCGGCAGCCGCTTTGTGCATGGCGGCGCGACGTTGCAGGAGGTGGTGATTCCGGTGCTCAAGATCAACAAGAAGCGTCAGAGCGATGTCACCGCCGTTGAGGTGGACATCCTGCGTGGAGCCAGCTCGGTGATTACCTCCGGGCAACTGGCGGTGATCCTGTACCAGGCTGGACCGGTAACAGACAAGATCCAGCCGCGTGTGCTGCGGGCTGGCATCTACACCGAGTCGGGCGACCTGATATCAGACAGCTTTGAGCTGACCTTTGATCTGGGCTCGGACAATCCCCGGGAGCGGGAGCTGCAAGTGCGCTTCGTCCTAACCCGCAAGGCCGACGAGGCCAATGGCCAAGAGGTCATTTTACGGCTGGAGGAAAAACACGCCGGAACTTCACATTACAAGGAATATAAGTCGCTCCGCTACCTGGTGCGACGCTCATTTACCAGCGACTTCGACTTTTAAAGGGCGGGTGTCCGATGAATGAACTTGACCAGAAAATTAACACACACTTCCCAGGCCTCGTTGTCCGCAAGGATCTCGTCAAGGCGGTCAAGGGCAACGCTATCGTTCCTTCTTATGTGCTGGAATACCTGCTAGGTCAGTATTGCGCCACCAGCGATGAGCCGACCATTCAGACCGGTATTGAGACGGTCAAAGAAATTCTTGCCAAGCATTACGTACATCGTAATGAAGCCGGGCTGGTGCGCTCGAACATCAAAGAGAAAGGGCGCTACAAGGTTATCGATAAAATCAGCGTTGACCTGAACGACAAGAAGGATGTCTATGAAGCGCAGTTTTCGAATTTAGGACTCAAAGACGTTCTGGTTGATTCCGGTACAGTGAAAAAGCACCCCAAGCTCCTAGTTGGCGGGGTGTGGTGTATTGCTGATCTGGAATATGAGTTCAGCGAAGACAAAAGCGCGAGCCCCTGGATATTGTCGACCCTCAAGCCAATCCAGCTATCCCATTTTGATTTTGACGGCTATGTTGAGGCCCGTAAACAATTCACCACCGACGAATGGATCGACCTCTTGGTGCAAAGCATCGGCTTCAACCCGGAGATGTTCGGCAAGCGCAGCAAACTGACCCAACTGGTCCGCCTGATTCCGTTTTGCGAGCGCAACTACAACCTGATCGAGCTGGGTCCCAAGGGGACCGGTAAATCGCATATCTACTCAGAATTCTCGCCACACGGCATCCTGATTTCTGGCGGCGAAGTGACGGTTCCCAAGCTGTTCGTGAATAACGCTTCCGGAAAGATCGGCCTGGTCGGTTACTGGGATTGCGTGGCCTTCGACGAGTTTGCCGGAAAGCAAAAACGCGTGGACAAGGCCCTCGTCGATATTATGAAAAACTACATGGCCAATAAGTCCTTCTCGCGAGGCGTCGAGACGCTGGGCGCGGAGGCCTCTATGGTGTTCGTGGGCAACACTCAGCACACCGTACCCTACATGCTGAAGAACTCTGATCTGTTTTTCGAGCTGCCCAATAAATTCTATGACTCCGCATTTTTGGACCGCATCCATTTCTACATCCCTGGCTGGGAGGTCGACATCATCCGGGGCGAGATGTTCTCCAGTGGTTATGGATTCGTGGTGGACTACCTGGCCGAGATCCTTCGCTCGCTACGCAATCACGATTACTCGGACCGCTACAAGGAGCACTTCACCCTCTCTTCCGATATTTCTACGCGAGACCGCGATGGCATCAACAAGACCTTCTCCGGCCTGATGAAGATTATTTTTCCGCAAGGTGGAGCCTCTAAGGAAGAGATTGAGGAATTGCTACGGTTCGCCATTGAGGGCCGAAAGCGTGTTAAAGACCAACTGATGCGCATGGACTCCACCTACGGCAACGTCCGCTTTGCCTATCTGGGCGCGGATGGTCAAGCCAAGCCTGTCACTACGCTCGAAGAAGAGGAATACCCCGGCTACTACCACAAATCCATCGCGGAGGGTGAAGCCGGGGAAATCTTGGAAGCTGCACCGGACTCGCCCCAAGTTCCGTCCGAACCTCTGGCTCCGGCCGAGCCCGTCCTCAAGGAAAAACACCTTACCTTTCAGGAGAACCAGAAGGGTCTTTCCTTCGATACGCTGCTCGGCCCTTATCTCAGGGACGCGACTGCGATCACCGTCACCGATCCTTACATCCGCCTATTTTACCAGATGCGTAACTTCATGGAATTTTTGGAGACAGTGGTCAAGCACAAGGCCCCGGATGAGGAAGTGTCCGTACATCTGATAACGACGGAAGACGAGTTCAAAGGTGAACAGCAGAAGGATAACTTGGAGAGGATGAAGGAGTCCGCAGACAGTGTGGGCGTGAACTTCACATGGGAGTTCGACGATACCGGCACTATTCACGCTCGCCACATCGTGACCAATCACGGTTGGAAAATATCCCTGGATCGTGGTCTCGACATCTTCCAGCACTACGACATGAACGATGCATTTACCTTCGCCAATCGCCTGCAGCAATACCGCCCGTGCAAGGCATTCGAGGTGACATTTATTGCAACTGAAGGAATGTCAAATGAACATTGAAATACAAAACTGTAATAACATTGATTCCACAATAATTACTCTGACCGAGAACAAGCTGAACATTAAATTCGCGCCAAATGGTACAGGGAAAAGTACAATTGCACGGGCGTTACTGCTCGGCGCGAAAGGGGATCAAGACCTGCTGAACGAACTCATGCCGTTCAAACTCCGAAAAGAAAACCCGGATAAAAAGCAGCCGAAGGTAATGGGGATAGAAGTACTGAATAATATCATGTGCTTCAACGAAGAGTATGTCAGTCAGTTTGTTTTCAAGCCGAACGAATTAATCAGCAACAGCTTTGATATCTTCATTAGAACTGATGCCTACAAGCAGAGAGAGCATGAAATAGAGGGATTGGTAAGTAATATCAAGCAACTGTTTTCCGGGAATCAGGAACTGGAAGCGTTGATCAACACACTCAAGGAAATGGGAAACGCCTTCAAATTGAGTAAGACGGGCTTGGACAAAAAGTCCACCGGCATGAAGGGACTGTCAGTCGGTAACAAAATCGAGCATGTTCCTGCCGGATTGGAATCCTATACCCCGTTTATTCAGAGCCAAAACAGTGTGAGTTGGATTGAATGGCAAACCAAAGGTTGTGACTTTACTGACCTGTCGGAGAATTGTCCATTCTGCACATCACCTGCGGCTGACAAAAAGGACCAGATCAAAAAGGTTGGCGAGGAATACGACAAGAACACTATCAAGAACCTGATCGCCATCATTGACGTAATTAAAAAGCTGGGCGAGTACTTTTCTGATGAAACAAGAGAAAGGCTCACAACCATTACGACATTGAAGGAAGGACTAAAAAAAGAACATGAGGACGCTCTCACCACAGTAAAAAAGCAAATAGACAATTTCACCGAAAAGGTGGAAAAGCTCAAAACGCTTTCCGCATTTCAGTTCAAAGACGGGGAAAAGGTTGGTGAAAAACTATCCGCATACAAGCTGGATTTGCAGTTTTTCTCGGAACTTAACTCAAATAAGATGCTGGAAGCCATCGCCCCTATAAACGATTCCATCGACGAGGTCATCAAACAAGCGGGTCAGCTGCAAGGGAAGATTAATCAGCAGCGAAGCGAAATGAAGAAAACTATTGAGCGTCATCAGAATGATATCAATGAATTTCTCTCCTATGCCGGATACCGCTATGCGGTTGAGATTGCCGGGGATGGAGAATTGGCTCAGTTGAAACTTTGTCATATCGATCACGAAGAGTACCTCAGCGGTGGCAATCAGCACCTCAGTTTTGGGGAAAGAAACGCATTTGCTATCGTCCTTTTCATGTATGAATGCCTCTCCAAGAAGCCGGACCTGATCATTCTGGACGATCCTATTTCCTCGTTCGATAAAAACAAAAAGTACGCCATCCTACAAATGCTCTTCCGCCGGGAAGCCGACTCATGTTTTAAGAACAAAACTGTGCTGATGCTTACCCATGATGTCGAGCCAATCATCGATACCGTTAAGTCTCTTGCACAAAAGTTCAGCAATCAGACTTCGGCATCGTTTCTCAAGCTAACCGACGGCCAAATCAGTGAATGTGTCATTGGCAAGGATGATATACAGACTTTTTCCCAAATTTGTAAAAACTCCCTCTCATCAGAAAAAGACGATATCGTCAAATTGATCTACTTGAGGCGCCACTTTGAGATCGCTGATAATAAGAGTGATGCCTATCAGGTGCTGTCAAACCTTTTTCACAAAGGAAACGGTAAAGCGCGTGGCGTTGATACCCGTGAGCAAAAAGATGCTGAAGGCAATCATCCGGAAATGGAGCAAGATAAGTTTGACAATGGATGTGCCGAAATATTAAATAATTTAACGGGCTTTTCATACTCACTGCTATTGAGTCGTGTCGTTGACCCAAATGCTTTGATGTCACTATACAATGCGGCTAAAAATGGATATGAAAAGCTTCAGATTTTTAGGTTGCTTGGGCTGGATGTGCATAATTCTGTGATTCAGAAGTTTATTAACGAAACTTACCATATTGAAAACGAATTCATCAGCCAACTTGACCCTGCAAAATTTGACACCATTCCCGAATACGTCGTGTTTGAATGCGATCGGCTACTCAAGACTCAATGAAAATCCTCCATACATCCGACTGGCACATTGGGCGCACTCTTTATGGCAGAAAACGCTACGAGGAGTTCGAGGCTTTTCTGACCTGGCTGGCAGAGACGATTCAGCAGAATGAAATTGATGCACTGCTGGTGGCAGGTGATGTCTTTGACACTAGCGCTCCGAGCAATCGCGCTCAAGAGCTCTATTACCGTTTTTTATGCCGGGTAGCCGCCTCACGCTGTCGGCATGTTGTTGTCGTCGCGGGCAATCATGATTCACCGTCCTTTCTCAATGCTCCCAAGGATCTGCTCAAAGCCCTGGATGTCCACGTGGTCGGTCATAGCACGGAATTCCCGGAAGACGAAGTGCTGGTGCTCCGTAATGAGCAGGATGCTCCGGAATTGATTGTCTGCGCCGTGCCCTATCTCCGCGACAGGGATCTCCGCGTGGCGGAGGTGGGGGAGAGCGTCGAGGATAAGGAGCGGAAACTGATAGAAGGCATCCACAACCATTACGCCGCCGTTGCCGCCTTGGCTGAACAAAAGCGCAAAGAACTCGGGGCCGATGTCCCTATCATCGGCACGGGGCATCTGTTTACCGCTGGGGGGCAAACCATCGACGGTGATGGCGTGCGCGAACTTTATGTCGGTTCCCTGGCTCATGTGACGGCGGGGATTTTTCCTGCGAGCTTTGATTATCTGGCGCTTGGGCACCTCCACGTCCCGCAGAAAGTGAACGGGTCCGAAATCATACGGTACAGTGGCTCTCCATTACCCATGGGGTTTGGAGAGGCAAAACAACAGAAGAGTGTTTGCCAGGTTGCCTTTGGTCAGATTGAGGGGCATAGCACAACGGCATCCGTGCAACTGATTGACGTGCCAGTATTTCAGAAACTCGAGCGCGTCAAGGGTGACTGGGACGGCATCTCAAGCCGCATCCATGAATTGTCGGCAACGAACTATCAAGGCTGGCTCGAAGTCATCTACGACGGCGCTGAGGTTATTGGCGACCTGCGTGAACGGCTGGAGGCTGCGATTTCCGGCACCCAAATGGAAATTCTCCGCATAAAGAACAACCGCATTATCGACCGCGTGCTTGGACAAATCCATGAAGAGGAAACACTCGACGATCTGAACGTGAACGACGTGTTCGAACGCTGCCTCGCCGTTCATGATGTGCCCGAAGAGCAGCGGCTGGAGCTGCTTCGGACTTACCAGGAAATAGTTTTGTCTCTCTACGAAGACGATGTCCAGGCGGAATAGGGAGGCTATTGATGAGAATACTACAGATACGCTTCAGGAATCTGAACTCACTGGTCGGTGAATGGCAAATCGACCTGATGCACCCGGCCTTCGCATCTGACGGAATTTTCGCCATCACCGGCCCCACCGGTGCGGGTAAGACCACTATCCTCGATGCTATTTGCCTCGCTCTTTACGGACGGACACCGCGCCTTAACAAGGTCACCAAAAGCGGAAATGAAATCATGTCCCGCCAGACCGGCGAATGCTTCGCCGAGGTGACCTTCGAAACCCAGTCTGGACGTTATCGTTGCCACTGGAGTCAACACCGGGCACGCAAAAAACCGGATGGCGAACTCCAGGCCCCGAAACACGAAATTGCCAATGCCGATTCCGGCGAGATATTCGAATCCAAGATCAGAGGTGTAGCCGACCAGATTGAGTTGGCTGCCGGCATGGACTTTGATCGTTTCACCCGATCCATGTTGCTGGCCCAGGGCGGCTTCGCCGCGTTCCTTCAGGCGGCACCGGATGATCGGGCTCCGATCCTGGAGCAGATAACAGGCACGGAGATCTACAGCCAGATATCCATCCGTGTCCATGAGCGAAAGCAGCAGGAGCGGGAAACACTGAACCTGCTCCAGGCCGAAACGGCTGGCATCGTGATTATTGAGCCGGAGCAGGAACAAGAGATTGAGCAGGCACTCGAGACAAAGCAGAAGGAAGAGGCAGACCTTGCCGCCAAATCCGCTGATACAGGGAAAGCCATTGCATGGCTCACCACCATCGACGGGCTGAAGAAGGAAATCAGCAGCCTGGCGGATGAAACGAGTAAACTGCAGGGCGATATTGAGGCGTTCAAACCAGATCGTGAAAAGTTGGGCCGGGCGTTGAGTGCCGCCGAACTTTCCGGCGCATACGCAACGCTCACTGCCACCCGTAAGCAACAGGAGGTTGACAGAGCAGGCTTGAAAGCGGAGGAAGAGGCTCTTCCTGGACTGGAATCTTCCGCCAAGGAACAGGCCGAATTACTGAAATCGGCTGAGCAACAAACCGCTCAGGCAAAAGAAGATCTGAAAGTGGCCACGCCTACATTGCAGAAGGTTCGCTCCCTAGATCAAAAACTTGCCGATCAGAAAAAAGCTGTCTCGGAAGGTGATGAGGACTGTAAGAAAGATGCGGCCAAGATTGCCGCAGACAATAAAACCAGGCTTGAAGAACAGGAAAAACGATCCAAGGCTCATGAGTCGCTGGAGATTATAGGCTGCTACCTCAAGGAGCATGCACAGGATGAATGGCTGATTGGCGGTCTGGCTGGTGTTGAAGAACAGTTGAGCGGCCTGCTCTCCAAACAAAATGAAATCATTCAAAAGCTGGCCGCTCAAGAAACCGCCACAACAGCTCTGGATCTGGCGACAAAGTCACTCGACGACTGTAAGAAGCAATCTGGCACTCGGAAGCAAGACCTGGAGGATGTCTCAAAGCAGCTTCAGCAGGGCAAGGATGCTTTGCGCCAATTACTGGAAGGCCGCTTGTTGCGGGAATATCGCACCGAAAAGGAAACTCTGCTGCGTGAAATGGCCTTCCTGGCCAAAATTGCGGAGCTCGAAGATCACCGGGCAAAACTGGAAGACGGCAAGCCCTGTCCACTTTGTGGTGCCACTGATCATCCCTTCGCGGAAGGGAATGTCCCGGTCCCCGATGAAACTGAACAGAAGGTCGACGCCCTGACCAGGCTGATTAACAAAGCCGAGGGTCATGAAACCGCCATCAAGAAACTCATCGATGCTGAAAGCCTGGCCAGCAAAAACCTGACGGAGGCTGAAAAGCTGGAATCAGCAGCGGCCAATGACAAAAAGGCTGCCGAAAAAGCTCTGGCTGAGATCAGGGAGGGCCTGGTGAAACTTCGGGCTGATTTTGCTGAACGCAGGCAGGCCGTCTCTATCAAACTTCAGCCGCTTGGCATTGCTGACATCCCTGAAACGGATATTGCCTCACTGATCGAATCACTCAGATCACGGCTGAAGGCGTGGCAGGCCAGGATCAAGAAAAAGGCGGATATTGATAAACAGATTGCCGATATCGATAGCGAGGTGAAGCGGCTGGATGCGGTTATCGAAACTCAAAGCACCATCCTGAATGAAAAACTGGAGCGCCTGAGCATCTTGAAAAAGGAACTCGCCGCCGGAAGGGATGAGCGCAATGCACTGTACGGCGACAAGAATCCCGACGCTGAGGAGCGCCGTTTAAACAAGGCGATTTCTGATGCCGAAGGGACCGAAAAGCAGGTCAGAGAACGGCACAATGCGCTCCAACAAAAATGGAATACGGCGAAGGCCCAGGTCGAATCTCTGAAGAAACGCATCGACCAACGAGCGCCGGAACTGAGAAGGCTGGAAACCGAATTCTCCACAGCACTCACGCCTGTGCGGTTCGCAAGTGAAGAACAGTTTTTGGAGGCTATTTTGCCTCCTGAAACTCGGGCAGCGTTGACGGCCACTGCCAAGGCTATTGATGCGCGGCAAACAAATTTATTTGCCCGCCAGAAAGATCGGGAAACGCGCTTGGCTACAGAGATGGAGAGAAAAGTTACAGAAAAGTTGCTGGAAGAGCTTGAGCCCCAATTCAAGGAACAGGAGGAAGCGCTTAAAGATCTGCGGGAAACCATTGCTGGACTCAAAATCAAGCTCAGAGAGAATATAGTTGCAAAAGAGCGGATCAAGGAAAAGCAGGCAGCTATCGAGGCCCAGAAAAAAGAGTGCCGCAGGTGGGAAAACCTGCATGAATTGATCGGCTCTGCAGACGGAAAGAAGTACCGCAATTTTGCTCAGGGACTGACCTTCGAAATGATGATTGGTCACGCCAACCGGCAACTGCAGAAAATGACGGACCGCTACTTGCTGGCACGGGACGATGTTCAGCCTCTGGAGCTCAACGTGGTCGACAACTACCAGGCCGGGGAGATTCGGTCCACGAAGAACCTTTCCGGCGGTGAGAGCTTTATCGTCAGCCTGTCTCTGGCACTGGGGTTGTCCCATATGGCCAGCAAAAATGTCCGGGTGGATTCGCTGTTCCTGGATGAAGGCTTCGGCACCCTGGACGAGGAAGCCCTCGACACCGCCCTGGAAACCTTGGCGGGCCTGCAACAGGACGGCAAACTGATCGGCGTCATTTCGCACGTGCTCACCTTGAAGGAGCGGATCAGTACACAGATCCAGGTAACACCGCAAACTGGCGGTAGAAGTGAAATAAGTGGTCCTGGATGTGGCCGGGCTGCGGTCAGCTCATCACAGCAGAAAAGTGTGACATGAAATATCAGCCTCCCTATTCTATTACCTCTGAGATTCTGAGCCGAATTGCCGCGATTGGTGAGAGTCTTGGTCGACTGTCCGTGCTTCAATTGGGATAAGACTTGCGTCTACGGCGTATCAATCGGATTCGCACCATTCATGGCTCGCTATCGAGAGGGATATGCTGAGCAGCAGGAGATATTAAATTGACCAAGAAAAAGCCAACCTGGACAGACATCAAGCGCCAGCTCACCGAGTTTGACCGTTCGGCTTTGCTGACCTTGATTCAGGATCTCTATGCCGCGAGTAAAGAGAATCAGGTTTTCATGCATGCACGTTTCAATTTGGGCGATGATGTGCTGCAACCCTATAAAGCGACTATTGAACGTTGGGTTTGTCCGGATGTAACCCGCAATCAAAATTATTCCATTGCCAAGGCGAAGAAGGCAATTGCTGATTACAAAAAAGCAGTCGGCAGGCCAGAGGGAGTGGCAGATCTAACGGTCTTTTATTGTGAATCCTGTCTGAAGTTGCTGGATTATTGTGGGATGGAGGACGAAAACTACTTCAGTGCTCTGGTACGGATGATTGAGCAGTCTCTGAAGGCCATAGTCATGTTGGAAACAGGCCAGCGGGACCATTTTTTAGAACGACTTGAACGTGTTTTTGATGAAAGTTCCAAATGGGGGTGGAGCGTGGATGACGATTTGAATGATCTGATGGCAGAATATGGATTTGCTGAAAGGTGATGCACTGAATTTGGATATACAGGAGGAGCTACGTCGACTGCGTGAAGAGAATGCACGGCTTGCGGAAGTGTTAACCCGCCATGGGATTGCTTGGGATGAATCCATTCAATCTGTATCCATTCCTTTAGTATCGAAATCCGCTTCCAGCACCTTTTCTGCCAAAGACAAAATAACCCTGTTTCGTCGCTTATTCCATGGGCGGGAGGACACTTATCCGCAACGCTGGGAATCCAACAAAGGTCATTCCGGTTACGCACCGGCTTGTGGTAATGAGTGGAAACCTGGGATTTGCCATAAGCCACGAATCAAATGTGGTGAATGTAAGCAACGGCAGCTATTGCCATTGTCTGATCAGGTTATCTATGACCATTTGTCGGGGAAACAGACTGTAGGAACCTATCCGCTTCTTGATGACGACAGTTGTTATTTTCTTGCAGCAGATTTTGATGAAGCGGACTGGTCGGAGGATGCCAAATCTTTCATGGAATCCTGCAGGGAACTCGCCATACCGGCGGCATTGGAAATTTCACGTTCTGGCAATGGCGCCCACGTCTGGATCTTTTTTTCTGAAGCCGTCCCAGCCCGCGAAGCCCGGATGCTGGGTGTTGCATTGATCAGCCACACATGTGATCGTACGCGGCAACTGTCCCTGACCAGCTATGATCGGTTGTTTCCTAATCAGGACACCATGCCTCAGGGTGGATTTGGCAATTTGATTGCCCTTCCTCTGCAGAAATGGCCAAGGGAACAAGGTCGTAGCGTGTTCGTTGATGAATCTCTGCGCCCATTCCCGGATCAGTGGGGTTTTCTGGCATCCATTCGTCCAATGTCACACCAAGATTTGAATGGTGCAATATTGCGCGCTAGTGATGGTCGCCATCCGTTGGATGTAGCCTTTGTTACCGATAATGAAATGGATCCATGGCAGCGGAAATCCTCTACACCTGCTCGAATTGCAGAGGTTCTACCGCAATCGCTGCGATTAGTGCTTGCCAATCAGATTTATATTGCTAAAGCGGATTTGCCACATTCACTGGCCAACCGCTTGATCCGTCTTGCCGCCTTCCAGAATCCTGAATTTTATAAGGCCCAGGCTATGCGGATGCCCGTGTGGAATAAGCCACGTATTATTGGTTGCGCCGAAAACCATCCACGCCATATCGGTTTACCGCGCGGCTGTTTGGATGTGGTGATTGAACTGCTCAAGGAACATGACATCCTCCCGGATATTCAAGACGCGCGTCTGCCAGGGCGGAAGGTGATGGCCAAATTTACGGGTACTTTGCGCAAAGATCAAAAAATAGCGGTACGAGAGATGCTCAAACATGAATTCGGCGTGCTATGTGCGCCTACCGCTTTTGGGAAGACAGTTGCCGCCGCCGCCATGATCAGTCGCCGCAAAGTAACTACCTTAATTTTGGTACATCGTGCCGAACTGCTGCGCCAATGGCAGGAGCGGTTGACCGAATTTCTGGACATTCTCAAGGACGATTTTGGTGTAATCGGTGGGGGCAGGAATCGCCCTTCCGGCAAGATCGATATTGCCATAATGCAATCTTTGACCAAGCGGGAAGATTTGGGCGAATTGCTCGATCATTACAGTCAGATTATCGTCGACGAATGTCATCATTTATCGGCCTTTTCCTTCGAGGCTGTCCTGAAGCGGTCTAAGGCGAAATTTGTGTTAGGACTAACAGCTACACCCATACGGCGCGATGGACATCAACCGATTGTCTTCATGCAATGTGGACCGATCCGCCATAGTGCTGCGAGATCAGAAACCGCCCCGAAGCGACTGGAGGTCTGGTCGAAAGTATTATCTGCATCGGCAATTCCACCAGAATCGCCGATACAGGAGGTTTTTCGCACCCTCACCAACGATTCAGTGCGTAATCAGCATATTGTTGAGGATGTATTAGCCGCCTATCGGGAAAAGAGAAAGGTATTGGTACTTACCGAGCGAGCGGATCATCTGCAATGGTTACGTGAGGCGCTAGGGAATGAGGTCGAAAACTGCTTTGTTCTGCACGGCCGTTTATCGAAGAAAATCCGCGCGGCTGTGCTTGCTGAACTGAATGCCTTGGGTGATTCCTTGCCGAGGGTTTTGCTAGCCACGGGCCGCTTAATTGGGGAGGGCTTCGATCATCCGCCATTGGATACCCTGGTGCTGGCTATGCCGATTTCCTGGAAGGGGACTCTGCAACAATATGCTGGGCGCCTACACCGAACACACGCGGACAAACAGGATGTCCGTATTTATGATTATGCTGAAATCAATCAGCCGCAACTGGCCAGAATGTGGGACAAACGCCAGCGCGGCTATCGGGCCATGGGCTACGAAATAAAGCCAGTAGTAGACGCCGCCATCCTTAAAACAGTAGTTAAGGTTGGGTCAGAGCAGGAATCACCACAACGGGTAACCACTGCGACTGGATAATCTGGGCGATCTACCCCTGCGTATTGGCAAGTGTATTGGGACTATCAGGCCAAGCTCGTACAAGCTTCGCGATGACTATACACCACCAAAAGCAGATCCAGGTGAAGAAAATTGAGCACGACAGCGTATCGGCGCCGCATCGTTAATGTATCGCATTTGTGTAGTTTTTGATCTACAATAAGACCATGAAAATAGCTGGGTTCGATTGGGATAGTGGAAACTGGCCTAAATGCGGGAAGCATGGGGTTTCCCGTGACGACATCGAACGGCTGTTTCTCGACGGTCAGGCGCGTGTGGCGCCAGACCTGAAACACACCACGCCGTCAGAGAGCCGTCACATTGCGGCAGGCTGGGTCGATGGCCGGGCAATGTTCGTAGCGTTTGCTTTTCGGGGCGACTTCATCCGCCCAGTCAGCGCCCGCTACATGCACGCAAAGGAGGTGAGCAACTATGAAACGAGTCCCTGAATTCAAGACCGATGCTGAAGCCGAAGCGTTCTTGGAGCAAGACCTTTCCGGCCTTGACTTCAAGCAGTTCACGCCGATGCACTTTGAGGTGGCGAGGAAAGAAGCCGCCCTGAATGTGCGTCTGCCTGCCGCCCTGATGGACGCGGTACGCGCTAAGGCCAAGGCCAAGGGCATTCCTTACGCCCGCTATGTGCGGATGGTGTTGGAAGCTGACTTGCAGCGCAGCCGTTGAAAGAAGCGGGGAATAATAACGAGGGTAGGGGCAATAGCTGTGACAGATTTGTACCATGGCTCAAATAGGGAAGGCTGTTATTGTGGTCGTTTCACGTTGGTTGCAGACTTTGGCAAGCGGCGCAACTTAATGAAAATTAAAGAACTATAAAATCATGACGCGGACTCATAATCCCTTGGTCCACGGTTCGAGTCCGTGCGGGCCCACCATATAAAACAAGCAGTTAATAAATTGCGGATGACAATCCTCTGCTCCTCGGGTTCGGATTTTATACAGTTCTGGACAGAGGAGTTTTGTCTTGTGGCTGTTGGTGGACTGAAGGACGCCGCCAAGGCCGGACTTATTGGTCGCGCCACTGCGTAAGTCGCTGAATGATCTTGGCCTTGTTGCCGAAGGCTTTGAAGAAGGCATACGGAAAACTCGCGGCGTCAAACGGTTGCTGCGTAAGGTCGGCGAGGGCTTTTTCGATTTCAACGGCGTTCATGAGCGAAAGCGCGTCATGCGCCCTTCCAGGGGTTGATGACCGTCACGCCGGCCGCATCAAAGGGTGCTGTGTCGCGTGATGCCACGATGAAGCCGCGCGATGCGGCAACGGCGGCGATGTAGCCGTCTGGCGTCGGGAAGCCGCGCCCACAGTCGCGGGCTGTTACGGCCAGGTCGGCGTAATGGCGCGCCGCATCCGTATCGAAGGGCAGCATCCGATTCTGGAACAGTTCCAGCAGTTCGCTCAGAGCGTGGTCGAGCATGTTCTTGCGCTTGCCTGCGGGCAGCGCCCGTACACCGAACAATAACTCCGCCAGCGAGACGCTCGAAAGATACAAGGTTTCGGCCGCCTGGTCATTCAGCCACGCTCTCACGGTCTGGTCCGGCTCGGGCTTCATCGCCTCGGAGACGACGTTGGTATCAAGGACGATCATTCAGTCGAAGCGCAGCGGTTCGGCCGGCGTCTTGTTGCGCGCATTCTCGAAGACAGCGAAATCTTCATTGCTCAGACCGATCTTGCGGCCGATGGCGGTCAGGGCGTCCCCTACGCGCACCCGTTTCTCCGGTTTGACCGCCGCCGCCAGAATCTCCCGCACCTCCGCTTCCATGCTGCGGCCGTGCTGAGCCGCCCGCACGCGCAGAGCGCGATGCACCTCATCCGACACATTCCTTACCGTCAGAATTGCCATAATTCAAGATTCCCCATTTGCTTTCTATGAAGTCAATGATGTAATAATGCAGTCACTGGCGCAAGCGTCATATCCCTTCAGGTCCTGATGTTTTGCTTGCATAGGTCGTTGAGCTTTTTTACATCTTGGTCATTTACGAAATGGTTGTCGGGACTGTCTCTGATCAGAAACCTACAAGGTCTTTGGCATATGAACACTGGATAGTGGCACTCGACTCCGCACGACTATTCTTCAGGCAATTTCGCTACAGTAGCAGTACACCACCGCTGCTTCAGGATGAGGGCTTGCGCCTACTTTTTAGGTGGGGTGGCTACCGCCTGAAAAGTGGCCAGAACCTTACCTTCGGCATCTTTGAACTGGAGTGTGGAGCCCTGCATGGCATAGCTGCGGGTTTGTTCCAGTGCTTTGGAGAAAGGGCCGTCAATGCTGACTCCCACGCAGGCCATGCGGGTGGAGATGAGGGCAGGGAATTTCAGTTGCTGATTGGCTCCCAGTACCAGTCCGCCGGCAACCCGGTTGCAGCCATCCCAACCGGCAACACGTTGTTCTGCCGGGATAAAACTGAGGTAAGGCGCTTTTGCCTCGGAACCTTTTGCGATGGTTTGTCCTGCCAGGCTACTGAGTCGCCACGCGTAACTGGCGTAGAGATCCTGGGCAGCACTATGATCGCTGACCTTGTGCAGCAGCCAGAGCTTGCCATCGCCAGTGGAGAGCGCCTTACCGGCACCTGTCAGCGGCGCCAGCGCATTTTCCAGTACTTGGTAGGCCCCGATTTTTTGCTGATGGGCTCCCAGCAGTTCAATCACCTTGTCCGTCTGCCAGTGAAACCGTCCGGTAGTCTCAGTGATGTTCTGGCTACGGTCAGCATACTGGGTGGTGAAGAGATATTGCCCATTGGCTTTAAGGGCGAGGGTGCTGCGGATTCCTGGGCAATCCGCACAAGGTAAGTCGCCCGCATAACTACCCTGCCAGTCTAAAGCACTTTGGCTGGTATGTTGGTCTGGAGGGGTGGCAGGATTTATGGGCGGAGTAACCGGCGCACAGGCAGCCAAAAGGCTGATAATGGGCAAAGAAAAGGTGAATGCCGTGTATTTCATGTCCCCTCCGAGTTTGAATTTTTTTTGATTCTACGTATTTTTCAATAGGATTGGCAAGGTGGGCAAAAGTACCTGATTTTCAAGGGCGAAACACCGTGTGGGATCTGGATCTACTGAGCATTTTTATCAACACTCTCACGACACTGCTGTGCCAGTGAAACCAGGGCCTTGCGGGCTTCCTGCGCATTGGTGACGGGGTCGGGCAGATCAAAGCGCAGCAGTGTACCGTCGGCGCGCAGATCAAAGCCATCATAATCCATGCCCACCATTTCCACCTCGAAAACATCCAGGGCATACTGATGCCGACAATAGTCGCGTAGGTTATCACGATGGTCAGCATTCATATGGGCGATAATGCCCGCTTCTGCCGCCACCAGCGCATCGCTGGGTGGCGGCGCATAATGTTCAGGTCGAACCCAGTGAATTTTGCCGAAGCCGCCAATGTAGCGGATGTATTCAACGGCGATCCGGTAAAAATAGAAATCATGGGCAGCAAAGTAATCCCGGGCTTGGGGGAGATAGCGCAGATAACGATCAGCAAAAGCGTTTTTGTCGGGTAGCCGGGTGGCGCGACCGGTCAGTGTGACCCTGCCGGCAGCCTGCATGTCTGGGGAGCAGGGTTGTACCAGCAGGCTCACTCGGGAGTCGGCATCGATATTTTTGGTATGTTCTGCCAGGTTGGATATGAGAATCAGGGGATTGCCTCTGTCATCCAGCACAAAAGGACTGACTGAAGCGAAGGGATAGCCTTCCAGTTTTTTGGAGAGGGTGCACAGGGATCCATTATGATAGGCGCGCACAAAACGTCGTGCTTCGCTACCGGTGGCTAGGGCTTGATCTTCAGGGGGCATGGAGGCATCCGGGCTTGTCGACATTGAAATCAATATCTGCAGTCTAAACAGTGATACCGGACCTGTCGATAAACGTGTTTATGGTGACCCTCTTGGCGAACAGCCCACTTCGTTTTATCTTTCCCTAAAAATTGACTGAGCGTAAATTCCATGATGTCCATCCCTGGCCTAATCCAGCGCGTGATATTGTTCTGCACCATTATTTGTATTCCGTTGCAGGCTCCGGCAGATGATTCCTTATGGCAACAGGTTGTGCATTGGGGTGAGGCGCAGTGGTCCATGGCCACAGCCACCATGCCCCGTTCGCCAGTCACGGTCCCGGCGCAAGGGACAATAGAAGTGGCTTTTTCGCCACCGGGCGGAGCGACGGCGGCCATCGTCGCAGCCCTGGGCGCAGCCCGGCAGCGGATCTGGGTGCAGGCTTACAGTTTTACCAGCGCGCCCATCGCCAAGGCGGTATTGCAGGCGGCGCGCCGGGGGCTGGATGTGCAGGTGATGCTGGATAAGAGTCAGCGTACCCAGAAGTATTCTGTCGCAGATTTTTTTGCGAATCAGGGCGTGCCGGTATTTATTGATGACCAGCATGCCATTGCCCATAACAAGGTCATGGTCATCGACTCTGACACGCTGGTTACCGGCAGTTTCAATTTCAGTAAGGCGGCGGAGCAGGCTAATGCCGAAAATATGCTGATTTTCAGAGGAAATCCTGCGTTACAGAAGTTGTATGCCGACAATTTTCGTTTTCATCTGAGCCATTCCACCCGATACGAGCCGCGTCATGGCCGGGATTGATTATGATTGACCATAATAGACCGGAAAGACACTTGAAGGGCCCAGAAACTTAAACGAGTCCTTCCAGCAACTGCACATCCACGAGGCTCCCGGCCGGGGCGTCTTCGGCCTCAGCGGCGAGGATGATCAGGCAGTCGGCATGGGCGAGGCCGCTCATGATATGCGAAGCCTGCTGGCCAACTCCAGCGACTTCAAGACCATTTTCTCCAGAGACCAGCACCCCGCGCTGAAAGTCGGTTCTTCCCGGCTTTTTCTTGAGGGTATGGGCCAAAGGCAGTTTAAGGACAGGGGCTGTCCAGGGTCCATTGCTGCCCATGCGCTTGAGGATACAGGGCCGTACGAACTGGTAAAAAGTCACCATGGTGGACACTGGATTGCCGGGCAGGCCAAAAAAGGTCGCCTCTCCCAGCTTGCCGAAGGCCAGTGGCCGACCGGGTTTCATGTTCATTTTCCAGAAATGAATGCTGCCCATACGACCCAGCAGTTCGGCAATATAATCGGCGTCACCGACCGAAACGCCGCCCGTGCTGATGACCAGATCAGCCATTCCGGCAGCCTGTTGCAAGGCGGCCTCCAGACGTTCGGGATCATCGGCAATCCGGCCCAGATCATATATTTCGCAGCCTAGGCGCTGGAGCATGCCCCGCAGGGCATAGCGATTGCTATCATAAATCTGCCCGGCTGCGAGGGTGCTTCCAAGGGGGCGCAGTTCATCACCAGTGGAGAAAAAAGCGACCCGTAAGCGCCGCAACACCTTCACTTCCGAAATACCCAGGCTGGCCAGCAGAGCCAGCTGGGCAGGACGCAACAGGGTGCCGGCCTGCAGTGCCAGGGCACCGGCCTGCAAATCTTCGCCAGCCTGACGAATATTGGCGCCCGCCTGGGGGCGTTGCTGGGGGATGATCTGTTGATCGTGGACCTCGGCGAGTTCCTGAATCAGCACACTATCAGCGCCTTCAGGGACGACGGCGCCAGTCATGATTCGTACGCACTCACCGGGGCCGACTGGGCTGGTGAAGGGGTGACCGGCGAAACAGTGGCCGATCAGTCGTCTGGGGGCCTCGCCATCGGCGCTGCGCAGAGCGTAACCGTCCATGGCGGAATTGGGCCAGGCGGGCACCGGTTGCGCCGCCCGCAGGTCTTCCGCCAGCACACGGCCCAGAGCGTCGCTCAGGTGCAATATTTCCGTATCCATCAGGGCGGGGCTGGCCGCAAGAATGCTGGCTCTGGCCTCTTCCACGCTTTTCGCCAGGGGATCATGTTCATTATCACTGCAGCAGTGCGCCATTCAGGGTTCCTCGTGTATCCAGCTGTAGATGAATTCGGCAATCTTTTGGGGACTATTGAGGTCCACTACCGGACAATGGGTGGATAAGGCCGTATCGCTGGCGACGGCGATGATCTGCGAATCTTCCAGAGCCAGCAAGGGTTTTTGCAAAGAAGGGCGATGCACCTCTATTTTGGGTATGGGTAATCCCTTGTTTCCTTCCAGAAATAGCAAATCGGCAGAGCTGGGCAGAGCGGCAGTCATACTTTCCAGGTCTGCAGTTTCTGGCGCCCGAAAGGTCGTAAACCAGCGTTGGGGGCCTTGTAAGAGAACGGCTTCGGCACCCGCCTCGCGAAGGCGGTAACTGTCTTTACCGGGAGTATCCCAGTCCACCTCATGGTGCGTAGATTTGACCACGGCGATGCGTAATCCTTTGGCTTGCAGTAAGGGTATCAATGCGCAGAGCAAACTGGTTTTTCCGCTGCCGCTATATCCTACCACTCCTATCGTTTTCATGGCAGATCCTCGGGACTGTTGCAGTTGCGCAGCAGGGCTTCATCCAGATACAGGGTTGCGTAATTTAGGTCCTGGAACCAGCCCTGGGCCTTGCGGCCACCTTGATCCAGATAGTGTTGCAGGTGCGGCAGCAGACGCCGATGACATAAGGTGACTACGGCATGTAAGCCGGTATCGCTGCTAACCACTACCAGATCCTTGTCCATTTTGGCCTGCCACAGCTGGCGCAGCAGATCAGGGGGAAGGAGCGGGCTATCCACCGGAATGCTGGCCACCCAGTCCTCGCGGGCGGCGGCAAGCCCAGCACTCAAGCCCATGAGGGGACCTTCAAAACCGTTGTTGGCGTCGGTAATGACCCTGTGACCCAAAGCCCGGTATTGATCCAGATGACGATTGGCACTGATCAGAATCTCTGTACTGTCCGCCTGTATTATGTGAATAGCTTGTTTTATCAATGTGCTGCCGTGCCAGCGAACCCAGCCTTTATCGACTCCACCCATCCGTCGGCCTGCTCCGCCCGCCAGAATCAGGCCGCTTACCGGCAGAAGGGAAAAACTATTTTGCTGTTTGCACATTTGCTTTGGCGGCTGCCCTGTCATAAAAGCCTATGCTATCCTTCCACAATTATCTGACAAGTAAAACCCGGAGCAGGTATGTGGGATTGGTTGCGGGGTAGGTCGGGACCGACGGTTCCCCCCCGTGGGGTGGTCGTGGATGCAGGTATTCCCAATCAGGAAAGGGTCGCAGAATTACCGCTGCCTGAGGCCCTGTTTGTTCTGCATTATAATGGGTTTGCGCAACTCCCGGAAAATGGTGAATTGCGGCAATTGTTGCTGGATGCCGCCCGGAATGGAGAGTTCCTGCGCGATCTTCCCCGGGTCAGTGCCCGGCGTCTGGAAGAAAGTCACGGACTGCAGTCCCGTTTTGGCGTGGAGCTGGAAAACGTGGTGCGCTTTTTCAAGGTGCTCCATAGTGAAATCACCCGGCGCATGTATATCGATGCGGCGCGCAAGCGCGAGGACGTAGCCGGAGTGCAATTTACTCTCCGCGATCCGGGCCAGGCCGATGTCGAGCAGCTGGCTATTGTCGAAGCGGATCCATCGGCTCTGGGCGCGGGTGTTTATCCTCTCAATCATATCCCCGAGAATCCGCATCCGGGAACCGAAAACCCCTTTATAATTCGTATTGTCTTGAAAAAGGATCTGGCATGAAAAAAATAGCGATTTTCCCGGGTGACGGGATTGGTCCCGAGATTGTCGACGCCGCGCGGCTGGTGCTGGATGCGGTGGATCAGGCTGCTGGCTTGCAACTGCAATGTACGGATGGACTGGTCGGTGGTGCAGCTCTGGATGCCGCCGATGATCCCCTGCCGGAAGCCTCCCTGCAGCTGGCCATGGCGGCTGATGCAGTCATTCTCGGTGCAGTGGGTGGGCCGTGCTGGGATAATCTGCCCCCGGCCAAGCGTCCCGAACAGGGTCTGCTGCGTTTACGCAAGCATCTGGATCTTTTCGCCAATTTACGGCCTGCGCAGATTTTTCTGCAACTGTTGAGTGCCTCGCCCTTGCGCCCGGAACTGGTGCAGGATGTGGATATTCTGGTGGTGCGGGAACTGACCGGTGACATCTACTTTGGTCAGCCCCGGGGAGTAGAGATCGTCAATGGCAAGCGGCGCGGCCACAACACCATGGTTTATGACGAGGACGAAATCCGCCGGATTGCCCATGTCGCCTTCAAGGCTGCCCAGGGTCGCCGCAAACAGCTGTGTTCAGTGGACAAGGCGAATGTGCTGGAAACTACCCGCCTGTGGCGGGAAGTCGTGACGGAATTAGCCCCGGAATATCCCGATGTCAGTTTGACTCATATGTACGTGGATAATGCGGCAATGCAGCTGATTCGTGCCCCTGCCCAGTTTGATGTGCTGCTGACGGGGAACATGTTCGGCGACATTCTCTCGGATGAAGCCAGTCAACTGACTGGCTCTATCGGCATGTTGCCCTCGGCCTCGCTGGGGGAGGGGCGGGGCATGTATGAACCCATTCATGGTTCCGCCCCGGACATTGCCGGCCAGGATAAAGCCAATCCGCTGGCGACCATTTTGTCTATCGCCATGATGCTGCGTCATTCTCTGGGTGCCGAACAATGGGCACAGCGGGTGGAGATGGCGGTACAGAAAGTGCTGGATGCCGGCTTGCGCACGGCGGATATTGCCGCACCGGGAGAAGCCGTGATCGGCACCCGCGCCATGGGTCAGGCGGTCGTTCAAGCCTTGCAACTCTGAGGAAGTCGGTTATGAAAAAATCCCATTACAACGTGGCAGTGCTGGGGGCAACGGGTGCCGTCGGCGAAGTCATGATGCAAATTCTGGAGCAGCGGAACTTCCCCGTCGATAATCTCTATCTGCTGGCCAGTAGCCGCTCTGCGGGGGGGCGTTTGCCATTTCGCGGCAAGCAGATACTGGTCCGGGACGCCACAGATTTTGACTGGTCCCAGGTGGATATTGGTTTGTTTTCTGCGGGTGCGAAGGTCAGTGCCCAATTTGCGCCCAAGGCCGCCGACGCGGGCTGTGTGGTCATCGACAACACCTCTCAGTATCGATATGACGATGATATTCCCCTGGTAGTGCCGGAGGTGAACCCCCGGCGGATTGGGGATTATGTCAATCGCGGCATTATAGCCAATCCCAATTGTTCGACCATCCAGATGTTGCTGGCTTTGAAACCCATTGCCGATGCGGTAGGCATTGAGCGGGTGGTGGTGTCGACTTATCAGGCGGTCAGTGGCGCAGGCAAGCGTGCCATTGAAGAACTCGGCCAGCAGGCCATGGCGCTGTTTCGTCACGAAGAAGCAGTTTGCGATGTATTCCCCAAGCGTATTGCCTTTAACTGCCTGCCGCAAATCGATGTGTTTCAGGATAATGGGTATACCAAAGAAGAAATGAAAATGCTGTGGGAAACCCGAAAAATTCTGGAGCTTCCCGATGTGGCCCTGACCGCCACCTGTGTGCGGGTACCAGTATTTTATGGACACTCCGAGGCCGTCAATGTGGTGACCCGCGACCGGATTAGCCCGGAGGCCGTGCGTGCTTTGCTGGAAAAAGCCCCGGGGGTGACGGTGGTGGATAATCAGGAGAAGTCTTTATGGCCTTCGGCACTGGATGCCGCCGGACAAGATACGACCTATGTGGGCCGTATTCGTGGGGATTGTTCTCACGATAAAGGCATTAATTTCTGGGTGGTTTCCGATAATATTCGCAAGGGCGCAGCCTTGAACAGCGTACAGATTGCAGAGATATTGATTCGCGACTATTTATAGGGACATTACGGGCCAAAGCTGGCTCTTCGCGGTACGCTTGCGCTATAGAAAAAGAGGAAACAACAATGGAGAGAAAGAATTGGTTATGGGCCATGGCCGGGATGGGCTTGATACTTCCAGGTATGGCCCAGGCGCTGGGTTTGGGATCTTTGCAGGTTCTTTCTGCTCCTGGAGAGCCCTTTCGGGCGGAAATAGCCATACAATCTGTGACTCCCCAGGCGGCTTCCAGTCTGAATGCCAGCCTGGCACCAGCCAGTGCTTTTGCCATGATCAATTTACCCCAGGCTGCGTCCTTGGAACATTGGCAATTTACGGTGCGTCGAGGCGACCAGCCGGCCATCCTGATTTCCAGTCCTGTGCCGGTGAGCCAGCCGCATCTGCACTTTCTGGTCCAGCTGGATTGGTCGGGCGGTCAGCTGGTGCGCGAGTACACCGCCAGTAATACCAATGCTGTTGTAGCTTCGCCTTTGGCCAGTCCGGTTGCCAGCATGCCAGTGACTGCGTCGAGTGAGCCGGAAACTGCACCCGCTTCCCGGGCTTCTGTTCCGGACAGGCTATATCATGGCTGGTCTCGCGTCAGTCGCTATGGCCCGGTTCCGCTAAACAGCTCTTTGTATGATATCTCGCGATCCATTACCGATAGTCATGCGGTGACGCTGGATCAGGTCATGTCTGCAGTGGTCAAGGCTAATCCACAAGCATTCAAAAATGCCAACCCCACCTATTTGTATGCGGGAAGTATGCTGAACTTGCCAAGTCTGACGCAGGTGCAGGCAATGGCACCCGCTCAGGCCACCGCATGGCTGGCTTCCCAAAGTCGTGGTGGAAGTGTAAATCCGGCAGCCGTCGATAAAGCCGTGCAGGCTTCCACCCCTGTAGCCAATAAAAAGCTGCAGCCTGTGAAAACTACGACCAGTCCTACTGAAAGTGCTACCCATTTGGTCTTGTCCAGCGCGCCAGCCAGTGCCGCTTCGGTCAGTGCTTCTACCAGCTCTTCCAACCCAGCAGCTCTGGCGGCAAATACCCTGGCGTTACAAACAGAAAACCAGAAACTCAAAACGGAGGTCAGCGGTCTTGGCCAGCGCTTGAGTGCCGAAGAACGTCTTCTGGCTAATCAGGGTATGCAACTGGCGACGCTATCACGCAATAGTGCGAATAATAGCCTGTTGAGCAATATTCCCCTGTTGATTTCTCTGGGTGGAAATTTGCTGCTTCTGATTCTCTTCATCTGGATGCTGCGCCGCCAGAAAGAGTCCGAGCGGCGTCAGCGCGAGGTATCACAGCGCCTGTCTGCCTTGAATAATGCCAAACCCAAGTCGGCTGCAGAGCCTCAGGCTGCACCTGTACCTGCTTCAGTGACGCCTGCACCGACGGTTGCCCCTGCGCCCGTTGTAGCCCCTGTTGCGGCCCCTGTTGCAGCATTTCACGCGGATCCTGAACCTGCAGCAGTGAGTGCCCCTCCTGTCTCCTCTGCAGTGACTCCGGTGATTACGACAGCTCCCGAAGATCTGGAGCGGGCAGCTGTGGCTGCCGATCAGGCCCCCGTAACGTCGCCCGGCTCTGATCATGATGATGTGATGGAAATTGATCCTATCGAACAAGCCGATCTTTATCTGACCTATGGCAAATCCGAACAGGCCATTACCGTCATGAATGAGGCTTTGGATGAGAACCCTCGCCGTAAGGAGCTGTACGTCAAGCTCCTGGATATGTACGCGACCCTGGATCGCCATACAGATTATCTGGATCTGGCAGAACGCATGCGTGGCCGATTCGGACCACACAATGCCGCCTGGCAGGAAGTGGCTGCCCAGGGCGCACGTCTTTTTCCGGGAAATGCCTTGTTTGTCTCGGAGCCTGAAGCTGAAGTGACTGAAACGGCCAGACCCTCTGCCGTGAAAGACTCTGTGGACGCAGTCCGGGAAACACCGGTTGCTGCCGAAGCGGACGCCGGAGACAAGCTGGACTTTCAGTTTTCGCACGATGAGGAAAAGGCCGAGCCGGTATCCGGCAATGATGCCTTCCCTTCAGAAGAAAAAGACCGCCTGATGCACGATATTAACGAGCAATTCCGGCTGATTGATGAGGAACAAGGGCACGCAGAACCGGCCAGTATCGATACAGTAGCTACTACTCATGTGTCTGGCGCAGCGCAAGAAACTGAAAATGCCCATGCGGAAGATACCTTGCCGTTTTCTTTTGGGTTGACACCCTTTGAAGAAGAGTCTGCGCCGGCTTCTACACCCTCTGTGGAACACAATGTCGAAGCAAAGGCAGAGCCCGAACTAGAGCCCGAAGTGTTCCACGAAACACCCAAACCCTTTGTTGCCGATGCATCCAGTTCAGCTGGAAGCGATGATTGGGATGCCGTTGGTACCAAGTTGGACCTCGCGAAAGCCTATGTAGAAATGGGCGATAGTGAATCCGCGCGGGATCTGCTCGAAGAGGTGAGCAAGGAAGGCAGTAGCACCCAGCGCGAAGAAGCCCAGAAAATGCTCGAAGACTTGTAATCTTGTCTGCAGACGTTCTGATCGCTGACCCAAGGCCCGGCAATCGCTGGGCCTTGGGCATTGAGTATGATGGAAATGGCTTTTGTGGTTGGCAGCGTCAGTCAGGGCAGCCCAGCGTGCAACAGTCATTGGAAGAAGCACTGAGTCGGCTGGCGCAAGTGCCCATTACGGTGACCGTGGCCGGGCGAACGGATACCGGTGTCCATGCCCTCTGTCAGGTGGTGCATTTTGATGCCCCGGTACAACGCTCTGCAGAATCCTGGGTGCGCGCCACCAATACCTACCTACCTGATGGTGTCGCCGTGCGCTGGGCGCAGCCGGTTCCCAGCCATTTTCATGCCCGTTTTTCGGCTACAGCCAGGCGCTATCGTTACGTGATGATGAATCGCCGGGAAAAATCCGCCCTATGGCGGCATCATACCGCTTGGATATACAGCCACCTGGATATTGAGCCGATGCAGGCGGCTGCAAATTTATTACTGGGCACTCATGATTTTTCGGCCTTTCGGGCCTCTTCCTGTCAGGCCAAAAATCCCGTACGCCATTTGCAGCAACTGTCGATCAGTCAGCGTGGTGAGTTGATTGCCATCGATGCAGAAGCCAATGGTTTTTTGCATCACATGGTGCGCAATCTGGCGGGTGTGCTGATGGTTGTTGGACGTGGTGACCAGCCTCCATCGTGGGCAGCTACCGTACTGGCCAGCCGGGACCGCTGTCAGGCAGGCGTAACCGCTCCCCCAGGCGGACTTTATTTTGTCGCACCCCGATATCCCGATGCATTTGCCCTGCCGGTGGATGCGGTAGATGCCGGATTTCTGACGGGCGAATAAGCGAACGGCGCGAGCCAAAGTCGCAAAAATCATCCCAACTGAGCGCCGTTTTCAGACTCATGCTTTATCCCCATGGCGGTGTTAGAATGCACTGATGGTAAGAGTCAAAATTTGTGGTTTAACGCAGGCAGACGATGTCCGGGCAGCAGCCCGGGCGGGTGCGGACGCCATTGGTCTGGTTTTTTATGAGAAAAGTCCACGCGCAGTGAGCATTACCCAGGCGCGGAAGATGCTTCAGGCATTACCCCCCTTTGTCAGTTCGGTAGGGCTTTTCGTGAACGCCGATCCAGCCCGGGTAGAACAGGTTCTCGAACATTGTCCTCTGGATATCCTCCAGTTTCACGGCGATGAAACCCCGGAGTTCTGTCGCCGCTTTGGGCGTTCTTACCTGAAAGTGTTGCGGGTGACTGGCGAAACTGATTTGCGCCATCCGCTGGACGATTATCATGATGCCCAGGGCCTGCTGCTGGATTGCGCAGTACCGGGGCAGTGGGGTGGTTCGGGACAGCGTTTTGCCTGGTGGAGATTGCCGGAACTGGATAAGCCGCTGATTCTGGCGGGAGGGCTACAGGCAGATAATGTCCAGGAAGCGGTGCGGATAGCACAGCCCTATGGGGTGGATGTCAGTAGCGGTGTGGAGCGGTCGCCGGGGAGCAAAGATCATGACAAAATGGCTGAGTTTATGGCGCGATTGCAAGGGCTTTGAGGAGAAAATATGGACAACTATACATTGCCGGATGCATCGGGACATTATGGTCCCTATGGCGGGCGCTTTGTGGCGGAAACGCTGATTCCAGCGCTGGATGAATTGAACCAGGCTTATCAGGAAGCCCAGGCCGATCCCGAATTCAGGGCCGAATTACACAGTGAATTACGTCAGTTTGTCGGTCGTCCGAATCCCTTGTATCACGCTGAACGCATCTCCCGGATGCTGGGTGGAGCCCAGATTTACCTGAAACGGGAAGACCTCAATCATACGGGGGCTCATAAAATCAATAATGCTGTGGGCCAGGCGCTGTTGGCGCGACGTATGGGGAAAAAACGGATTATTGCTGAAACCGGAGCGGGGCAGCACGGGGTTGCCACAGCCACAGTGGCTACCCGCTATGGGATGGAGTGTCTGGTTTACATGGGCGAAGAAGATATTCAGCGGCAGTCCAGCAATGTTTTCCGGATGCGCTTGCTGGGTGCCCAGGTGGCGGCTGTCACCAGTGGTACCCGCACCCTCAAAGATGCGCTGAATGAGGCGTTGCGGGACTGGGTCACCCATGTGGATAACACCTTTTATGTGATAGGTACCGTGGCAGGTCCCCATCCCTATCCGGCCATGGTCCGGGATTTTCATCGAGTGATTGGCGATGAGGCGCGGGCCCAGTGTCTGGAACTGACCGGACGTCTGCCCGATGTATGCGTGGCCTGTGTGGGCGGTGGCAGTAATGCCATCGGTTTGTTCTATCCTTTCATCAATGACCAGTCCGTGCGCCTGATTGGTGTGGAAGCCGGTGGGCTGGGTCTGAGTACGGGACAGCATGCTGCTCCGTTGACGTCGGGAAAACCGGGTGTTTTGCATGGTAACCGCACCTACTTGATGGAAGATGAAGATGGGCAGATTCTGCCGACCCATTCGATCTCTGCAGGACTGGATTATCCTGGTGTGGGACCAGAGCATGCCTACCTGAAGGATATTGGCCGTGCCGAATATGTAGCCGCTACGGATCAGGAAGCCTTGCAGGCATTCCACCAGCTCTGTCGTACGGAAGGCATTATTCCGGCGCTGGAAACTTCCCACGCCCTGGCCCATGCTTTTGCTTTGGCACCTAGCATGCGCTCGGACCAGAGCATTATCGTCAATTTATCGGGTCGGGGTGACAAGGATATTCATACCGTAGCAGCGCTGGAGGGCATACATTTATGAGCCGTCTAGCCACCATGTTTGCCGATTTGCAGCAGGAAAACAGGGCTGCCCTTATTCCTTTCATTACCGCCGGTGATCCATCCCTGACGGTTACCGTAGACTTGATGCATACCCTGGTGGCTTCCGGTGCCAATGCCATTGAGTTGGGTATGCCTTTTTCCGACCCCATGGCCGATGGTCCCAGTATTCAGCGGGCCAGCGAACGCGCGCTCGCCCGTGGGGTAAAACTCCGCATGGTGCTGGAATGGGTGCGGGAGTTTCGCTGCAGTAATTCGCATACTCCGGTAATTCTCATGGGATATCTGAATCCCCTGGAAGCCATGGGCATGGCGACTTTTGCGGAGTTGGCCGCAGAGGCTGGTGTAGATGCAGTCATTATTGTGGATCTCACTCCTGAAGAAGCACACGATGAGACGGCTTTGCTCAAAGCGCGGGGTATCGATCCCATTTTTCTGCTGGCCCCTACCAGCGGGGCAGAGCGGGTACGAACAGTCAGAGAACTGGGAAGCGGATTTGTTTATTACGTGTCCCTGCGCGGTATTACCGGGGCAGCCCAGTCCAACTGGGAGGAAGTGCTGAAGCGCGTGCGCGGCCTGCGCCAGGAGTTGGCCATGCCAGTCGCTATCGGTTTTGGAATTCGTGATGCCGAAACTGTAGCGCGGGTCGCTCAAGGTGCCGATGCGGTCGTGGTAGGGAGCGCTTTAGTGGAAAAACTGGCAGATTGCCAGGATGATCAGGCAGCTCTGCGCGTGGCGCATAGTTTTTTGCAGGATCTGGCAGCGGTCACGTCCAATAATCGGAGTGCCTCATGAGTTGGTTTGACCGGGTATTACCGCCCAAAATCAAAAAAAATCCCACTCCGGAGCCCCAGTCAGCGGAAAACAAACGCACGGTTCCAGAGGGGCTGTGGTCCAAGTGTTCAACCTGCCAGGCAGTTTTGTATCGGACTGAACTCGAAGAAAATTTATTTGTCTGTCCCAATTGTGGACATCATCAGCGCATTACCGCGCGGCAGCGTCTGGATTTTTTTCTGGATGCCGAGCCACGTCTGGAAATCGCCAAGGAGTTTATTCCTGTCGATCCTCTACGCTTCAAGGATCAGAAGCGCTACAAGGAGCGTTTGCAGGAAGCCCAAAGCAAGACGGGCGAAAAAGATGCTTTGGTGGTGATGCGCGGCTTGCTCGATGGCCGACCGCTTGTTGCAGCGGCTTTTGCTTTTGAATTCATGGGCGGGAGCATGGGTTCGGTGGTCGGCGCCCGTTTTGCCCGGGCGGCGGAAACGGCTCTGGTGGAGCGTTGCCCCCTGGTCTGCTTTTCGGCCAGCGGTGGAGCGCGAATGCAGGAAGGCTTGCTGTCACTGATGCAGATGGCCAAGACCTCGGCAGCTGTTGAGCGTCTGGCCAAGGCGGGGCTGCCCTTCATATCGGTGCTCACCGATCCGACCATGGGCGGAGTTTCGGCGAGTCTCGCGACCCTCGGTGATGTGCTCATTGCCGAGCCCAAGGCCCTCATTGGTTTTGCCGGACCCAGAGTCATTGAGCAGACCATTCGCGAGAAACTGCCGGTAGGTTTTCAGCGCTCCGAATATTTGCTGGAACATGGCGCTATTGATCAGATTGTCGATCGACGTCAGTTACGCAAGGTCATTGGTGAAATTCTTGGTATGCTGACCCAGTCCAGTAGCCATGCCTGAGCTTTGAGCCGTTCAGGCAGCAGGATAGTGCTTTGACGGATGTCCTCAGTGAGCGAGTGATCCGCATGGCCGGGCCCCCGGAGCATATGGTCCTGGGTCTGGAGCGCATGCGCGCCGCCATGCAGCTGCTGAATATCTCTGAACGTTTGCCCATGCCGGTGATCATAGTGGGCGGGACCAACGGCAAAGGCTCCACGGTCGCCTGCTTGGAGAGCTTTTATCGTCAGGCGGGCTATGGCGTCGCCGCCTATACCAGTCCACATATCTGGACTTTCAACGAACGCCTGCGGCTGAATGGCCTTGTTGCCCCCAACAGGGTCTGGGCAGAGGCGCTGGATGAAATTGCTGCCTTGGCGGGCAGCGTTGCCCTCACTTTTTTTGAAATAACTACGCTGGCGGCGGTGAAAATATTATGCGCAGCCCGGGTCGATCTGGCGATTCTCGAAGTGGGGCTGGGTGGGCGCCTGGATGCCGTAAACGCATTCACCCCCAACTGTAGTATCATCACCACGGTGGATTTGGATCACCAGGACTGGCTAGGTCCGGATCGCCTGTCCATTGGCCGGGAAAAGGCTGGCATATTTCGACCTGAAGTGCCCGCTCTCTACGGCGATGGAGAAAATCCCTGTGCCACGGTGCTGGAAAGCGCCGCACAGCAGCATGTACCATTATATCTCCTCGGGCGTGATTTTGATTTTTCGGTGCAACCGCGCCGCTGGCAAGGTTTCGGGCAGATATTGCCCATGCCCGAGCCCGTCTGGGCGGGCGCTGGTCAGTGGCAGAATCTGGCGCTGGCCCTGGCCGCCGTCACTGTTTTGCAGCCAAAGTTAGCGGTGCCCGCGAGTGCCTTGAGTGAATGGCAGCTTCGTCCTGTTTTGTCAGGCCGGACCCAGGAGCTGCGGCCCTGGGGGGCGGATGGGCCTCGCCTGATTGTAGATGTCGCCCACAATCCCCAGGCTGTAGCACAACTGGCAGGGCTGCTGGCCGGGCGGCGGGAACATTCCAAAGGCCGCTGCCACGCTATTGTGGCCATGCTGGCAGATAAGGACATTCCCGGTACCTTGCAATCCTTGATCAAGCCGGTAGAAATCTGGCATGTTCTGGAAATTACCGACACGCCCCGCGCCGCGCGCGCCGCGCATCTGGCCGATTGCTTGCAGGAACTGGGGGCGAAGCAGGTGGAGCTTGGGAATAATATGCAAACACTGATGCAGATGCTGGGGAGACAGTTATCGGCAGAGGATATCATCGTCTGTTTCGGATCCTTTCATCTGGTTAATCAGTTGCCCCGCCACTGGCTGGAAAATCCGGGTTCATGAGTTACTGGCTGGATATTGTGGTTGTCGGCCTGGTGCTGCTTTCTGCACTCTGGGGGCTTTTTCGGGGCATGCTGCGCGAGTTTTTTTCCCTGGCGGCCTGGGTTGGCGGTTTTTATGTGGCCTGGACCTGGGGCGGTAGCTGGCTAGCTCCGCAGTTGTCCCATGATATCCCCGCAGGATGGCGGACGCCGTTGGCTTCCTTCATTTTGTTTTTTGCCTGTCTGGTGCTCGGAACCCTGTGCGCTTTTGTAGTGCGTAAGTTATTATACGGCATTGGCTTTGGAGCAACCGACCGGTTTCTGGGGGCCTTTTTCGGGTTTTTGCGGGGTTTGGTGCTGATCGCTATTCTGGTCACCTTGGTACAATCTTCCGATTTGTCTCGTGAGTCCTGGTGGAAAAACTCCTGGCTGGCGCAGGAGCCCATAAAACACTGGTCACAATCATTGACGGCGCCAGCCCTGTCCTATTTGGAGTCGCAGAAAATTGCACATTGAACGTTGGGAAGAGCAATGCATAGAAGATGATCATTTTCACGATGAATGTGGAGTGATCGGCGTTTTCGGGCATCCGGAAGCTGCCAATCTGACTTACCTGGGTCTTTATGCCCTGCAGCATCGCGGTCAGGAGTCCGCCGGTATTGTTTCGGAGGATCAGGGCAAGCTTTTTGTCCAGCGCGGTATGGGCCGGGTAGCGGATGTGTTCGGACTGGAGCAGATCAGTAAGTTACCCGGCGAACAGGCCATCGGTCACGTCCGCTATTCCACGGCGGGTGGCTCGGTACTGCGCAATACCCAACCGATTTTTATCAACTACCGGCATGGCGCTTTTGCAGTCGGGCATAATGGGAATCTGGTCAACGCCGATGAGCTGCGGGTTCGCCTGGAGCAAGAAGGGGCCATTTTTCATACCGATATGGACACCGAGGTCATCGTTCATCTGCTGGCCCGGGTGTCCGGAGATGACCCCGGTACCCGCTTGGCGGCCGCGCTGAAACAGGTATCGGGAGCTTACTCCCTGGTCTGTCTCACCGAAACCCGTTTGATCGGCGTGCGCGACCCTATGGGTTTCCGCCCCTTGGTGCTTGGGCGGCTGATTGATTCCGGCGGTTTCGTGTTGGCCTCAGAAACCTGCGCGCTGGACTTGATGGGCGCCGAATTTGTGCGCGATATCGAACCGGGTGAACTCATCATCATTTCCCGGGAAGGCATCGAAAGTCGCAAGCCTTTTGCCGCTTCCGAGCGCCGGATGTGTGTTTTTGAATATATTTATTTCGCCCGCCCGGATAGCGTTCTGGACGGCACCCATGTGTATTCTGCCCGTAAACGCATTGGTCAGGCCTTGGCCCGTCTGCATCCCCGCGAAGCCGATGTGGTGGTCCCCGTCCCCGATTCCGGGGTCGCAGCCGCCATGGGTTATGCGGAAGCCTCCGGGCTGCCCTTTGAGTTGGGCCTGATCCGTAATCATTATGTGGGCCGGACGTTTATTCAGCCCGCCCAGCGCGGTCGGGATTTTGGCGTCAAGGTCAAACTCAATGCCCAACCCAATATATTGCATGGCAAGCGGGTGATTCTGGTGGATGATTCAATTGTGCGGGGTACGACCAGTGCTAAAATCGTCAACCTGGTCCGTGCTGCAGGCGCCCGGGAAGTACATTTTCTGGTGAGTTCACCACCGACCACCGGTCCCTGTTACTACGGCATTGATACACCGGATCGTTCCCAATTGATTGCCGCCCAGCACAGCATTGAGGAAGTGCGCAAAATCATCGGTGCTGATACCCTGGGGTACATCAGCCTGGAGGCGCTCTATGCGGCTGTGGGATCGCAGGACAAGGGTTTTTGCGATGCCTGCTTCAGCGATGATTATCCTTTACCTACCCCTGAAGGGCATGGCTCCCGTCAGTTGCACTTACTCAAGGAGGCGAAATGAGTTCAGACGAAACAGACTGGAGCGCACAACTCCGTCCCGAAACCCTGGCCATTCGTTCCGGTATTCACCGGACCCAGGAGCAGGAGCACAGCGAGGCGATTTTTCCGACATCCAGTTTTGTATTTGGATCAGCAGAGGAGGCGGCAGAACGCTTTGCCGGAAGGGCGCCGGGCAACATCTACGCGCGTTTCACCAATCCGACAGTACGCACTTTCGAAGAACGTCTGGCCGCTCTGGAAGGTGCCGAGGCTTGTGTGGCTACGGCATCGGGGATGGCTGCCTGTATGACTGCGTTCATGGGCTTATTGAAAGCAGGCGATCATATTGTCGCCTCGCGGTCCATTTTCGGAACGACACTGCAACTGCTCAGTACCATTCTCAGTCGTTTTGGCGTCGAGACCACCTATGTGCCCCTGGCGGATCTGGATGCCTGGAAGGCCGCCATTCGTCCCGAAACCCGGCTATTGTTTCTGGAAACACCGTCCAATCCCTTGACGGAAATTGGTGATCTGAAAGCTTTGGCTGATCTGGCCCATGCCCATGACGCCTGGCTGGTGGTAGATAACTGTTTTTGTACCCCGGCCTTGCAGCAACCCCTGAAATTCGGCGCGGATCTGGTACTGCATTCTGCTACCAAGTATCTGGATGGGCAGGGGAGAACCCTGGGGGGGGCTGTTTGCGGCAGCAATGCCCTGTTGAATAATGGCCCACGTAATTTTGTCCGCACTGCCGGACCGAGCTTGAGCCCCTTTAATGCCTGGGTGCAGCTCAAGGGTCTGGAAACCCTGGCTTTGCGCATGGAAAAGCACTGTCAGAATGCCCAGCAGATAGCCGAATGGCTGGCCGCCCGCCCGGAAGTGGAAAGGGTGTATTTCCCGGGTCTGAACAGTCATCCCCAACAGGCGCTGGCGGCGCAGCAACAAAGTCGTCCCGGGGCCATCCTGTCCTTTGACCTGAAGGGAGGACAAGACGCGGCCTGGCGCTTCGTCAATGGTCTGCGGCTGCTGTCTCTGACGGCGAACCTGGGGGACACCAAAACCACCATTACCCATCCCGCCAGCACTACGCACAGCCGAGTCAGCCCCGAAGTCCGGGCCGCAGCCGGTCTGGGCGATGGCTTACTGCGCATCAGCGTCGGGCTGGAGCATGTGGATGATCTTCAGGATGATCTGCACCGGGGTTTTGCCGCTGCCACTATCACGACCTGATTTGCGCTATGCTGAGTGGATAGTGCGCTGTTTCCTTTTACTTTACCGACGGAGATAAAGAGATGACAAGATTCCGTGCCTTACAACGTCATGGCCTCCAGCCCGATACCCGTGTCTGTCTGTTTGATGATGGCTTGCCCCTGAGTCTTGCGCCGGAAGCTCCGGCACTGAAAAGCATGACCGATTTGCGGCGAGTACCGGCAGCGTCCATCAAGCCCGAAGCCAGTATTGATCAGGCCATGCTGCGTATGATTCATATGGGAGTCCGCCTGCTCTTTGTTCTGGATGAATTGGGTGTTCTGGTGGGTCTGATTACCGCAAGAGATATCATGGGCGAAAAACCGGTACGTCTGGCTGCCGAAGAACACATCGCCCGTGAAAATATTCATGTCCAGAATGTGATGGTGCCGTTGGAGCAGATTGATGCACTTGATTTGCCGGAAGTGGAGCGTTCCTCGGTGGGGGATATTGTCCTCACCCTGCGCAAGGCCGGTCGTCAGCATGCCCTGGTTCGCGAAGAAACACCCCACGGTACTGAAATTCGCGGTATTTTTTCTATCAGCCAGATCGCACGGCAGTTAGGCATTACGTTGCCCAGTAATGATGTGGTCCAAAGTTTTGCCGGGCTGGAGCAGCTCATTGCCAGTGATGAATGAAGTGGACTGGAGCGGGTTGCCGCATGTGAGGACTTACTCCGGTGACTGAAGCCAATGGGCTGCTGCTTGCAGCCCTCTTGATTTTGCTGAATGGATTTTTTGTGGCGGCAGAATTTGCTCTGGTCCGTTTGCGCAGTACCCATGCGCGCACTCTAGCCCAGGAGCATGGCTTGCGGGGCCGCATTCTGGTGCGGATGCATGGTCGGCTCGATGCCTACCTGTCGGCTACCCAGTTGGGCATTACTTTTGCTTCTCTGGGTATTGGCTGGATTGGTGAGCCGGCCATGGCCCGTTTGCTGGAACCCATACTGGGTTTTTTCGGCGTCAGCAATCCTGCTATTCTTCAGTCTGTCGCGCTGGCCCTGGGTTTTGCATTGGTGTCCTTTGTCGTCATCGTCATTGGCGAACTGGTACCCAAATCCCTGGCCATCCGCAAAGTGGAGGCGGTGTCCCTGTGGACGGGGGCGCCGCTTTACGCTTTTTATTGGCTGATGTACCCGGCCATCTGGATACTCAACGGGGCCACGCGCATTGTCTTGCGGGTGTTTGCTCTGCGTCTTGATCAACATGCCGGCGATGCGCCCCATTCCCGGGATGAACTGGCCATGATTCTGGCCCTCAGCCAGGCCCAGGGAACGCTGGGGCAACGCACGGGCGATATTCTTGATCGGACCCTAGAATTCAGCGAATTGACCGCGGGCGATTTGATGCGCCCCGCTGCGGATATGATTTGTCTGATGCGCGAAGACAGTCCCGCAGAAACCCGGACACTGATGTTGCGCCATCGTTTCACCCGCTATCCGGTCTGCGAGGGTGACCGCCAGCATGTCATCGGCCTGCTGCATGTCAAGGATGCTTTTGCGCGGTTGGCGCGCCACGGGGGATTGGGCGATCTCAAGAATCTACTGCGCCCCCTGCCTGCGGTGAATAGAGCTTTGCCGGCTATGGATCTGCTCAGTCATTTCCGTTCCGGTCACCCGCATTTTGCCCTAGTGGTGGATGATCTGGGTACTATCACCGGCTTTGTGACCCTGGACCACGTTCTGGAGAGTCTCCTCGGCGTCATTCCCGATGAGTTCCGGCACCAGCGCAAGGAATGGCAGCGGCGCCTGGATGGTAGTTGGGTGGGCTCGGGCAGTCTTTCCCTCTACTCTCTGGAGCGCTGTCTGGATCGGGATATTGACGAGGATGCGGCAGATACCATCGGTGGACTGGTCATGCGACAACTGGACAGAGTCCCGGAGGAGGGCGAGCGGGTGCATTTTTCCGATTTTGATGTGCTGGTATTGCGCAAGAAAGGTCCGCGCATTACCCAGGTGCAAGTGATTCCCCATCCGTTAGAGGATGAAACGGAAGGATTTTCTTGAACAGAGACCATATGCTGAAAAGTGACTTTACTTACGAATTGCCCCCGGAGTTGATTGCCCAGGAGCCTCTCGCCCAACGCAGCGCCTCACGGATGCTGGTGGTCGATGGCCAGAGCGGCCAGTGGCAGGATAGCTGGATTCGCCAATTGCCCGAATGGCTGCATCCCGGTGATTTGCTGATTCTCAACGATACCCGGGTGCTGCCCGCCCGGCTCCATGCCTACAAGGAAACAGGCGGGGCGGTGGAATTATTGCTGGATCGGCTGCTGGGTGAACAGGACGGCTGGTTTCTGGCCAAGTCTTCCAAAGCCTTGCGGCCCGGTATGCGCTTACGTTTGGCCCATGGTGATGAAGCGGAAGTGCTGGAAAAAGAAGGCATGGATGTACGCCTGCATCTGCAGCAGGGCTCCTGGCTGGACATCCTCGAATCCGAGGGCAGTATGCCGCTTCCACCTTACATTCACCGTGCTCCCGAAGCCTCTGACCAGGAGCGTTACCAGACGATTTATGCCGATAAGCCCGGGGCGGTCGCCGCCCCCACGGCTGGCCTGCATTTTGACGAGGCTTTGCTGGATGCGCTGGATGCGCGGGGAGTCGAGCGGCGTTTTGTCACCCTTCACGTCGGTGCCGGGACTTTTTTACCGGTGCGCAGTGATCATGTGCAAGAACATGTCATGCATGCTGAAACCTTGATGGTATCGCAGGAAGCCGTGGACGCCATTGTCGCAACCAAGGCGCGGGGTGGCCGGGTGATCGCGGTGGGTACCACCGCCTGCAGGGCACTGGAAACCGCCGGAAAAGATGGGGTGTTGCGGCCCTACGTGGGAGAAACCCGGCTATTTTTGTATCCGGGTAAAAAATTTCAGGTCATTGATGCCTTGCTGACCAATTTTCATCTGCCCGAATCGACTTTACTGATGCTGGTCTGTGCTTTTGCGGGTACGGAATGTATGCTTGCCGCCTACCGCCATGCAGTGGCTGCCCGCTATCGTTTTTTCAGCTATGGAGATGCCATGTTCATTACCCCCGCAGACCCGGAACCCGTGTGAGCTGATGGGGATATACGAACTTCTCGGTGAGGACGGTGCCGCCCGGCGCGGTATCGTCCATTTGCCACGTGGCGATATTCAAACCCCGGCTTTCATGCCGGTGGGCACCTATGGCACCGTCAAAGCCATGGCGCCTGAAGAACTCAAGGCTCTTGGCGCGGACATCATTCTCGGCAACACCTTTCATTTGTTTCTGCGTCCGGGCCTTGAGGTGATCAGCGCTCTGGGGGGCCTGCACCAGATGATGCATTGGGACCGTCCCATACTCACGGATTCCGGGGGCTTTCAGGTATTCAGTCTCGGTGCTTTGCGCAAGCTGCGCGAGGCCGGGGTGGAATTTCGCGCCCCTAGTGATGGCCACAAGGTCTTTCTGGGGCCGGAAGAATCCATGCAGATTCAGACCGTATTGGGTTCGGATATTGCCATGGTTTTTGATGAATGCACGCCCCATCCGGCGACCTACGCCGAAGCGCGGACGAGTATGGAGCTTTCCATGCGCTGGGCAGCCCGTTCGCGCCGGGCCTATCAGGGGCCTGGGCAGTTGTTTGGGATTGTCCAGGGCGGGATGTTTGCCGATTTACGGCGCCGTTCTCTTGAAGGCTTGCAAAAGCTGGATTTTCCGGGCCTCGCCGTGGGCGGCCTTTCGGTAGGCGAAAGCAAGGCCGAGATGATGCAGGTTCTGGAAGATCTTATGCCCTGGATGCCCAAGGATCGGCCGCGCTATCTGATGGGGGTGGGGACGCCGGAAGATCTGGTCGAAGGTGTCTTTCGCGGTGTGGATATGTTCGATTGCGTCATGCCCACCCGGAATGCCCGGAACGGCTGGTTATTTACCCGGGACGGCATCCTCAAGCTGCGTAATGCCCGCTACGAGAAAGACCCGCTGCCTCCGGATCCGGAATGTAGCTGTTATACCTGCAAGAATTACAGTCGTGCCTACTTGCGGCACTTGCAGCGCAGTCAGGAGATCTTGGGCGCGAGGCTGAACACCCAGCACAATCTCCATTATTACCAGGATCTCATGGCCGGTCTGCGTGAGGCGATTATGCAAGGGCGTTTGAACGCGTTCCGTCGAGAATTTTATGAACGGCGCGGGACTCAGTTCCCACAATGACGCCTTAAGGCTACAATGGGCGCCCTCTAACCTGATCAGGAGTGGATCATGAGTTTTTCACCGATTGCCAATGCCTATGCCGGAACTGCAGCCGGTGGGGGATCAGACTCTGGACTGATCATGATAGTGTACATCCTGGTCTTTGGCGCCATCATCTATTTCATGATGATTCGCCCGCAGATGAAAAAAACCAAAGAGCAGCGTCAGCTCATGGCATCTCTTTCCAAGGGTGACGAGGTGGTTACTCTGGGCGGACTTGCCGGGCGCGTCATGCAAATGGGCGACGAATATCTGCATATTGAAGTCGCTGAAGGGGTTACGGTGAAAGTCCAAAAAGCGGCGGTCACTCTGTTGCTTCCCAAAGGGACTCTGAAAAAACTTTAAGGCCTGTTCATGACCCGTTATCCGTGGTGGAAGTATCTGATTATTCTTTTGGTGGTGATCCCTGCCTTTTTGTATGCGCTACCCAATTTTTATGGCTGGTATGCCGCTGTAGAAGTACGCGCACCCATCGGCACCATCATTCCACCCGTGGCGACGCTGCAAGGCTGGCTGCAGGATGCCAAAATTCCGGTGACCCGGGTCAGCAGCAATCCCAAAGGCAGCACTTTTTTCTTTCCCAATGATAATGCCCAGGGGCTGGCAGAAACTTTGCTTCAGGAAAAACTGCCGGCCAATGCCCAGGTTATTTTATCGCAAATGTCTGCCGAGCCTGATTGGCTGAGAGCCATTGGCGGTAAGCCGGTCAATTTGGGTCTGGATTTGCGGGGCGGGGTGTATTTGCTGTTGCGGGTCGATACGGATGCGGTCATCAAGCACGCCCTGGAACAGGATAGTGGTAGTTTGCGGACTTTTCTGCGTCACAAGGATCTCCAGTATCTGGCCATCAACAATACGAACCCCAGTTCTCTGGCCATTGAAATGGCCAGTCCGGCCCTGGCCCAGCAGGCACAAAAAGCCATCGCCCAGCAGTACCCCGATTATGCGGTCAGCGTCCTGCCTAAAGGCATCATTGATGTGACCATCACTCCCGATGCCGCCAAAAAAATGAAAGATGATGCCTTGCAGCAGGCAATTGTCGTCATTCGTAATCGTATTGATGAACTGGGGGTTTCGGAACCGGTCATTCAGCGTCAGGGAATGGAGCATATTGCGGTGCAGTTGCCGGGGGTGCAGGATACCCAACGCGCCAAGTCTATTATTGGATCCACCGCGCAACTGGAATTCAAGATGGTGGATGATCAGGCCAACATGGCCGATGCCCTGAAGGGTCAACTTCCCCCAGGAACTGCCTTGTATTACGGGCTGCATGGTTCACCTTATGTGCTGTATACCGATACGGTATTGACGGGCCGCTATTTGAGTAATGCCAGCGCCGGGGTGGATAACAATAATGGCGAATCCATCATTAACGTCAGCTTTAACAATGCCGGCACCCGGATTTTTGGTGATCTGACCAGTAAAAATGTCGGTAAGCGCATGGCGATTCTGCTGGATAACAAAGTGGTGACGGCGCCCGTCATTCGCGAAGCCATCACCGGCGGCAGAGCCCAGATTACCGGCTTCGCCAATCTCAAGGCCGCCAGTAATGCTGCCATCGAGCTGCGGGCAGGCGCATTACCTGCGCCGGTACATATTTCCGAGGAACGCACGGTAGGTCCCACCCTGGGTCAGGATTCCATTCATGACGGGGTCATGGCGGTGCTGTTTGGGATGATTTTTGTGGTTGCTTTCATGACTATTTACTATCGGGCCTTTGGCTTGATCGCAGATATGGCTATTCTGGTCAATATTCTTGCCATTCTAGCAGTGCTGTCCTTGATGGGCGGGACCCTGACCTTACCGGGTATTGCCGGGATTGTGTTGAAAATCGGTTTGGCGGTGGATGCCAATGTGCTGGTATTTGAACGCATTCGTGAGGAGTTGCGTCATGGTATGAGTGTCCGGGCCGCCATTGATGCAGGATTCAAAAAAGCCTTTGCGACTATTGTGGACTCGAATATTACGGTGTTGATTGCTGCCCTGGTGCTCTTTCAGTTTGGTACTGGGGCCATCAAGGGCTTTGCACTGGTGCTGACCATTGGCGTGATCACCTCCATGTTTACTGCGACCATGATGAGTCGCGGGATTATCGAACGCGTCCTCGGCAAGCGACGCATTCAAAAGCTCTATATTTGAGGCCAAGCCATGGAATTATTTAAAGCACGGACCCATGTGGATTTCATGTCGAGACGCTGGATCTTTCTCGGTGTATCGGCGCTGCTGATTGTGGCCTCCGTAGCGGTTTTTCTGGTGCGTGGGCTCAATTACAGCATCGATTTTACGGGTGGCACGCTGGTGGAGCTGGCTTTCAGCAAAACTCCGGATCTGGGCGCAGTGCGAGGTACTCTAACCAAGGCTGGTTTTCACAATGTAGTCGTACAAACCTTTGGTGGGGATCATGACCTGCTGATTCGTTTACGGACGCAACCGGGGGAGAGTAGTGCAGTTGGCACCCGTATTTTGCAGGTGTTTCAGAAAAACCAGGCCGCCTATCCTGACGTACAGCTCCGGCGCACTGAGTATGTGGGCCCGGAAGTCGGCAAAGAGCTCCGCAACAAGGGTATCATGGCCTTGATTATTGTGACGCTGGGGATTCTGATTTATGTAGGTTTTCGCTTTGAATGGCGCTTTGCGGTAGGTGGGGTGCTGGCCATGCTCCATGATCCTATTCTGGTGGTGGGTTTTTTTGCCATCAGTCAGGAAGAGTTTTCTTTGACGGTTATCGCCGCCTTGCTGGTCATTATGGGTTACTCGCTCAACGACACCGTGGTGGTGTTTGACCGTATGCGTGAAGATCTTCGCGCCTCACGCAGCGGGGATGTGGCGGGAATTTTCAATGTAGCCATCAATGAAACCCTGTCCAGGACCGTCATCACCAGCTTTATCACCTTCATGGTGGCGCTCTCCCTGTTTTTGTTTGGCGGACCGGTCATTCATGGTTTCGCCACAGCCCTGGTCATTGGCGTAGTGGTCGGCACCTACTCCTCCATATTTGTCGCCAGTCCCATTGCCCTGTGGTTGGGGCTGAAGCGTGAACATGTGCTCAAACGCCAGTTCATTAGCTCCAAGGATCGTAATGATGGCGCCCGTTTGTAAGGATCAGGATTATTCCTGACAGCAGAGTTGAAGTTGTTAGTATAAGCGAATTTTCAGGACGCTTTGATGAGAAACAGGGCTTGCCGAAGCCCTCATGAAAGCTTAATGTATGCCTCCACGGAGAGGTACCGAAGTGGCCATAACGGCGCCGACTCGAAATCGGATGGGGGTTAATAGCCCCACGTGGGTTCGAATCCCACCCTCTCCGCCACCACACAAAATATCGCTTGGGGTAAAGAATTTATAGAACCGAGCTTATGACCGCTATCCTGCGGCCTACCATAAATAAACATAGCAGAATCATTGTTGGCATCGCTGGATAAGTACAACGGAGATGTAAGCATATATTCAAATAAAAAGCAGTAAAAAATGAATAGGTTATAAAAATCAAAGAGTAATATAGCTCAAGAAGACACTGGTTAATCAAGATGTAATAATTATAATACAGATTGATCAATATGTAACCTATTGATTACAATTGCACTTGTCTATCATGGTGAGTATTATAGTATAAAATCTAGTACAAAAAAATTGATAGGATAAGTTGTGATAGGCTAACTATCTGATATGGTGCAACAAAAAAATAGGCACGATTTGTGCTATAGATGAAATAATGCGCAAATGTAAATTATAAAGATGTAAACATGGAAAACATTCAATCTCTTTGTGAAGAATATAAGTAAAGGAAGTCTTGATGGCTACGAAAAAACCGGCGATAGGTTCTTTTTTGATATATATAGAATCGGTTAAAGTTCGTATGCTTGTTGGTGTAGCCATGCTTGTGATCTCTCTGGTACCGATTTCTGCATCTGGCCATGTTGAATCAAATGAAAATGGAAATATAAAACAAAAAATAAATACAATGTTGTATGAACATAAAAATAAAGAAGCTTTAGCCGAAGCAAAGGAAAAGTACCAGAGAAACCAAAATTCCTATGCTGCAGGTTTACTTTATTCGCGAGCGTTACTTGCAAACCAGCAGTTAGAAATGGCGATAGGGGTACTTCAAGAGCTATCAAAGAAGTACCCTGGAAACTCGGAAATAGAGTCTTTAATATTAAAGTATGGAAACTATAAAAAAATAAAAGAGCTAGAGAGTTTTTTTGAAAAAAAAGAGTATGAAAAATCAATTAATATAGGTCAAAATTTATTTTACCAGGGCGTTGATAGTTACCGCTCGGGGATGATAGTAGCACAATCTGAATTCAGATTAGGACATTATCAAAAGTCTATTCAGATATATGAAGAACTCATTAAAAAATATCCTGAAGATAATTCATTAATAAAAGAAAAGAAAAATATCGAAATGCAAATGGTGGCTTCGCAAGCTTCATTGTTAGTCAAAGAAGGTCATTGGATCAGGGCAGTAGATATTGCCTCGCCATATTTTGAGCGCAGTGAAAATCCAGATAAAAATATTGGACTAATTCTGGCAAAAGCTTATATGCAGGGAAAAAAAGAAAAAAAGGCGATGGATATATATGCATACTTAATAAAAAAATATCCACAAGATGCTGACATATCATTGGATTATATGAATGCCTTATTAACAGAATATCATGATCAACAAGCCCTAGAATTCTATAATGCATTACCGGTTAAAAGTAAATCAAAGGTGTTTCATATCCTAGGAGAAAATCTTTCACATTATTACACAAATTATATTATGACTTATGGAGGGGCGGCCGCGAGTACGAAAAATTATCCCGTCGATAATGAGGTCGGTATCGCCGTTAACAAGACTTTTAAGAAAAGCGCATTGTATTTATCAGTAAGTCGTTGGAATAGATTCCATCAAGATGCAACAAGGATTGAAGGAATATATTATTTTGAATTAAAAAATGGGTATGATGCTTATGTTGGCGGGGAATATAGCCCTGAAAATAATTTTCTTGCGCACTATGGATTTTTAGCAGGATTGTCTAAATCAATAAAAAATATCAATATCTATGGCGGCATAAGACAATTAGAGTTTACAGCATTATCTGCAACAGTTCTTTCGTTGGGTGCGAGATATTATTTTGTCGAACCAGTATCATTGGGGCTAACTCTGTATTATGTTCCAAAAACTACTGCGTATAGTATTATGCTATCACCAGAGTGGAATTTTAATACGAAAAATAGACTTTACGGTAATATTTCCTGGGGTATGGCAGGAGAAAATCTAGGTGTAAATCTTGGGATTCTAAATACACCAAGTATAAATCTATTGGTGGGTGATAGTTATAGAGTGGTTCCGCACATAGAAGTCGGAGTACAAGGCTTCTTAGAGTATAGGAAAGCATTATATAATCGAGTCGGTGGGCTTGGTTACGTGCGCTATTGGTGGTAAATATGAATACACTTGTTTTCTCTAATGGTACACAAATTAAAGAAATTTTAGTCTGGGCTATTGTAGTTATAGTAATCCTTTTTTTAATGATTTTGTTGGTTCTTTGGATTTCAAAAACAAAAACAGAAAAACACGCTAAAGCACTGCGTAACAGTACTGTAAAATTTAGGAATATTTTCCTAAATAATACTTTTTCAGTTGCGGTCGGGGAGGTTGCATCGTTGTCAAAAATTGACAGGGATGGTATGATTTCAGCCTATAGAGAGCTTTATCTTAAAAGTTCTAAAGAAGTTAAAGATAAGTTAATAGCCATTGTTTCATCATCAGATGCAATACCATTTTACCTAGAAAAAGCAAAGAAAAGAAATTCTGATCAGAGATTGCACGCTTATCTTCAACTAAATCGTATTGGACTAGCAGGGTTAAAAGATTTTTTCTTTGAATCAGCAGAAAAAGAGGCAGAGAAGAATGACGATGGAAAGTTAATTGCTGCCTGCCTTCTTTCTGCTGCTAAACTGAGCGTAGATGAAAATGATATTAACAAATTGGTGTATTATATAAACAAGAATGGAAAACTTGCCAGAGGTCTGCAAGAAGGTCTTATAGTACAAGCTGCCAAAGCTGTGGAAGCCGTTCATGGTGATGATGCTCTTGTTCAAATTTTTTTAAAATTAATGATAAAATATGAACACGAATCTTCAATATATACATCAATAATTTCTACAATTGGAAAATTAGGTCTTGATTCGATGGCTGTGCAGCTAGCCAATATTTACAGTAAAGCTTGTAATAGTACAAGTAAAGATGCAAGCATTATCAAGATATCTTGTTTGCGGGCGTTTGGAGGATTAGACAGTGTTTCCAATCAAGCAACGCAATCGCTGAAGTCTGGCTTTAAAGATAATGATTGGAAAGTGCGTGCTACATCTTGTGTTTCGGCAGGATTACTCCATTTGACAGCGTTAAATGAAGAACTTACTGAACTTCTTGGCGACAAAGCTTATTACGTAAGGTTGAATGCTGCACGTGCTCTTATGCAGATTGGCTCCAGGGTTCAATTAGAAAAAATTGTTGCCTCTAGTACGAATAAAAATAACGATAATAACAGTGAATTAGATCCTTACAGAAAATCTGTTTGTCATTATGTGTTAAATGAGGAAGTAAATGATGCTTAGGGATTGGGCTTACTATTTAATTGTGTATCAATATGTTATCCTAATATACTTCCTGTTGTTGGCATTGGTTTACAGTGGCATTATTATCTATGCCTTTAATCAGCTTCGGAAAATTGCTTTTAATAGACTGGATGATCAAGATTTAGAAAACCTACTACAGACATCAAATTCGCGTCCTATTTCTATTATTATTCCGGCATATAATGAATCTATCAATATAATTGAAACCATTCTTTCCGCCCAGAAATGTTCTTATCCAGAATTTGAAATTGTTATCGTCAATGATGGTTCTACTGATGATACATTGCAAATATTGAAAGATCATTTTTCTTTGTTTGCCATCGAGCGGCCAATTCAGAAGCGTCTAAATTACAAAAAAATAAATGTGTTATATGCTTCTAAGTTTTTTTCAAACATTTATGTTGTTGATAAAGTCAATGGTGGAAAGGCTGATGCCTTAAATGCAGGTCTTGATGTTTCTCAATACCCTTTATTCTGTGCTATGGATGCAGACTCTTTGTTGGAATCAGATTCCTTGATGCGTATGGCAAATCATTTTTTGTATGATAAAAATCTTGTAGCATCTGGCGGGTCTGTTAGGGTTCTAAATGGCTGTGAGGTGGTCAATGGTTCGGTCACACGTGTCAAAGCTCCTGGTTCTATTATCGAGAGAATTCAAATTGCTGAGTATCTGAGAGGATTTCTAGCGGGTCGTGTTGTTTGGGATCGTATGCATAGTTTGTTGATTATATCAGGTGCATTTGGTGTTTTTAGGAAAGATTTAATTCATTCTATAGGTGGTTACCGGCGAACTGTTGGTGAAGATATGGATCTTGTTGTTCGTCTGCATCGTTATTGTGTAAAAAATAAACTTGAATATCATGTGGCATTTGATCCGGAGCCAGTTTGCTGGACACAGGTTCCCTCTGATTTCAGGTCCATTCTTTTGCAACGTAATCGTTGGCAGAGAGGGTTGGTATCAGCACTTTGGTACAGTCGGGGTATGTTTCTCAATCCGCATTATGGTGCAGTTGCTTTTATTGCCTACCCCTATTTCTTGTTTATCGAGTTGCTTGGTCCATTTATTGAGTTGACTGGTTACTTCAGTGTTATTATTTTCTTTTTATTTGGCTGGATAAGTCTTGATTTTCTTATTCTTTTTCTTGTTTTGGCTGTTTTCTGGGGCGCACTTTTAAATGTATCTGCCGTAGTTTTCGATAATTTAATTAGTAAGCGCTATGAGTCCAATGGTGATATTTTTAAGGTTGCACTTACTAGTGCCATTGAATTTCTTGGATATAGACAGGTGGTTGATTTTGAAAGAGCTATTGGAACATTGTTTGCCTGGCGAAGTAAGTGGGGTCATCCTAAACGTAAACCAATAGCTGAAACTGTTGTATCAGCGGAAGATGAAATTTAAGTGCGAGGATGTTTTATTCAAGATAAATACTTTCTTATTGAACTATAGTCATTAAAAGCAATTCCCATAAATCCTTTATTATGTTTTAATGCTTCATTTAACATTACTGATGATTCCATTATATCAGGATAATTTTTTTCATTATTATAAATATTTACCCCAAACCAAAATGGGACAGCCTTTTTTTCTAGCTCTTTAATCGATTCCCACGTGCTATGATTTACACCAGTAAGTGATCTTTTGTATGCCATAAGTACTAAAAATTGAACCTTTTCACTAATGGACTCAAGCAAGGTCAACCCATTTTTCATTTTGATGTTTTTGTATTCAGGTATGGCTGTGGCCACTAATGGAATATTCTTTGATGTTGAAATTTTCTCTATTTTTTGCATCAGCTCGTTATATTTATTCGCTATTGAAATTTTATCAATGCTATTCCACGCGGTTGTAGCTTGTGGTTCTATGTCTAATGCTATGCCGCTCATATGAATGAGGTTGGATTTTTCTATCAGATTTTCAAATTGATTCTCCGCAGCATCCTGATGTATCCATTGTGGAGATCCTCCAGCGAGATAAACTGTTTGTCCAGCTCGTTTCATTTGGAGGATTGTCATTCTTGTTCTATACAAGTCTATATCGTCCGGTAATGAAAGATATATGGGGTTAAAGCCAAACTTCAACGCGAACATGGAGAGGTCCGTCAATCTGGTTTTTGGGGTACACCAGATCCATAAACTTTTTGACAACATTTTAAATCGATCTTCCGTGGTCAGATCCGGGCGCCTATTTTTCATTCTTGGCGTTAAATAAGTATAAACGCTGTATTTAAAAAAGCTTCTGCGGTCCATTGTAATTTGTTTACCTCTAGAGTTATTCTATATCGGTAGTTATGCTTTATGTTCTCTGGATTCGTTGTTTTATACTTCTCGGATTTTGTTGTGTATGCATGTCGGTCTGGTCATTCGTCTGTCCTTGGGTTACTATCCATATGAATGTAGCGCAGTGGGCTCTGCTGTCAATTAGCCGTTTGTGCGGATCTCAAATAAGCAAGGGAGTGACGATTTATGCGTGGTCGCCGTATTATCTGTTTTTTTATAGCCTGTATGCCGATATTGCCTGCTGCCGAAGCCTATGCAGGAGATTCTATAATGAAAGCTCCTCCTGAGTCTGCTAGCAAAAAAGCTATATTGCAACAAAATTCGGACTTTTTCTATCCTAAACTCACTTTACAATCTAGTGTTTCCTACGCGTATTCAGATCAGAACACCATCAATCTCAACGGGTTTCTTGCTCTTGGTGCTATTTTTCTTGGGAATATCAGTGTTTCAAAGGTGAAGTCAAGTATTTTTACTTTTACTGAATCTGCATATTACCC
>NZ_MXAV01000036.1 GCF_002847505.1 Acidithiobacillus marinus
AACAAAAAGACTCCAATTGGTATTAAATGTTCCTCTTGTTTATCGACAGACTACTTATGAGATTGGTGGGGAGGGCGATGCCAGTAATGCATTGGGACAGGCGACAGTGACCACACATGGTCCAAGGCTAGGTGACATCAGTTTCGGTGCATATTACCAATTGCTCACTGAAAGTAAAAACTGGCCAAGCCTGACAGGAAGTTTGTTGCTCACCGCTCCTACCGGAATAAATCCTTATGGAATAAAAACTTATCAGCCTGATGGGAATAACAGTAATTTGACAGTGCCCACAAGCCTACCCACTGGTAACGGGGTTTGGACATTGAATCCTAGCTTGTCTTTTGTGTCCACCTCTGATCCGGCTATTTTTTTCGGAAGCGTGGGTTATTATTACAATTTGAACAGGAACTTCCCCGATGTGAGCACTACACCAGATGTTATACAGCCCGGTCAGATCGCTTTAGGAAATGCTTTCCAATATAGTTTAGGTGTGGCCTTTGCGCTCAATGATCGTTTGAGTTTGAGTACATCTTTCGCTGATAGACTTCAAAGCGATACTAAAATCCGGACTCCAAGTGGAAACTGGTCGGCTATTGTCGGCAGTGGAGCTAATGTAGCAGAAGTTAATGTGGGAATGACTTACGCGTTTACTCCCAAAACATCATTGATTTTGAATCTGGCGGCAGGCATGACCAGCAGTGCCCCCAGTTTTCAGCTTACCGCAACTATTCCTTATAACTTCTAACGTATTATTGAATGCCTCTCATAGTATTGAGAATAGCCGGTAATTCTGCGAGCTGCGGGGCGGTCGCTTTCGCAGGATTGATACCCAGCGTTAAGGACATTCGATTCTGTATATTATTCATATTACTTTTCACTTGGGAAATTTGATAAAGACCGTTTGAGCCAATCCCTTGTCGGATGCTGGCCCCTTCGCCACTGAGGGCCATGGATAACTGTCCTGGCTGCACGGTCAGTGTAACTCCATTTATACTTTGTTGTCCTGCTGTTATTGCTGTGCCAGTGTTGACATTATTGGTTGGTGCACCATTGATGACGTTCAACGATAATTTGTTCTGTACGCTGTTACTGGTCCCGCCTATCTGGATAGCCTGTGTTACTCCGTGGGTATTATTGAGTCCCTCACCATTGATTGAGTTGTTGCCTGATGATATTTGTGACGCAGGTATTTTGCCGAGTGTATTATAGGTTATCGTAGGTTTGAAAATATTTCCCTGGCTATTCAGGGCGATATTCATAGTGCTTTGCATAGTTGATTGGTCATGGGGAGATGTCCAGTTAGTCTGCATTTGTACCCCAAAATAGACAATGGTGCCGCCAATAACGCCACGTCCTATGATCTGAGATAAAGTTTGATCAGTTACTGTCTGTACATTTATGCTGGTCATAGGACAACTAAGTGTCACGGCAGATGCTACTGGGCTGGCCATCAACCAGGACAAGCTGACACAGCAACCTAAAAGTCTGGCGGATTGATGTACTTTGTATGTCATCATTTTGTGAGTCCTCTCAAGAAGTGACCTGCTTGTTGATTTAGAAATAACTGGCTTGATCAAAACCAAAATGTGCGGGTTTGAGTATTGATTTTGGCCATATGCCATGAAGGAGTTTAAGCGCGCTGGGGGGCTCTGGTGGTGTCAGGAGCACTGAGTGTGGCTCAAATCCTTTACCAAATACGGCAAATACAATTTTGTTCCAGTCCTTCAAAAACATACTTTTAGGCATGATGCGATTACCTAGTGCCGGGTCGGCAATATAAACATTTCTTGGGCCCGTTTTTTCGAGAACTACGAAGTGTTTGTAGCCGCCTAAATCCAGGAGAACAATAACCGGGATGTGAATTTTTTCCAGCTCGGCGGAGTCGACAAAGTAACCTTCTCCTTTCAAGCCGATCTTGTCTACATAGCGTTTCAAGTCAAGCATGGAGAAGCCGACTTTTTTAACCTCAGTTGGATTGCTCACGGTGAAAAGACCTTTAATGACCTCTTCTTCGTCAACATTCTGACCAAATGCGTATTTCAATATGGTTGCCAAGGAAGCCGCACCACAGGAAAAATCAGTGTGTTGCCGCACAACATGGATAAAATGCATCTCAATCATATTCTTGACTGGCAAGTGGATGATGCCTGCGCCTGGAATTGCATTTCCGAAGGCTGCTGCCTTCACAATGTTACTTTGAACCATAAAAAAAACCGCAATGAGCATTATGGCGAGAAGCATGAAAGGACGGGTAGTAGAAAACATATTTAAATCTCCAGCCAAGTCGTGTAAAACCGCCACCCCGAAGGGTGGCGAAATCTTAGACGAAACTCAGCGGGTAACGCTGGCGATGGCTAAGGAGTTTACCTGCTGGTTGTTATTACCGGAGGCAACATTCAGTCCGATGTTTCCAGAAGCGCCCCGCAATGCATTACCATCTACGGTGCTGGTGTAGGTGGAGTTCAGGCTACCACTGGTGTTGAGAAGTGCTACCTGTTCGATGGGGGCAGTTGCGGATCCCATTGCCTTCGCTGATGCGATAGATGCTATAGCCAGACCATTTTGTTGCTGATTCTGGGAGCCAGAAGCCACGTTGATGTTGATGTTACCACGAGCATTCTGGGCCGCATTTCCACTCAGACCTGCGCCATCGGTTACATTGGTATCGGATGTGGCATTTCCCATTTGCAGCTGGTTGGCACTTGCAGTCGCTTCAGCGTAATCCGTATGATAGACGTTATGACTGTCCTTGGTGGCGCTGATCGCGGTGGCGTTGGTTTGCTGGTTGCTGTTGCCAGACGCAAGATTTGCCCCAATGTTTCCAGCAGCTCCTGTCAGGGCATTTTCTCCAAGGCCGGCAATGTTTCTGCTGTTTGTCTGATCCCAGTAGAGCGGAGCCTGCATGGTACCGTTGCTACCCATGGACTGCGTGTTATCCACAGAAGCTATTGCCCCAACGGAGAAGTTTTCACGGTTTTTGTTGGTTGTGTAAGCAACGGAGAGATTGTTACTTTGCTGATTGCTGATGCCTGCGGCTTCATTGACACCGATATTGCCATCTGCATTACTGAGTACGTTGCCGTAAAGACCAGTATTATTACTGGCATCCGCTGATTGACCGAAATTCGCGGCACTGAGGTTCATGTTTGAACCAGCAACCTGCATGGCCGACGTAGTTGCAAGAGCACGGTTAGAGTAAGTGCTGTAAGCAGTTGAAAGGTTATTTTGTTGCTGATTGAAAGTGCCTGAGGCCATGTTGACGCCAACATTGCCTGCGGCACCTGACAATGCATTACCGGACAAACTCACCAAGTTGGCGCCATTCATGACTGAGTAGGCATAATCCAAATATTCCTGTTGATTGGCGCTAACTTTTGCAATGGTATTGGCAGAAGAGGTGATATTACTGTCTGAAGACAGTGATCCAGCATTGCCCTGCTGATTTTGAGAGCCGGTGGCGATATTGATGCCGACATTGCCTGACGAACCTGCAGCAGCGTTGCCGCTGAGAATGGAATCCGTATTGCTATTCCAGACAGATTGCTGTGCATTCATAGTGCTGAGCTGTCCATTATCGACATTGGCTCCAGCAAAAGCCAGAGGGGAAAGGCACAATGCCGCTACGGCCAAGGCAATGGGGCTGAATTTACGAGATGTTTTCATGATGATCTCCTTAAGTGGAAAAAAACAACAGTGAAATAAATACTACCTAGTGAAGCACACCCGGGGCTATCCCAAGTGCAAAGCTATTTGCTGAAGTGTTGCCAGATCCTGAAACCTGATTGATCTGCACAATACCTGCAGCACCCTTGAATGCTGTGGCAGTAATTGCCACAGTATTAAAATCGCTGGATGAATCCGTTGTGGAAGCCTGTTTAGGGAGGGCCGTGACACTTTGTGCCAAAATGCTATTGGGTACTGGCTTTGTGGCTCCCATAACCATGTTAATACTATTGATTTGTGTATTTCCGCTACCAGCAACTTGATTGATAGTAATGACACCCTGGCTGTGAGCAAAAGCGTTATCTCCGATGATGCTGTTAGATTGAATATGAGATGGCTGCTGAGGGGCTGCTGAGGCGGCATCCATGTAAATGCCACTTAGTGACAGAACTAATCCCATAAAAATGCCTGCTGATAATTTTCTCATCCTGTACACCCTCTCCAGCTGATTACAGATCACCGGTTAGCCATCATGCTGATGCTTTGTAGATTATTTCCACCGCCCAATTCAATAGAGCTTTTACCGCCGCCAGAGCGATTCTGCAGTTCATCCCAGAGGACAACGCTGTTGCTGTTACGGGTCACAGTGGGTAAATTGACTGGAACACCCTTACCAGCAACTTCCCCAAGCATTTTGTCAGACAGGGTGTTGTTATGCCCGATGAATGGATCTGCTTGTGCGGCTTCAGAAGAACTTTTATTAAAAACTTTTTGTTGAATGATTGTGCTCGTTATTTTTAAATGATTTGTTTTCTGCACGGCAGTTCCTGCATGGGCAAAACCTATGCACAGCGTCCCGCACAAAAGACCCACCAAGAATGATGAACGTTTATGTTTGAACAGAACTTTTTTAGTATCCATTGCGCATGCACCAATAAGTAGTGGTTTACGGGATACTTAATGCAGCTATCGTGCCAATCAATTAAACACATATGTATCAATAGGTTGTATATTTTTGCGGTTCAGGCTCTCCGATACTTGTGTAATAAAGGAGAGACATGATCGCATATCCATCTGGGCGACACTTTCTCGCTTATACAAATATTTCTTTTTAATCAGTGTGTTGTTATTGTTTTTGAGGGTTTGTGCAGGTTTGATGAAGGTGTAAGGTCTTTGTTACAGCTAATTTGCTTTGCCAGTCTGAGATTATTTTTGACTGCGGTAGGTGATCAGTTGCTGTGAAATTATCATCGTGGGAATGCAGATATGGGCAGAGATTTTTCTTGGCGTGACAAAAAAACCGGCCCCCAAAGGAGGCCGGTTCTCTGACAGTAGTGACGTCTGGATGAAAAGGCTTAGAAGCCGCCCATACCACCCATACCACCCATACCACCCATACCACCCATACCACCCATGTCACCACCCATATCTCCGCCTGCCTTGTCGTCTTTCTTGGGCAGTTCGGTGACCATGGCTTCCGTGGTGATCATCAGGCCGGCAATGCTGGAGGCCTTCTGCAACGCGGTGCGGGTGACCTTGGTCGGGTCGATGACGCCCATTTCGAACATGTCACCATATTCGTCGGTAGCGGCGTTGTAACCATAGCCTGCCTTGCCATCCACTACCTTGTTGAGGATCACGCTGCCTTCGCCACCGGCGTTGGCGACGATCTGCCGCAAAGGTTCTTCAATGGCGCGACGGATGATGGCCACGCCCATATCCTGGTCATGGTTGTCAGTCTTGAACTTCTCCAGGGCGTGACGGGCGCGCACCAGAGCCACACCGCCGCCGGGGACGATGCCTTCTTCGACGGCAGCACGGGTAGCGTGCAGGGCGTCTTCGACACGGGCCTTTTTCTCCTTCATTTCCATTTCGGAGCCGGCACCGACCTTGATGACCGCAACGCCGCCCGCCAGTTTGGCGACACGTTCCTGCAGTTTTTCACGATCGTAGTCGGAGCTGGCGTCTTCCATCTGACGACGGATCTGCTCGACACGGGCCTTGATTTCGCTCTGCTGGCCGGCACCATCAATAATGGTGGTGTTTTCCTTGTCGATGACGACTTTCTTGGCCTGGCCGAGGTCGGCGAGGGTGGTGCTTTCCAGTTTCATGCCGATTTCTTCGGAAACCACGCGACCGCCGGTGAGGATGGCCATATCTTCGAGCATCGCCTTGCGACGATCACCAAAGCCCGGAGCCTTGACGGCGGCGACCTTGATGATGCCGCGCATGGTGTTGACCACCAGGGTAGCCAGAGCTTCGCCTTCCACGTCTTCGGCAATGATCAGCAGAGGACGGCTGGACTTGGCCACCTGTTCCAGGACGGGCAGCATGTCACGGATGGAAGAAATCTTCTTGTCGTGGAGAAGAATATAAGGATTCTCCAGGTCGGCCACCATCTTGTCCTGATTGTTGACGAAGTAGGGGGACAGATAACCGCGATCAAACTGCATACCTTCGACGACATCCAGTTCGTTGTCGAGACCGGAACCTTCTTCCACGGTGATGACGCCTTCGTTGCCGACCTTTTCCATGGCTTCAGCAATGATCTTGCCGATAGAGTCATCGGAGTTGGCAGAAATGGTGCCGACCTGAGCGACTTCTTTCTGGGTCTTGCAGGGCTTGGACTGTTTTTTCAGTTCTTCGACGATGACCGTGACGGACTTATCGATACCGCGCTTGAGGTCCATGGGGTTCATGCCGGCGATGACGGCCTTAAGGCCCTCGCGGATGATGGCCTGGGCCAGAACCGTGGCGGTGGTGGTGCCGTCACCGGCTTCATCGGAAGCCTGGGAGGCCACTTCTTTCACCATCTGGGCGCCCATGTTTTCAAACTTGTCGGCCAGTTCGATTTCCTTGGCGACAGAAACACCGTCCTTGGTGATGGTGGGGGCACCGAATGACTTGTCGAGGACCACGTTACGGCCTTTGGGGCCCAGGGTAACCTTGACGGCATCGGCAAGTACGTTGACGCCGCGCAGCATTTTTTCGCGGGCGTGTTCAGCAAAGGCAACTTGTTTGGCTGGCATAAATACTCCTCAAAATAGATGAATGTGGGTGACTATTCAGCAATGATTACTTTTCGATAACCGCCATGATGTCGTCTTCACGCATCACCAGCAGCTCTTCACCTTCCACCTTGATTTCGGTGCCGGCATATTTGGCAAACAGTACCTGGTCGCCTTTTTTGACATCCAGGGCGCGGACTTTGCCATCTTCCAGAATCTTGCCATGGCCAGCAGCGACGATTTCGCCACGGACCGGCTTTTCCTTGGCAGTGTCGGGGATGATGATCCCGCCAGCCGTTTTCTGCTCTTCTTCCAAACGACGAATTACGACGCGATCATGTAAAGGACGCAGTTTCATTGATCATTTCCTCGTGTTTACAGTGAATGGATGACTTCATCCTGGGTGTTGTTAGCAGTCACACCCATCGAGTGCTAATCATAGGCGCTGAGATTTTGCTGTCAAGGGGGGCGGACTGTTGACCGGCCTTATGGCGTAGGCCAGAGGTGCTGCAGGCTATGAAGTAAAACCTGGTCGGCACCCTGCAGACGATGATTGATGCCGGGCAAAGGGCGCAAGGCCAGTTGCTCACCATGGGTGCAAGCTGCGAACTGATAGCTGAGTGACAAGGGTACCGCCTCGTCCTCAGTACCATGGAGGATTTCAACGGGGCAGTGCAGGTATGCCGGAAAGCGCAACAGATCATATTGCCAACTGTCAGCCACCAGATCGAAACGCATGCGTAACTCTCCGAGCCCGTAATGATCCTGCCAGCAGCGGAGATTGCTTTCCTGCCAATGCTGACGGTCTTCCTGGGAAAGCGTACGAAAGAGAGTTTGAATGAAGTTGAAGGCGGGGGCGATGAGGAGGAGGGCGCGCACCCGTTCGGGCCAGCGCGTGGCGGCAATGGCGGCCAGCCATCCGCCCATGCTGGAGCCGACCAGAATGACGGGTCGGTTTTCCAGCATCTGCAGAATCAGGTGCAGATCTTCCAGGTAGCGACTCAGGGTCAGTTTTTCAAAAACACCGTCAGAACGACCCACTCCACGGGGATCAAAGCGCACCCAGGACCAGCCTTGATGCTGAGCCTGTGCTGCGAGGAGCCGGGACTTTGAACCCTGCATGTTGGAGGCAAAACCGGGCAGAAAAATACCCACGGGATCCTGATGATTTTCATGCATAAGACCGGAGAGTCTTTCACCATTGGCATGTACGAGAGTAAAGGGACGTTCGGCAAAAGTCGTCATGGCTGTGGGCTCCACACAAAAAAAGGGCGAACTGAATAGTCGCCCTAAAACCACAAAGGAGGAAAGAAACATGCGCTCGCAATCCAAAACTACAGAAGCAGATTGCCAGATCATATTAGCAAATGATGTATCTGTGCGCAAATAACATTCCGACCGGTCGGAAAAAAAGAAGGGCGAAACCCGAAGGCTCGCCCTAAAACCACCAAAGGAGGAAGAAACATGCGCTCGCAACCTGTCACAGCCGCTTGCAAAAGATTGGAACACGAGTTTTTCAAAAAGTTCCTGGGCAGTTTTCGCTGACCACAAATCCCTTATGCTGATGGTCCGGAGATCATGATGGCCTGCTTGTTGCTTGATTCAGAGACGGGTAGGCTGCCTTATTTCCCCCTCCCGGGTTGATTCTACAAGCTGCAGGAGTGAAATCAGGATGGTTGTTCGGCAAACACATAGGACCCTTTGGGACAGATTCATCGTTTTCTGCAGTGCCCTTCTGTTATTGGGCTTGATGGCTCCCTTGGCAACTGCCGCACATTTCCTCAGTCCGGAGCAGGCGTTTCGTTTTTCCGCAACACTCGCCAGTCCCCATCACCTGTTGTTGCGCTGGGATGTCGCTCCTGGATATCACCTGTATCGGGACCGTATTAAAATTGCCTTGCTTCCTGACAATATTGTGCCTGGAAAATATACCCTTCCCAAAGGGGTGATGCTGAACGACCCCGCTTTTGGCAAAATGCGGGTGCTGGAAGGTGAAAATACCGTAACAGTCCCATTTTCGGTGAAAGGAACCGCGCCCCGGACCCTGGAAGTCAAGGCAACTTATCAGGGCTGTGCCAATGCAGGAGTGTGCTATCCCGAACAGAGCAAAATGGTTCAAGTTTCTTTGCTGGCCGCCCCTTCTCCTGCGCAATCTCCAGCACCAGCGCCAGCTCCTCAGCTGCATGCTCAGCCTGCCAAGCCGCACTCGTCCAGCAATGCCGGGGCCTTGGCGGGTGCGCTGCAGGATAGTTTCTGGCTGACTTTGGGGCTTTTTTTCCTTTCTGGTCTGGGCTTAGCCTTTACGCCCTGCATATTTCCGATGATTCCCATTCTTTCAGGGTTGATTGTCGGCCAAGAGGCAAAACGCGGAGGACAAAAATCCCGCGCCTTTGCTCTGTCTTTAGCTTATGTGCTGGGCATGGCCTTGACTTATACCATTGCCGGAGTACTTGCTGCCATTACCGGTGCTTACTTGCAGGCGGTGTTCCAAAATCCCTGGGTTCTGGGTGCCTTTGCCTTGATTTTTGTATTGTTATCCCTGTCCATGTTTGGATTTTACGACTTGCAGATGCCCAGCAGCCTGCAAACCCGGCTTTCCCGAATGGGTAAGGGCGGGCATTTGTTCAGCAGCTTTGTCATGGGTGCCTTGTCGGCATTGATTGTGGGACCCTGTGTGGCAGCTCCTCTGGCAGGTGCTTTATTATTCATTTCCCGGACCGGAAATGTGTTTCTGGGGGGGGTGTCTTTGTTCGCCCTGAGTCTGGGAATGGGGGTGCCGCTGCTGATTATCGGTACTTCGGCGGGTCGTTTGCTCCCTCGAGCTGGAGCCTGGATGGACGCTGTCAAAGCCGTTTTTGGGGTGTTGATGCTGGGGGTCGCCATCTGGTTATTAACCCGGATTCTGCCGGGACCCGTCAGTCTTGCCCTTTGGTCAGCACTCGCCATCCTCTCTGCTATCTATCTGGGAGCCCTGGACAGTTTGACAGCCGAAGTAACCGGCTGGCAGCGCTTTTGGAAAGGAGTTGGTATTATTCTGCTGGCCTATGGCCTGATCATGGGTGTGGGTGCACTGAGTGGCGCTAGTGATCCGCTACAGCCTCTTGTGCGCTTTCTGCTGGTCAATAAGGGTGCGGAACAACAGCAGGCGGGATTGCACTTTACAGTGGTCAAAAGTCCGGCAGCTCTGGATGCCGCCTTGCAGCAGGCCAAGGGTAAACCGGTGCTGATTGATTACTGGGCCAGCTGGTGTGTGGAATGTGCGCGGATGGATAAAGTGACCTTTGCGACGCCAGCGGTGGAAAAGGCCTTGGATAATCGGGTGTTGATCCGTGTCGATGTCACTCAAGATGATCCCAGTAGCCGGGCATTGCTGAAGCGCTTTCACCTTGTCGGCCCGCCTGCTTTTATGGCCATCGCCGCGAATGGGCAGATACAGGCCCAGCAGGAGGGTTACCTGGGGCCCCAGGGATTCCTGCACTGGTTGCCCTGAAACCCCGCGCTGTTCATTGCGGCAGCGCGCCCGGTGAAGTCTCTCTCTGCAATTGCTCTCCGGATGTCCAGGAACTGTCTACCCGGAATCAGGCTTAGTGACCTGCCACTTTTTTCAGTGGCCCGCCTTTCAGTACATAGAGAGTGCCACAATAGGGACAGCGGGCCTCGCCGCTTTCCTCTATTTTGAGAAATACCCGGGGATGACCATTCCAGCGGCTCATCCCCGGTTGTGGACAGTAGAGTGGTAATTGCCGGGGTTCCACTTCAGTAAAACCGCGATTGCAACAATGAATAGTCTCTTTCATGATTCAGCCTGCAAGGTGCAGCCATTCCGGATGATCGTCCCGACGCCCGGCCACGGTGTCAAAATAACGGCCTTGCAGTTGCGTGGTGATGGGTCCCCGGCCACCGTTTCCAATGATTCTGCCATCAATTTCGCGAATGGGCGTCACTTCGGCGGCTGTGCCCGTAAAAAACGCCTCGTCAGCAATGTAGAATTCATCACGGGTAAGCTGCTTCTCGACAATGGGAATGCCGGCATCCCGGGCAAATCGCATAATGGTGTCGCGGGTAATGCCCTCCAGGGCGCTGGTCAGAGTGGGGGTGTATAAAATGCCGTCGCGCAGCATGAACACATTTTCCCCGGAACCTTCAGCCACATAGCCTTCACGGTCCAGGAGCAGGGCTTCATCGTATCCGCAGGAAGACGCCTCGCGCTGGGCCAGCATGGAATTCATGTAGTTGCCGGTCGCCTTGGCTTTGCACAGGTGAATATTTACCTGATGACGATTGAAAGAACTGACCTTGACGCGAATGCCATTTTCCAAGGCTTCCTGTCCCAGGTAGCTGCCCCAACTCCAGGCCGCAATCAGGGCATGGACTTTCAGCCCCTTGGCAGACAGTCCCATGCCTTCGGCGCCATAGAAAAGGAGCGGGCGGATATAGGCAGATTCCAGTTGGTTGACGCGAATCACTTCCTTGGTGGCAGCGTTGATGTCCGCTTCACTGAAGGGGACTTCCATCTGCAGGATTTTGGCGCTGTTGAAAAGCCGCTTGGTGTGTTCCGGCAAGCGGAAAATGGCCGCACCCTGAGGGGTGGCATAAGCCCTTTCACCTTCAAAGCAGCCCATGCCATAGTGCAGGCTGTGGGTCAGTCCATGGACTGTAGCTTCTCTCCAGGGCACCATTTTGCCGTCAAACCAGATAAAACCGTCGCGATCTTCCATGGACATCCTGACTTCTCCTTAATCCGTATAACTGCCAATCCATTCCTGCCAGATGCGGCGCACTTGTTGGGAAGCGTCCTGCAAGGCGTCCCAATGCGCGCTGTCATCTGCATGTACGTTATTTTCCTGCAAATTCAGCCAGCGTTCATTTTCTACTTGCCGGTAGAGTTGCCAGGCATGCAGCAATACCGAACCATGTTGTTTATCCCATATACCGGATTGCATCAAGGCACGGATGGCTGCAGCGGTTCCGGTATTCTGACATAATTCGGGCTTCAGCGGGCAAGCGCCTAGCATAGCAAATTGTACCAGAAACTCGATATCTGTCAGTGCGCCCGGACTGAGCTTCAGATGAAATGCCCCCGACGCTATGTTTTTGTGATCAAAAATGCGCTTGCGCATGTCCCTCACGGCGCTTTGTAAGGTATTGGAGTCACGGGGGTTACACAGGATTTCCTGGCGGAGGGTTTCAAAATGCGCCCCCAGTTGCGGATCTCCGGCTACCCAACGGGCCCGGGTCAGAGCCTGGTGTTCCCATACCCAGGCAGACTGCTGCTGATAGCGACGGAAGGCTTCCAGACTACTGACCAAAGGCCCCGACTGACCGCTGGGGCGCAGGCGCATGTCAATCTCGTAGAGCACGCCCGCGCGGGTCAAGGTGCTGAGGAGGTGGATGAGCCGTTGTCCGAGGCGGGCAAACCAGGTGGATGCGAGGAGGGGAGACGGCCCGTCACTCTCAGCATCGGGTGGAGCATCATAAATGTAGATCAGATCAAGGTCCGAGGCGAAGCCCATTTCCTGTCCACCCAGCTTGCCCAGGGCGATCACTGCGAAAGCCGCCGCGCGGCCATCTCGGGCGCAAATACGACCATGGCGCCGCTCCATCTCCTGTTGGGCCCAGCCCAATGCGGTCTGTAGCGTTAATTGTGCCATAGTACTGAGTTGGCCCAGCAGATCCTCCACGGGTAATTGTCGCGTCCAGAAGCTGGCGGCAAGGCGCACCTGTTCGCCATTTTTGAAGCGCCGCAGGGTATCCATGCGTTCTTCCTGGTCTTCCGCATAGGCTAGCTGGGTATGCAGAATACTGGGCCACTCCCCGGAGGGTTGCTGCTGGCTGAGCACCTCATCCAGCAGCACAGGAAAACGTGCCAGTTGTTGGGCTAGCCAAGGGCTGTGCAGCAAGGCACTGCAGTGCTCAAGATATCGGGGGTTTTCGGCTAGGAGCGCGAGGTAATTGGCTTTGCTGAGAATGGCTTCAAGCAGGTTCAGAAAATGCAGGAGGAGGGCGTCTGGGTTTTCTTCCTGCCCGCATATATCCAATATCTGCGGCAGCAGGTGATCCAGACGGAGTCGTCCTGTTGTAGAAAGGCGCGATGAGACATCCCGGCTATGGGCAAAGCGCCAGAGCCGCGTCCAGATTTCGGAGGGACTGGAAAAATGCAGGCTGCGCAGGATCTCGTCGGGGAGGATGTCCTGAGCATGGTTCTGGGCGTGATACCAAAGCTGCTGTCCTTTTTCGGATTGACCGTGAAGAGGCTGATCCTGGGGTGCCAGGGTCTGTACAAAAATCGAATGCACTTGCTGGCGCAAATGGTCCAGTTCAGTGCGAAAGCTTTCCACATTCGGGTAATGCATAGCGCAGGCCAGGCGTTGCCATTCGCGGTCGCTGTTCGGCAATTGCTGGGTTTGCTGATCCTCCACCATTTGCAGGCAGTGCTCGGCATTGCGCAAAAACAAGTAGGCCTTGCCCAGTAATTGAAAGTCTCTTTCGGGCAATAATCCCAGTTTATGTAAGGTATTGAGAGTGCTGAGGGTATTGCTATCCCGTAATTGTGGATGGCGGCCACCGTGAATAATCTGCAAGGACTGACAGATGAATTCAATTTCACGGATGCCGCCCTGGCCTTTTTTGATGTCCTGACGACTTTCGCCCTGCTCCGCATCCATCAGTGCTTTGACCTCACGCAGTCCTTGCAAGGCGGTAAAATCCAGATAGCGGCGATATACAAAAGGCTGAAGCATTTCCAGCAACTGTTTGCCGAAGTGCGCGTCTCCCGCTACAGGTCGGGCTTTGATAAAAGCATAACGCTCCCAGCTCCGTCCATGTACCTGGTAGTAATGCTCCATAGCGGCAGCGCTGATGCACAGAGGGCCGGCATCCCCGAAGGGGCGCAGACGCATATCCACGCGAAAGCAGAAACCTTCTGCCAGTGGTTGGTCGAGACTCTGAATCAGCCAGCGTCCCAGACGACTGAAATATTCACTGTTATCGAGAGGACGCGGACCATCGCTACTACCGTTTTCGCTGAAGCAGAAAATGAGATCAATATCCGAAGAAACATTCAGCTCTTTTCCACCCAGTTTTCCCATGCCGATGACCGTGAAAAATACAGGTTTACCCGTTGCAGTCATCGGTCGCCCATGCTTTTCTTCGAGTAAGCTCAGACCGTATTTACAGGCTGCTTGGAGGCAGGTTTCGGCCAGAATGCTCAAGGCCGCTACGGTTTTCGGCATTTGCTCGCCGGCTTTGCGGTCCTCCCAGAGGATTTCGACCATCCGCGCATTGCGATAATGGCGCAGGGCGCTGTTGAATACATCTGCGCTGCTGTGATGCAGAACAGGAAACGGAGTTGTTTTTCCTTTTGCCAGTGCGAGCACGTGTGCAGGATGGCGTTGCAAATATTGGCGAGAAAAAGGGCTTATGCAGGCAAGCTGCAGCCAATGCCGGAAAAAACTCGGAGGACAGGCCATCAAATCCTGGCGCTGCTCGGTCGATAAGGTTTCCCAGATCAACTGCACCATCTCTGTAAGGGCATCCTGATCTACCGGAGTGGCCGCGAGATATTGGGTGAGCATGACAGGTAAAGTACTTTTGGTCATTAAGCTTTACTCGACAGGAAGGATTTCTGTAGTGTAGCTGAACCAGGTCGTGCTCCGTCTATGCATATTCTCTAAGTAGTAAACCCTGCAGCCGGTAGGTCACGCTCCTCTTCCCGTGCAATCACAAAGGATCAATGCGCCCATGGACGCCCAACTTGCGGTCATTCAGATGGTTTCTACGGAAAGCCTTGCAGAGAATCTGGAAGAGGCTGCCAAGCTGATCCAGGAGGCCGCCAGTCAGGGGGCGGATCTGGTCCTGCTCCCCGAAAATTTTGCCTTCATGGGTCGTCATGAAACCGACAAGTTGGCGCTCATGGAAGCCGATGGCGAGGGAATTATTCAGTCCTGGCTGGCAGCCCAGGCCCATCAGCATGGTTGCTGGCTGGTGGGTGGCAGCATCCCGCTCGCAGCACCCGATGGGCGGTGTTTCGCTACCTGTCTGGTTTTTGATGCGCAAGGGTTGCGCCGGGCGCGCTATGACAAGATCCATCTTTTTGATGTGGATCTTGCCGATGGGGAAATGTACCGGGAATCCCGCAGCATTGCTCCCGGCAAAACGCCGGTACAGGTTGAAACCCCTTGGGGCATGATGGGGTTGTCCATTTGTTATGATTTGCGTTTTCCAGAGTTATATCGGCGTTATGCCGGGGCGGAGATACTGGTCGTGCCGAGCGCCTTCACCCGCCAGACCGGCAGCGCCCACTGGGAGAGTCTGCTGCGCGCCCGGGCCATCGAAAACCAGGCGTATGTGCTGGCCGCCGATCAGGGCGGCGTTCACCAGAACGGCCGCCAGACCTTTGGTGGCAGCATGATCATTGATCCCTGGGGGCAGGTCCTGGCCCGCAGGGAACAGGGGCCGGGCTGGGTGATGGCTGGAATGGACAGGGAGTTCCTGCAGCGCTGCCGCAAGCAGTTACCGGTTTTGCAGCATCGGCAGCCAGCTTACCAGGCGATATAGGCATAGCCCTTCTGCTGCAGGGTCATGAGATCCACCGCGCCACTGAATACCGGAACCGCCTGTGGGATCAAATCCGCCTTGTCGATATGAATGGTTTTCATGGTTTGCTCACAGGCGTTAAAAATCACCCCGTACATATGCAGGCTTTCCACCTGTTCCCGGATGAATTTTTCATAATGCTGATGATTTTTGGGGGCCTTGACAAGTAGCCAGATGCCTGGTCCAAAACAGTCGATGACAATGTCGGCATCGCTGTTGAAGTGCCCTAGAACGACTGCAGCGCTATGCAGAATATCCAGTACATAAGCCGGATCTGATTTGTTGAGCTGAAAAACCACCTTGTTTTTGGTGGGTCCCATCAAGCCTTCAGCATTACTCTGGGCACTGATGGCCAGGGCTCCCGCTCCGGCAACAGCGGCCATACCTCCGATAAACTGACGACGGGAATGGTTTTTGGATTGGGTCATGTTATTCTCCAGAATTTTACGGATAAGATATCCCCTGAAGCATAGCAAGAATTGCGCCGGGGGAGGCGCAGAAACTGGAGGGGCGTTGGGATGAGCCAGATGGTAGCGGCTGGAGAGAATGCATGAAGCAGTTTAACGGAGCCTTTTTTCGCGACTTGTGGCGGATCAGCAAGCCCTACTGGTGGCATTCTGAAGAGCGCTGGAGTGCCCGGGGTGTTTTTGCGCTGATCATTCTGCTCAATTTGTTCATGGTGTTCATTTCCTACCGGATTACTCAGTGGTATGCGGTTTTCTGGAACGCCTTGCAGCATTTTGCCGTTGATGCAGCCTGGCATCAGATGCTGATTTTTCTGCTGTTGGCGGCTTCTTATGTTGCGGCTGGTGTGTCTCAGGTTTTTTTCACCCAGATGCTGGAAATTCGTTGGCGACGGTGGCTGACCCGGCATTATCTCGATAACTGGCTGTCCAAAAGTACCTTTTACCACATGCAGGTACTCGGGGATGGAACGGATAACCCCGATCAGCGTATCAGCGAAGATCTGGCCAGTTTTACCAACCAGACCCTGAACATCATCATCGGCCTGCTGAGTTCGGTGACCACCCTCGCGGCCTTTGTCTTCATGCTCTGGGAATTGTCGGCCATGATTACCATTCCATGGAATGGATCTTTATATACCATTCCCGGTTATCTGGTTTGGGCGGCCCTGATCTATGCCGTGTTTGGTACGATTTTGACGGCCCTGATCGGCCGCCCGCTGATCAAACTCAATTTCAACCAGGAACGCTATCAGGCCGATTTTCGTTTCAGCATGATGCGCCTGCGCGAAAACAGCGAGAGCGTGGCCTTATATGGCGGTGAGAGCGAAGAGCGCCATCATTTCCTCCAGCGTTTCGCCAGTGTATATGCCAACTACTGGCGGATTATCTGGCGGTCCATGCGCCTCAACTGGTGGGTGTCGGGTTATGGTCAGGCCGCCATTATTTTCCCTATCATCGTCAGTATGCCTGCCTATTTTGTGAACAAGGCTATCGGCATTGGGGGGCTGCAACAAATTGCCTCTGCCTTTGCCCAGGTGCAGGGTGCTCTGTCTTTTATTGTCAGCAGTTACAGCAGTCTGGCCAACTGGCATGCGGTAGTCGATCGTCTGCGCTATTTTGAACAATCCATGGAAGAAGTGCGGGTTATTCGCGAAACCCACTATCAGATTGAATGTCGTGATGCCCCCTGTTTGCAGGTCAGGCATCTCAATGTGCGTTTACCCGATGGTCGGGAGCTGGTGCATGACCTGAACCTCGACGTGCAGCGGCGTGAACGGCTCTTGATCATGGGACCTTCCGGGGGTGGTAAAAGTACCCTGATCCGGGGGCTGGCAGGTATCTGGCCATTTGGTGACGGCGAAATCGGGCTACCCAAGGCCGATCGCCCACTGTTTCTTCCCCAGAAACCTTATCTCCCCCTCGGCACCCTGCGGGAAGTGCTGGTGTATCCTTTTGGTGTGACGGACTTGGATGACCGGCGCCTGCAGCAGATTCTCGGTCTGGTGGGGATGTCCGGGCTGCAGGACAAGCTGGAGGACTCCCGGCTCTGGTCTCATGTGTTATCCTTGGGGGAACAACAGCGGCTGGCCTTTGCGCGGGTGCTGGTGCAAAAACCCCGATGGCTGTTTCTGGACGAGGCCAGTTCAGCACTGGATGAGCCCGCTGAGTGTCAGTTGTATCAGTTACTCATAGAGGCTTTGCCCGAAACGGCCATGATCAGTGTGGGGCATCGTTCCAGTTTGTTGCGCTACCATCAGCGTTGTCTGCGACTGCAGGGGAATGGTGCCTGGGTGCTGGAATCCTTGCCGGAGCAAGACTCGTCTGGAGGGCTGCAACCAGCGCCCGTATGAAAGTGTATGTGTCACCGGGTAGCCAGTGACCCATGCGATGCTTTTCAGTCAATATGATGTATCAGGAATTTCAAGGAGACATAACGATGGCGATGACAGCAAAAGATTTACCCATAGGTGGGGCCATGCCCGCTTTTTCTCTGCCCGTGGGCGGGGATAAAACGCAATGGTCCAGCAGCTCTGCCCAGGGCAAGCCATTATTGGTGCTGTTTATCTGCAATCACTGTCCGTATGTACTACATATCAGCCAGCAGCTCGGGGAATTGACCCGGCAGTGGCAGCGTCAGGGGTTACAGGTGGTCGCCATCAACAGTAATGACCCGGAAACCTACCCCGAAGATGCCCCCGAGAAAATGCCGGCGGAAGCACGGCGGGCTGGTTATGATTTCCCGTATCTTTTTGATGGGGAGCAAAGTGTGGCAAAGGCTTTCAACGCCGTATGCACCCCCGATATTTTTCTGTTTGATCAGGCCAGCAAGCTTTTTTACCACGGGCAGTTTGATGATAGCCGTCCCAAGAACACGCTTCCGGTTACCGGCAAGGATTTGTCGGCGGCAGTGGAGGCTGTACTCAATGGCGGGGAAGCACCGGACAAAGTCCTCCCCAGTGTGGGCTGCAGCATCAAATGGCGGGCGGGCAACGAACCGGAGGACTGGGCATGAGTACATCCAAACCCTGCGCCGTAGTCACTGGGGCTTCTTCCGGAATTGGTGCGGAAACGGCCCGCCAACTGGCGTGGCAAGGCTACCAGGTCTATCTGGGTGCCCGGCGCCTGGAGCGACTCCAGGCCCTGGCTGCGGAAATCCAGGGGGTCGCTCTGCCCCTGGATGTCACTGACACGGAAAGTGTTCGTCAGTTTGTGGAGCAGCTACCCGAAGCTGTCGATGTGCTGGTCAACAATGCGGGTGGGGCATTGGGTCTGGAAGCCATTGCCGATATGGAAGAATCTCACTGGCAACGCATGTGGGACAGTAATGTCCTCGGCCTGGCGCGCATGAGTAAAGCTTTGTACCCCAGACTCCTGAAAGCCGCTTCGGGGACAGGGCATCTGATCAATATCGGCAGTATTGCTGCCCATGAAACCTATGCCGGCGGTGGGGGTTACACGGCCTGCAAACATGCGGTGAAAGCCATTACCGAAACCCTGCGCGTGGAATGGCTGGGTCAACCCATTCGTATCAGCGAAATCGACCCGGGACTGGTGGAAACCGAATTCAGTCTGGTGCGCTTTGCTGGAGACGCGGAACGAGCGGCCAATGTGTATGCCGGTATGGAACCCCTGGTTGCAGCGGATATTGCCGAGGCGATTGTCTGGGTAGTGAGCCGTCCCGCCCATGTCAATATTGATGAAATCATCATCAAACCCCGGGATCAGGCCCGAGCAGGGCTGGTGCATCGGCGCTGAGTGTTTTTTTATCATCATTCACATTCCCACAATAAAATATGGCCACAGAACAAGAAAAAATACGCATAGGACAACTGCTGCTGCAAAGCGGCTTCATTTCTCCAGAGCAACTGGAACGGGCTCTCAGCCATCAGCATGCCGGTGGTGAACGCCTGGGCAAGCTTTTGATTGCCGAAGGGCTGGTGAGTGAACAGGATCTGGCCCTCGGTCTTACCCGCCAGGCCCGACTGCGCCACGATGACCGCAAACTCAAAAGCGCTCGTTTATTGGCGGGTTCTACAGAAAAATTGCGGATGGATCTGGAAAAGCAGTCTCTGGATATGCTGAAAGAATGGCAACAGCGGGTCCCCCGCATGCCTGATCGTGAAGGCGGAGGCGAAAGAAAAAAACGCGATGCCGCCTTGCGTCAGGCTATGGATTTCCCCCGGTCCCTTATTATCGCCAGCGAGGCTGTTGAAAAAGCCAAACGTAAGGGCGACCCGGGTCGATTGCGGCGTTTGCTCAGTGTCCTGAAACAGATTGAAAAAGATTTTGACGCGTTCCGTCAGGTAATGGCTGGAGCTTCTCCCCATCCGGTACATGAATGGGTGGCGCGCTGGCAGTTTTTACAGGAGTGCGGAAAAGATATTCAGCGCGCCTGTGTTTGAAGTTCAGTGAAAAATCTGTTGCAGGAAACCGCCAGCCAGCTGTTGCTGTTTTGAGACAAAACTGTTTCGCTGGCCCTGTCTTTGCCGCCGTAAACGCAATAGACGTTTCTGGAGCTCCCTTTTGATGCGCTTTCTTTCATGTCCCGCCATGAAGGATGAATAGCTGGGGAAGCTGCGAACCCGGCGCAGAGCGGCCAGTAAGTTGGTGCTGCTTTCCATGGTGATCTCCTCAAGTTTCCGTGTGTTTCAGAGGATTAAGCAAGAAGTATGCCAAAAATATTATCTCATGCGAAACAAGGACGTAAAATTTAAGCGCGCGTCGAGGCGCCGAAATTTGTCGCGATTTGACGACAGCGGCGGCGCTGTCAGTAGCCCTTTGTAGATGGAACCCAATGTTTGCTCAGGAGAATCCCGAAAGCTGCGCATCTCAGCAGCTGAAAGCATCCCCCTGCCAAGCGTGGAGCTTCCAGGCGTCAATCAGTGGCGACGAAAAGCATCGAGAATCAGGATCACGGCGCCGATGCTGATGGCACTGTCGGCAATATTGAAGTACGGCCAATACAAGTTGCCCCAGTGGGCACCAATAAAGTCCACCACATAACCAAGACGAATGCGATCGAGGAGATTACCTACTGCCCCGCCGAGGATGAGGGCGAGTGCCACGGCCGTCCAGGTGCTGCCAGGTTTGAGGCGTCGCAGGATGGCGACGATGATGACTATCACCAGCAGGGCTATCCCAATGAGCAACCAGCGTTGCCAACCACCGGCACCGGCCAGAAAGCTGAAGGCGGCACCGGTATTGTGGACCAGGCGAAAGTTGAGCAGGCCGGGGACCACCACTACCCCCTGGCCCACCCGCCAGATGTGGCTCAGCCAGAGCTTGACACCCTGGTCAATAATAATGACGGCGAAAGACAGCCAGAGATAACGTAACATCAGCAAAACTCCCGTTTTTCGCCAGGTAATTCGAGGTTGCTGACACAGCGCCCACAGATTTCCGGATGTTCGGCATGTTGTCCGACATCGGGACGACGATGCCAGCAGCGCGCGCATTTGCTGGCCGAACTGCTCTGAACCTCCAGGGCCACTCCAGGAACCGGTTCCGTACAGGCTTCCGGCCGCGCCGAATAGGGCAGAATGCTGCAGGCCGAAGTCATTAAAAAATAGCGGATTTCTTCTCCCAAGGGGCGTAAGAACTCCTCCCAGTCCTGATTGGCATAAATCCGCAGTTCTGCGTCCAGGCCGGAACCGATTTTTTTATCCTGCCGCAAGGGTTCCAGGGTGGCGTTCACCGCCTCTCGAAGCAGACTGAGGCGATCCCAACGGGCGCTAAGCGCGGGCGCGTCTTCGGGCAAAGGTAATGCCGGATATTCTCCGAAAAATACGCTGGGTGCAGCGCGGTTACGCATTTCCTGCCAAATTTCTTCCGCCGTAAAACTGAGCACAGGGGCCATCCAGCGAACCATGGCTTCGAGCATCTGCCAGAGTACCGTCTGTGCTGAACGCCGCGCATGAGAAGCCGCCGGCGAGGTATACAGGCGGTCCTTGAGGACATCGAGGTACAGCCCGCCAAGATCCACGGAGCAGAAATGATGCAGTTTCTGCTGCACTTTCAGAAACTGATACTCAGCGTAGGCGGCGCGGATTTCTTCCTGCAGCAGCGCTGCACGGGCCAACATCCAGCGGTCCATTTCCAGCAAGTCGGTGGCAGGCAGCGCATCTTTGGTGTAGTCAAAATCATGGGTGTTGCCGAGAATATAGCGGGCGGTGTTGCGGATGCGCCGATAGCTGTCTCCCAGTTGTTTGACAATGGCGTCAGAAATCGGAATTTCGCCTCGGTAATCTGCCGAAGCCACCCAGAGCCGGAGAATATCGGCGCCATAACGGTCGATGATGCTCTGGGGAGCAATGACGTTACCCACCGACTTGCTCATTTTGCGACCTTCACCATCCACCGTGAAACCATGGGTGAGTACCGTCTTGAAGGGCGCATGGCCGCGACTGGCCACCGATTCCAGCAGGGAGGATTGAAACCAGCCGCGATGCTGGTCAGAGCCTTCCAGATACAAATCTGCGGGGCTATGCAGCTCAGGGCGTTGCTCTAGGACAAAAGCATGGGTCGAACCGGAGTCAAACCAGACATCGAGAATGTCGGTACCCTTGTGGAAATGGGTATGCCCACAGGCAGGGCAGCGGGCATCTGCCGGGAGGAAATCCTCTGCGGGTTGATTGAACCAGGCATCGACGCCATTGGCTTCGACGGCTTCTGCAATGCGCGCAAAAGTCGCCGCGTCGCGGAGCGGTTCACCGCACTGCACACAGGAGAACAGCGCTACTGGTACACCCCAGGCCCTCTGCCGGGAAATACACCAGTCCGGACGTTGCCGGACCATGCCGGCGATCCGTTCTTTGCCCCAGTCGGGAATCCAGCGGGTGTCCTCAATGGCGGTCAGGGCTTTATCGCGCAACTGGTTGGCGGACATGCTGATAAACCATTGCGGCGTCGCCCGGAACAGTAGGGGGGTTTTATGACGCCAGCAGTGGGGATAACTGTGACGGATTTTTTCCAGATGCAGCAGCGCCCTGTTCTCTTGCAAGAGTTCGATGATGCGCTCGTTGGCCTGACGGATATTCAGACCGCCGAGTCCATGGGGCAGGTCATCGCGGAGGCGGCCATTATCCTGCAAGGGACTGTCCACGGGCAGATGATAGTGGCGACTGGCTTCATAATCTTCCACGCCGTGGGCGGGGGCGGTATGTACGCAGCCGGTTCCCGCTTCGAGGGTGACATGCTCGCCGAGGATGACGGGGACCTGGCGATCCAGAAAGGGATGCTGCAACAGCAGTCCTTCAAGCTGCGCACCGGCACATTCCGCGAGTACGGCAGGAGCAGCTTCACCATAGCGGGCGAGGGTGCTTTCCGCCAGATCGGCGGCCACCAGAATGTAATGGTGACCACTGCGCAGCAGTGCATAGCGGTATTCAGGATGCAGGGCCACCGCCTGATTGGCGGGTAATGTCCAGGGGGTGGTGGTCCAGATCACCACGCTGGCATCTACTGTTTCATTCAAACCCAGGCGTTGTTGCAGGTCAGCAGGGTCAGCTACCGCAAAGGCCACATCAATGGAAGGGTCGGTGCGATCCTGATATTCCACTTCGGCTTCGGCCAGGGCGCTGCCACAATCCACACACCAATGCACCGGTTTGGCACCACGAAAAATTTGACCATTGACGGTCAGGCGACCCAGCTCCCGCAGAATGTTGGCTTCTGCGGCAAATTGCATGGTCATATAGGGATGCTGCCAGTCCCCGAGAATACCTAGACGTTCAAAATCCTGCCGTTGTCCAATAATCTGGCTTTCCGCATAGCGGCGACAGGCATTGCGAAATTCCTGGGCACTGACTTTTTCACCGGGGCGCCCGAGCTCTTTTTCTACCTTGATTTCAATAGGGAGACCATGGCAATCCCAGCCCGGCACATAGGGCACCCGATAACCTTCACTCAATTTGCTTTTATTAATGATATCCTTGAGGATTTTGTTGACCGCATGGCCAATGTGGATGTTGCCATTGGCATAAGGCGGGCCGTCGTGCAGAATAAATGCCGGTGCCGTGCTGCGCGCCGCCTGCAGGGAAGCATATAAATCATGCTCCTGCCAACGCGCCAAAGTGGCGGGTTCGCGTGCCGGAAGTTTGCCCTGCATGGGAAAATCCGTTTGGGGAAGGTTCAGTGTGAGCTTGTAGTCCATGGGTTGTGCAAATCCTCAGGGTGTTCGGCAAAAAAATGGCGGGTATTAAGAATGTCCCGGGCAATGGCGGCTTTGAGAGTATCGAGGTCCGGGTATTTTTCTTCATGACGAAGCTGGTGGAGCAATTCCACTTGCACGCGCTGACCATAGAGATCGGGGTTGTCGGCATCCAGACAGTGCGCCTCCAGCACCATCTGCTTGCCACCGACGGTGGGCCGCAAACCAATGCTGATTGCTGCTATCCAAGTTCCCCGCTCGCTACGCAGACGCCCGGCAAAAATGCCACTGACCGGAACGGGGCGGCGATTCAGGGGAATATTGGCCGTCGGAAAACCCAGCTCCCGGCCGAGATGATCACCATGGATAATTTTTCCGCAGAGGGTATAGGGTCTGCCCAGCCATTGACTGGCCTGATCAAGATGACCCGCTTGCAGGGCTGCACGAATCCCGGTACTGCTGACCCGCTGGCCATCCAGGCTGAATGCCGGCTGCTCCAGCACGCTAAAACCATATTGCCGACCATAATGCAGGAGCATGTCCAGGTCCCCCCGGCGCTTGGCACCAAAACGAAAGTCATGGCCTACCACCAGAAAACGACACTGTAACTGCTGCATCAGGATCTGAGTGATGAAATCTTCTGCTGACACTTGGGCCAGTGTCTGATCAAAAGGTAGGCAATAGACCTGATCGACACCGTAATGACGCAGAGCATGCACTTTTTCGTGAAGACTGCTCAGTCGTGGCGCTGCTTGCCCTGCTTGAAAAAATTCCCGAGGCAGAGGTTCGAAAGTCAGTACGGCCGTTGCTAATCCTTCATGTTGCAGGGACTGAAGCAAGGCTTGATGCCCCCGATGGACTCCATCAAAATTGCCAATAGTCACCGCTTGATGCGTGCGGGCAGGACGATGACTGCGGCGATGGAAAAAGCCTGGAAAACTCATGGGGGATCCGTGCATATCCGTTTGGCGAAAAAATGGCGACATACTAGCGTAAATTCATGGAGAACCCTAGATCATCGGTGCGCAGTCTGCCCACTGGGGTTGCATTTCATGGATGACCTCCAGTAGGGGACGACGTTGCCCGAAGCCCTGGGTATGGCCGTGGTAGTAGGCTAAGGCCGGTTCCGGGTGGCGCCAGCACAAATATCCATCGCCGGTGTCAAAGTCCACCAACCACAAGCCTGACACGACTACGCCCAAGCGCTCCATTTTGTTGATCCAGCGTTGCACGATTTCTTCGTAGAGGCTTTCCTGATGTTGTAAAACCGGGTGATTTTCCATGTTGGCGCGCATGGCATCGAGAATGGGCGCGAGTTCATCAACAGCCAGGGCGGTAATATTGCGTACCAGAGGGAATATCTGTTGCGCCTCCAAAAGCGTGAACACCCGTATCTGGCCCGGTCGCTGAATGGCCAGGACGGAATCTCCATGTCCATGTAATCCGTCTGTGTCAGACACGCTCAGTTCTCCTTCGGATAATGTCGCGCAACTCATGGATGCCCAGTCCCCAGGTGCCGCCCAGATAGATCAGCGCGGCCAAAGCCACAAGCCCTAGTACCCGCAGCAGTCTTTCCCATAAGGGCAGGGCAAGCCACAGTGCGGTGTCGCCACGCAGAAAAAATAACACCAGACCCATGATAACCGCCATGCTGCTTGATTTCAGCAAAAAGGGCAGCCATCCCGGTTGCATCTGGTAGAGGCCATCCCGATGCAGGCGGCGCCAGAGCAGGGCAGCATTGACCAGTGCTGCAGTGCTGGTTGCCAGGGCCAGACCCAACTGTTGCAGTGGCCAGGCAAGGATCAGGCTGATACCCATGTTGACAGCCACGCTGATCATCCCGAAGCGTACCGGTGTGCGTGTATTTTGATGGGCATAAAAAGCAGGCGCCAATACCCGGGCGGCAATAATGGGTAAAATGCCAATGCCGTAGCCGATCAGGCTCAAACTGCTTTGCGCGGCATCTGCGGCACTGTAAGCGCCGTAGCGGAACAGGCTGATCAACAGCGGTTCTGCCAGAATCAGCAGACCGATGGTGGCGGGCAGGCCGATCAGCCAGGTCAGGCGCAGGGCCCAGTCCAGAGTCTCGGGAAATTGTGCAGAGCTTTCCGCCGCCTGCCGGGAAAGCAGGGGGAGGACCACCGTGCCGAGGGCCACGCCGAAAACTCCCAGCGGAAATTCCACCAGGCGGTCGGAATAATATAAATAAGAAACCACATTAGCCCCAACCAGAGAAGCCAGAATGGTATTCAGAAACAAATTGACCTGGGCGACCGATGCCCCGAAAGCGGCCGGTCCCATCAGCCGTAGCACCTTGACGACGCCCGGATCCCGGCGGCGCAGCCGTGGCCAGCGTAGATAACCCAGTTTTTTCAGGGAAGGAAACTGAAACAACAATTGCACTACGCCACCAATGAGCACTCCCCAGGCTACGGCGATGACCGGCTGTTGCAGATGTGGCGCCCAGAGCAGGGCGGTGGCGATGATGCTGAGATTCAGAAAAACCGGGGTGATGGCGGGTACGGTAAAATGCCCGTGGGTGTTGAGAATGCCCCCGGCCAGGGCGACCAGGGAAATCAGGAAAAGATACGGAAAAGTGATCCGCAACAATTCCACCGTCAATTGAAATTTGTCGGGATCAGCGGCAAAACCGGGAGCGATGGCATAGACGACAAGGCTGGCACCGAGTATGCCAAACAGGGTGAAAATAGCCAGGCTGAGTGCCAGCCAACCGCTGACATCAGCGACAAAGGCTTGAGTTTCCGCCGTGCTGCGCCGGGCACGATATTCCCCCAGCACCGGAACAAAAGATTGGGAAAATGCACCCTCTCCAAACAGCCGCCGAAACAGATTGGGAATCCGGAAGGCCACAAAAAAAGCATCTGCCATTTCCCCTGCACCAAACAGATGGGCCAGAATGATGTCCCGGGCAAAACCCAGGAGTCGGGAAAGCAGGGTGTTACTCCCGACTTTCAGTACGCTGCGCAGGGGATGTTTACTCATGCAAGCTCAGGACGGGTGGAGGCATCAGGGAATAATGGCATGGTCACCGGAATCGGCCAAGACAAAAACCGTAGTCATCATGTTGGCTGGTTTCTGTAAGATCAGTAGCGACCCTGCAGCAAAAAATCCATGAATTTTTGCGCGACGGCGGTCAAGCGTTTGTTTTTGCGATAAACCGCGTGCCAGTGTCTGAGGATCGGAAAGCCTTCTACATCCAGCACCGCGATATTGCCTGCATTGGCTTCTGCGGCAATGGTGTTGCGCGACAGGACGCTCAAGCCCAGCCCTCCGGCAACTAGCTGTTTGACGGCCTCATTACTGCTCATGGTCATCCTGACTTTGAGTTGGATGCCCCGTTCCAGGAAAAAATTTTGGGCAGTCAGGCGGGTGCCTGAACCTTCCTCACGAAGAATAAAAGCTTCATCACGCAATTGCTGGGGATGGATACGCGTTTGTCCGGCCAGCGGGTGGTCTCCCGGTGCTAGTACCACCAGCGGATTGTCCATGAAGGGACGGGCCACGCCGTCAATACCCTCAGGTACCTGACCCATAATGTAGATATCATCCAGATTTTGCTTGAGCCTTTCGAGGATGCTGTCGCGATTGGCAATTTCCAGATGCACTTCAATACCGGCATGTTCTTTGCAAAAGGTGCCTATGAGGCGCGGCGCGAAATATTCGGCAGTGGAAATAATGGAAAGACTCAGCGTGCCGGATTCGAGGTTACGTTGCGCATCCAGTTCCTGGTTCAAGGCATCCAGACGGCGCAGAATGTCATGACCGGCCCGGGCCACAGCTTCACCAGCAGAGGTTAGGTAGAGTTTTTTACCCATTTGTTCGTAGAGCGGCTCACCGGCGGTTTCGGAAAGTTGCTTGATCTGTATGGACAGCGCCGATGGGGTCTGATGTAATTCCGAAGCAGCGCGAGTCATGTTAAGGTGTCGCGCAAGCACCGTGAATATCCGTAACTGGTGCAGGGTCGGATGACGGGTTATCAAGGTTTTATTTTTCCAAAAGGTAACATTAATTTCTTTTTACTTTACCTTATGGAATGAGCTTTGTACATTCGTCAGGGGTTACAGCTTTGCAGGTCAAGTTAGACTGATACTTTAGGAGGAATCTTATGGCTGGTAAATATCAAGCCGGCGTCAAGGAGTACCGCCACACATATTGGGCTCCGGACTACGTGCCGCTGGAGTCGGATCTTTTGGCGTGTTTCAAGATTATCCCGCAGCCCGGTGTAGATCGGGAAGAAGCGGCGGCGGCAGTGGCAGCAGAATCATCTACCGGCACCTGGACTACGGTCTGGACTGACCTGCTAACCGACATGGACTACTACAAAGGTCGCGCATATCGCATCGAAGATGTTCCCGGTGACGACGCGGCCTTTTATGCGTTTATTGCTTACCCGATTGATCTTTTTGAAGAAGGCTCGGTCGTCAACGTATTTACCTCGCTGGTCGGTAACGTCTTCGGCTTCAAGGCGGTGCGTGCCCTGCGGCTGGAAGATGTGCGCTTCCCGCTGCACTACGTCATGACCTGTAATGGTCCTTCCCATGGCATTCAGGTGGAACGTGACTTGCTCGACAAGTACGGCCGGCCGATGCTCGGTTGTACCATCAAGCCCAAGTTGGGTCTGTCTGCCAAGAACTACGGCCGGGCCGTGTACGAAGCCCTGCGCGGTGGTTTGGACTTCACCAAGGACGACGAAAACGTCAACTCCCAGCCCTTCATGCGCTGGCGTGACCGCTTCCTGTTCGTGGCGGATGCCATTCACAATGCCGAAGCCCAGACTGGTGAGCGCAAGGGTCACTATCTGAATGTGACCGCACCTTCTCCGGAAGAAATGTACGAACGTGCCGAGTTCGCCAAGGAACTGGGTATGCCCATCATCATGCACGACTTCCTGACCGGCGGTTTCTGCGCCAACACGGGTCTGGCGCGTTGGTGCCGTAAAAATGGCGTATTGCTCCATATTCACCGCGCCATGCATGCCGTTATCGATCGTAACCCCAACCATGGTATCCACTTCCGGGTACTGACCAAGGCCCTGCGTCTTTCCGGTGGTGATCATCTCCATACGGGTACGGTGGTCGGCAAGCTGGAAGGCGATCGCGCTTCAACCCTGGGCTGGATTGATCTGCTCCGTGAGTCCTATATTCCTGAAGACCGTAGTCGCGGTATTTTCTTCGATCAGGATTGGGGTTCCATGCCCGGTGCCTTTGCCGTAGCCTCCGGTGGTATTCATGTATGGCACATGCCGGCTCTGGTCAGCATTTTTGGCGATGACTCCGTGCTGCAGTTTGGTGGTGGTACTCTGGGTCACCCCTGGGGTAATGCAGCAGGTGCAGCGGCCAATCGTGTGGCATTGGAAGCCTGCGTAGAAGCCCGTAACCGTGGCGTAGAGATCGAGAAGGAAGGCAAGGAAGTGTTGATGAATGCAGCCCGCCATTCCCCAGAACTCAAAATCGCTCTGGAAACCTGGAAAGAAATCAAGTTTGAGTTCGATACGGTCGACAAGCTCGACGTACAGAACCGCTGATTTCTGAACATTCATCGACTCATTCAGGAAGGAGGTCGTCATGGCCGATGTGCAAGATTACAAGCAAGTCCGCCGGTATGAGACATTTTCATACCTGCCCCCCATGTCTGCGGAACAGATCCGGGCTCAGATTCAGTACATTGTTTCTCAGGGCTGGAACCCAGCCGTAGAGCATGTTGAGCCCAGTCGTTCGTTCACGCATTACTGGTACATGTGGAAGCTCCCCATGTTTGGTGAAAGAAGTGTGGATACCATTCTGGCCGAGCTGGAAGCCTGCCACCGCGAATATCCGGGTCATCTGGTGAAGTTGATCGGTTACGACAACTACACCCAGAGCCAGGGTCTGGCATTTGTGGTGTACCGGGGCTCCTGATCAGGAGCAACAGTGACGATGCCGCCGTGTTCAACTTGCACGGCGGTAACTCCAAGGGAGGCAATATGTCTGAAATATCCGCTTCCGGTCACTTGCGTGGTCGGGCTTTGGCGCAGAAGATGCGGCGCCAGCAGGCCGTGCGCAAGCAAACCGAGAGATCACGGTCAGTGCCAGCAGCTGCTGAGCCAAAGTCTGTACCCCCAACGATGCGGACAGAATCCACTGCTGTGGTGATGTCCCCATCCATTCAAATCGAGAACATGGCGCAAAAACCTTCGGGAAGAGAAGCGGCACTGGCTCATCGTGCATTACGCTGTACAGGTGCGCAATGCTGGTCTGATCCGGAAGAGCGGCGCCCGCGTGGGCGTCGTCGTATGGCGTCTGCAGAAAACAATCAACCGGTTACTGTGGTTGAAAACGCGGAGCCAGCTTTGATTCCCGGTGTAGAAGAATCCTTTCTGGATTCTGTCTGTGAAATGGTCGATAGCAACCCCACGGATTTCGCTTGGCGGGAAAATTCGGTGCGCCAGCTCTGCAAAGCGCGGCGGCAGACGCTTTCTCAAAAAGGGAAAGTGGCATTGACGGTGATGCGTGGACTCAGTTCTGCAGCAGCTCGGCTGCGCTATCTGCAAAATGGTAGCGGCCGTGAATTTGCCCGTCTTCATCGTCAGGAGCAGGCGGAACATGGCCGGGGTCGTGCCCAACCTGCCCAGGCTGCTGGTCAGCTGCGGTCACGGAAATATCGCGCACCTCAGAAAGTCGAAGCCGATACCACTTTATCCGGTTCGGAAGTCACTGGAACCCAGGTGTCCCGACAACTTTCGGTGACTGGCAATGAAGCCGGCTCCTGTCGCGGAATTACCGGTACGGAGTATGTGGGCACGGACCAGTTTGCCAGTTTCTGTGCCACCCGCCCGGCAGCCAATCCTGCCAAGGTAGGGGTGACAAGCACGTCGACCCGCCAGTCCGTTTCGGGCACGCAATTGGGTCGTTCCACCGAAGTGACTGGTGATGAAGCCGGTACCTGCTCTGCGGTGACGGGGACGGAATACCTGAGCATGGAAAACTTTGGTGCTTTTTGCCAGTCGGAACTCCCCGCCCATCCCCAAAAGGTGGCTATGGGTATGTCGGCCAAACAGCGCCTGCCTATCAGTGGTTCTGATGAAGCCAGGGCCGTCGCTGTGACAGGTTCAGAATCCGGTGTGCAGCAGCGGATTACTGGTTCACAGTATTCTGATGCTGGTGTGGCGCGGATGACCATTAACGGGGCTCCGACAAAAGTTGCTCAGACCCACACATTTGCCGGTGAGATGATTTCCGGCACCGCAGTGGATAGTTCACCGAAAATCACCGGCCTGGATTCCGGAGAATGCCGGCCGGTGACGGGAACCGAATATCTGAGTCAGGAAACCTTTCAGTCGCTCTGCCGTACGGCGGCACCGGAACCGGTTCCAGCCAAGGTAGGTATCAGTAGTACCGACAAAGGGCAACGGATTACCGGTAACCTGGTAGACCGTTCTGAAAAGGTGACTGGTAATGAGCCCGGGAGCTGCCAGCGGGTGACAGGTACGGGTTATGCCGTAGCCAATCTTTGCGGTGGCGGTGTGGATAAAGTGGGCATGATGTCCAGCTTGTCAGGAACCACTCTGACCGGAACAGGAGTCAGTGCACACCCAAAAATGTCTGGTGACGAGCGTGGAGAGTGCTTGCCCGTCACCGGTACGGAATATTATGGAGCAGAGCACTATACTGCGTGTGAGAGCACTCCACATGCTGAAGCTCCCAAAGTGGGCTTAACCAGAACTGCCACGGGCCTACTGGTCAGTGGGCCTGTGCTGGAGCCCTCAGAGAGTGTGACCGGTAATGAAGCCGGCGCTGATCTGCCAATTTCAGGAACTCCCTATTCCGGAGAGCCTGTCAGCAGTATGGCGGATATATCTCCTTCATCTAATGCCTTACCCAGAGGAGATGCTGCTGTCTCCCCGGCGACGGCAGAGCCTGCCTGTTGCAGTAATTGTGCGCTCAAAAAGCAGGCGATGGCACAGGGTGTGGCGGCACCGGCATCAATGACAACCCCAACCAGTACACGGTTTGTGGCGCCAGCCGTACCCCCTCAGCCTGCCCAGATGGCGGAAACGCGTGCCCAGGCATTCAGTATTGTTCCACCGTCGCGACAGTTTGCCAGTCGCATTACCGGCAACGGCGCCGACCAGAATGATCGGGTCACTGGTCCGGTGAATCTGGCGAGAGGTCTGGTTACGGGTACGCCGGAGTTCCGGACCCGTGAGGCTCCGCAAAATTCGGCGCCTGCTCTGCAGCCTGCAGTAGCAGCTCAAGCAGAAACCTTTGCTCCAGAAGCTGCAGTCCCGGAACGGGGGGCTTGGCAGATTACCGGCGACGATTGGAGCCGGAGTCAACGTGTGACCGGAACGGAGGGACACTGGGCGCAAAAGCGGAATCCCACGCAACGCGGTGATGCCAGAATTTGTGTGATGTCTGCGGGCGTCAACAAGGGGCAGGCATTGTCTGCTGCGGTCAGTGATTCGAAGCTGACGGGTAGTAGCGGAAATTCTACCCGGGGTTCACTGGTGACTTACTCCGGGGGTGCCCGAGGATGATGCCTTGTTTTTCAACGATAAGCACATACCAGCTGCGGGTTCAGGTCTGAAGCATGGATACTCGTAAAATCAGGCGCTTGCGTGGCGGCCCTGGGGGGCAAACCGTGCCCATGGCACGGCAGTTTGCCGAGGTTGAACGTATCCAGGTTCCCTTGCAGGCAGATGGACAGGCGGCAGTGCATCCCGCCTGTGCCAGTCTGCCGGATCGCCAGTGTCACCATCCTCTCGCGAACATCACAGAGAATGCGCGCCTTGCCCGTTGCGAAAACACCATCAAGGAACGCTTCGATGAAATAGTTCCTGTCCTGAAAGATGTGGCTGCATTGAGTGGCTTGCGCGATTTTACGGAGCAGGCCAATCGCTTGGCGGAACAGCGTCTGGGGCACGTGTTTCCCACAGCTGTACTGGAAAATTCCTGGATACGGGGAGTGAATATTCCCATGCTGTATAGTTCCAGCGTTTTTGCCGCGTTGGTCGCGGGCGTGGAACAGTTTTCCCAGCGTATTCATCAGGAACAGGCCGATGGTCAAAGTCTGGATGCATTGTTGGTGGATTGTGGTTTTCACGCGGTGAATGTTTCCGCCTGTGCCGATGGACGCCTGAAAGGACTGTTTCCCTACATTTTACGACTGCCTGCCTCGAATCTGTTACGGCGCTCGGCATTTGCGGGAACGCTGTTCGATGTGGAGTCGGACATCCTCGACTGGCAGGCTGCTGAACTGCGGCGTTTCCGGGAGGGGTATCCCAGCACTTCCGATAGTGGTACCCGGTACCTCAAGGTGGCGGTATACCATGGTAGTTCTCTGGATCCCACCCATCAGGGCTGTGCTGCTCACCACAGTAATGAAAAAGTGGCCATGGAAGCGGCCCTCGAACGGCTGAACCAGTTTCGCCAGGGTATTGAAAATGCCTTCTGTTGTGGTGCCAGCACGGATATTCTGTTGATTGGCCTGGATACGGATACGGATGCGATCCGTATTCATGTGCCGGACAGCCGGGGTGATCTCAGCCTTTTCCGCTTCGTGGATAATGCCGAGATCTACAAAAACACGCTGGGCATGAACGCGGATCAAGCCCGCCTTGCCATTTATGAAGCCATTGAAAACGCCAGTGATGTAGGCGGTTGGGGGCAGGGCGAAGGCAAGCCCCATGATGGCATGCGGCGTCTGATTGCCAATCTGCTCATCAATAATTTGAGCCAGATTGAATATGTTGCGGAGAATTACGGGGGCTGGTATCCCGATAAAGGACATGGCGAACGCTTCATCAGCATCGGTGATGGTTTTCAGGAATTACAGGTTCGCAATCTCGCTTACTTCGCGCGTCTGGATACGGTGGAGGAAGGTGCCGCAGATCTGGATGTAGGTGTCAAGATTTTCCGGCATTTGAACGTGGAACAGGGCTTGCCTATACCCATGGCGATTCACTACTACTATGATGCAAACGTCCCTGGGCACAAGGAACGGGTTATCGCTAAGCTGCAGCGGGTTTCTGGGGCCATTAGGGTGCGTTACGCTGAATTATTGTCAGCAGGAATGCTCTTTTTGCATGGCAGTATTCAGAATCATCAACTGGGCAGCCCATTGGAGGAGGTGTCCCTCCCATGAAAATCATGCGTGTGGAGAAAACCCTGGTATCGACCAACCGCATTGCGGAAATGGGGCACCGTCCCTTGTTGGTTGTGCAGGAAAAAGAAGGTGGGCCCCGCTCTCTGGCCGTGGATGCCATTGGTTGTATTCCCGGTGACTGGGTGATTTGTGTAGCGTCTTCGGCAGCTCGCGAAGCAGCTGGCAGTAAAGACTATCCTTCGGACCTCACCATTATTGGCATTATCGATAACTGGGATCCTCTGTAGTCGTGGAGATTATGCAGGTGGTTTCGGATCTGGTGGTAACCCGTCGGGTTCCGGGGCTGAAACAAAGTTCGTTGCGGGTTCTGGCTGATTCGATGGGGAAACTCATCGTGGCAACCGATCCCGTGGGTGTGCCACCTGGTAAATGGGTGTTTACGGTGGCAGGGACGGCAGCACGCTATGCGGCGGGTGATTTTGCGATTCACACGGATTTGACCATCTGTGGAATTATTGACTTTTGGGAGCCTTAAACGGTCCCGGTATTGGGTTTTGTTCTCGTAAGGAGGGGTGCAAATGGCAGATGTATCAGGTATTGCGTTGGGTATGATTGAAACCCGTGGATTGGTGCCGGCTATTGAAGCGGCGGATGCGATGACCAAGGCCGCCGAGGTGCGTTTGATTGGCCGCCAGTTTGTCGGCGGTGGTTATGTGACCGTTCTGGTGCGTGGCGAAACCGGTGCAGTGAATGCTGCCGTCCGCGCTGGTGCCGATGCCTGCGAGCGAGTGGGTGATGGTCTGGTAGCAGCACACATCATTGCGCGTGTGCATTCTGAAGTAGAGAACATTCTGCCGAAAACCGCTACCGCTTAAGGTCGTGGCAGATTTTGTTCCCGAATTTTTCGTTATCATGTTGAGGAGTGGAAGAAATGGCTGAAGTAACAGGTATTGCGTTGGGTATGATTGAAACCCGTGGATTGGTGCCGGCTATTGAAGCGGCGGATGCGATGACCAAGGCGGCCGAAGTGCGCCTGATTGGCCGTCAGTTTGTCGGTGGTGGTTATGTGACCGTCCTGGTGCGCGGTGAAACGGGTGCAGTGAATGCTGCAGTGCGCGCTGGTGCCGATGCCTGCGAACGCGTTGGTGACGGTCTGGTCGCTGCGCACATTATTGCCCGTGTCCATTCCGAGGTAGAACATATTCTGCCCAAAGCCCCGACAGCCTAATAAGTATTGTCGAGGAATGAACGCGAGTGAGCGGGCGTAGTTGCTACGCCCTTCCTGGCAGAATTCAATATTATCAAGGAGACACAGATGGCAGCACTTACGGGTATTGCTCTGGGTATGATTGAAACACGTGGTCTGGTTCCCGCCATTGAAGCGGCAGATGCGATGACCAAGGCGGCAGAAGTGCGTCTGGTTGGCCGCCAATTTGTGGGTGGGGGTTATGTCACGGTATTGGTGCGCGGTGAGACTGGTGCGGTGAATGCTGCCGTGCGTGCTGGTGCAGATGCCTGTGAACGCGTCGGTGATGGTTTGGTCGCAGCGCATATCATAGCGCGCGTACATACTGAGGTGGAACATATTTTACCTCAGTCTCCCAGTGCCGATGGCAGTGGGCGTGATGGTGATGTCACCGGTAACCTGAGCTGAATCCCATGAATGTGATGCGTAATCATCATCCCCGCATCATTGGGTTTTTCACCCGTGCACTCACGCATGAGTACACGGCAGTTCAGCAGTACCGGACTCAATCAAGCCTCTGCGCGTTGTGGGGGATGGCCGATTGGGCCGAATATTTTCGTCACGAATCGCGGGAGGAGCTGGATCATGCCGGTCTGCTCAGTCAACAGCTTTTGTTGATGGGTATAGCGCCGACGGGTGCGCAATTGCGTCCCCCTCGGCCGGGTAGGGATCTGCGGGAAATGCTCACCCACGATCAGGATCTGGAGTTTTCTGCCGTGCAGTTGTATAGCGAAGCCCAGAATTTTTCCGAGCGTATGCGCGATTTTCCTTCTGCTGAGGTGTTTGCCCACCTTCGTGCTGATGAAGAAGGCCATCTGCAGTCCCTGGCTGAAATGCTGGGGCGCCTAGACTGACAATGGGGGATGAGTGAATCAGGATCTCCAGAACTTGCAGGCTCCCGAAGGTTGGGAAATTCAGCGTCATCCGCTGGGATGGAGCAAGCGTTATGCGTTTGCCAACTATGCGCAAACCCGTCATTTTCTGGATTTGTTAACCGCAGTGTCCGAAAAGCTGGGTTATTATCCCAACCTCAATTTCGCCAAGACATACGTTGTGATCGCCATTCAGTTCGAAAACGACGCAGTAGATCCTGAACGCGCCAAATTTGCTGCAGCTGCGGACGATAGCGCTCAGCAGACACGGGAGTCTTGACCCGCATGCCTCAACCAGTCATACGGATTGCCCTGTTTAATGCCAAAGGTGGCTGCGGGAAAACCACCCTCGCCTGGAATCTGGCGATGGGCTTGTCCAGAAGAGGCGCAACTTTGCTGCTGGATGCCGATTCCCAGGGCAGTCTGGGTGACTGGGCTGATTGGGCGGCAGAATCAGAAGAGCATGTCTTGTCGGTACAAAACTGGTCCGAGCACGATCCTGGATCTGCCGATAAATTTACCTTTTTGGTCATTGATTGTCCGCCTTCCCTGGAGAGTCCCGTTACCCGAGAAGTGCTGGCGATGGCGGACTGGGTTTTGCTGCCGGTACTGCCCTCGCCCCTGGATTTATGGGCGAGCCAGCGCAGTGTCGAGGTGATTTCGGCCTTGCACGCCGACAAGCGGGATCGGCATGCGGCATTCGTGCTCAATCAGGTGGAAAACCACAGTGCCTTGTCCCGGGCGGCAGAGTCGGCTGTTCAGGCCTTGGGGCTGACGGTTTTGCCGGTTCAGGTGGCGCGCCGGGCCATTTACCGGAATGCCGCCATCGAAGGCAAAAGCGTGTATCAGATGGGCAAGCGGGCAACAACTGCTGTACAGGAATTCGAAGGCATTATTGAGGAGATCTTGAAATGAGCAATTTGGAGAACAAACTCAACGCGAGTATCCAGAGTCCCAGACGGCGGAGTCCGACTGCTGCATCCACCACGACACCGGCGAGTGCAGAAAAACCGGCTGCCAGCAAGAAGCCTGCCCCGAAAACAGCCCCTAAAGTCGCTCCGGTCTTGAGTGATCTGAATGACGGCGGTGGTCGTGAAATCAATCCCCAACGCATCTGGCCGGACTGACTGACTTTTTTCATCTTGCACCCTCTTGGGCTTGCCTATGTGCATAGTACAGGCCTGGGATGGCTTACGATAAAAACGGGGTAAGCTCGGTATGGCGATTCAGTTGGCGGATTACCCGGAAATACTGGAAGATCTTGGACCTCACGCCTCGGAAGTGTTGGAAGCGAACTGGCATGAAGCCGCCAGGGTTTTTGGTCGGCGTGGCCTGGAAGCCTATCTGCAGGGAGCCAGTAGCCTGAAGGCATTGGGGCGTGGTTCTGACTTGGTACTGGCTTTTATTGAAAGTGCTCCCCAAGTGGCCCGGGAAATCGGTGAGCAGGCTGTTTTCGAAATGCTCTCCATGGCAATTCGCATGTTTTCCAAAACCAGTGCGGAAGTGTTGGCGCTGTTTTTTACCAGTGCGCCCATTGTTGCCCGGCGTTTGGGCGAGCTGGAATTATTCCGTGGCTATTTATTGTTGCTGGATCAATTGCTTGCCCAGGCACCGCGCGGTGTGCGCCCCATGTTGGGCAAAATTGAAGTGCTTCTTGAAAAAATGACCCTGGGCGGATTGCGGCGCTGGGCGAGTTGGGGCATTTCTGCCTATCGCAATGATTTTTCCGCCCAGGTGGAATTTTTCGGTCTCAGTACTCCACAATCCCTGGCGGTGCTCCAGCAGGAGCGGCGTGGTGTTCTGTTCATTGATGTGCAGCGGCGTTTGATCATGTACTTGCGCGCACTGTGGGGCCGCGATTTTTTTCTGCGCCCGACCTCGGGGGATTACGAAACCCGGGAAGGGTATCAGCCCTACATCGAAAACTATTTCATCCATGTGCCTGATGCTTATGATGACGTGGAAAATGCCCGGGGTGAAAAAACAGCGGCTCTGGAACTGTATCGCGCCGCTGCCGCCCATGCTGCTGCCCATGTGGTCTTTTCCAAATATGATCCGCGTTTTGAGTTGGCCAAGCCCCTGCAACGCTTGTGGATTGGTCTTTTGGAAGATGCCCGGGTAGAACATCTGGCCGTGCAGAAATTTCCTGGCCTGTTCCCCCTGTGGCAGCAACTGGGGCGGTTGCCCGCCTGTATCGAACAGGCATCCGAACCTGACACGGTAGCGATCATGGATCGTATCAGTCTTGCCCTGCTGGATGCCGAATATGTGGATGCACATCCTTTTGTGGCCCAGGCCCGCGAAGCATTTATTCGCGTCCGGGAAGCGCAAGAGGATGTGAATGATGTGTTGATGGCCGCTGCCGAAAAACTGGCCGAAGCCTCTGAGCAGGCGGGCTGGAATTACTCTGTACAGAAAGATCAGTCTGAGAGTTTTTATCGTGACGACAATCGCTATCTCTGGACAGCACCGGGGACAGACTGGAGCGGTGATCCTCTGTCTGGTGGTCAGGCCCAGGTGCGCAAATATGTCAACATCATGGAAATGATTAACGCCGTTGATGTGGAAACCGCCGGGGACGATGCCCAGGAAGTCTGGGTGCTCTCGACGGAGTTTTACGATGATGATGGGCTGACATTCAACGAAAAAGAAGGCAAGGCACCGGTATCACAACCGGTAAATTATTCCGAATGGGATTACCAGACCCAACTGGAACGCCCGCAATGGGTGACCGTGTATGAAAAGCATCCGAAAATGGGAGACCCTGCTGAAATCAACGGCATGCTGGAGCAGCAAAAGCCGCTGGTACAAAGACTGCGCAAGTTGATTGAAGCGGTGCAACCCCAGGGTGTGGTCCGCACCCGCAAGGTTGAGGATGGCGACGAAATTGATATCAATGCGGCGATTCTGGCGATGACCGATATCCGTATGGGACAGCAGCCCGATCCCCGGATTGGCATTCGCACCCGACTGAATATCCGTGATCTGTCGGTCATGTTACTGGTGGATCTGTCCGAATCCACCAATGATCTGCTGCGTACCCGGAGCGAAGGCGATGTCAGCGTCCTGCATCTGGCCAGAGAGGCGACAGCCTTGCTGGCCGAGGCTCTGGAGCGGATTGGTGATCCTTATATGCTCTGTGGGTTTGATTCCAATGGTCGTCATGATGTGGAGTTTTATAAATTCAAGGACTTTGACGCACCCTACGATGACAAGGTCAAAGGCCGCCTTGCTGGCATGACCGGACAGCTTTCAACGCGTATGGGGGCGGCGTTGCGACACGCGGGTCATCTCCTCGATCAGCGGGCCAGTCAGAAAAAGCTCATTCTGCTGCTCACGGATGGTGAGCCTGCCGATAATGATGTGCGGGATCCGCAGTATTTGCGTTTCGACACCAAAAAAGCCGTTGAAGAACTGAACCGCAAGGGTATCCGGACTTTTTGTCTGTCTCTGGATCCTTATGCCGATGAATATGTTTCCCGGATTTTCGGGCAGCGCAATTATCTGGTGCTGGACCATGTGGACAAGCTGCCGGAAAAATTACCACAACTCTATATATCCATGACCAAATGACTTCAGAATATGGGCGCATCAGAGGGGGGAGTGCACATGGGTGAATTGGCAATTATCATTCCATTTCTGCCGGTATTGTCGGCGCTGATCATTTTTGTGTTCATGCCCAAAGCCCGCAAGGGCGCTGCCCGGATCAGCGTGTTTCTAACCTTGCTGACTTTTTTGTTGGCCCTGGTGGAGCTTGTGACCTATGCCCTGGGCGGTTTCTCCCGGGTAGAAATTATCGGCACTCTCTGGGGGAGTATCTGGCTGGATCCTTTGACCCTGATCATGTGGAGCTTTGTTTGCGGAATCAGTTTGCTGGTGCATATGTACTCGGTGCGCTACATGGTCGAAGAGGCTAATTACACCCGTTTTTTTGCTTTGCTGGACCTAATGACGGCGACGATTCTGTTCATGGTGTCGGCTGCAGATCTGATTACCTTCCTGGTGGCCTGGTTTCTGGTGGGGGTGGTGCTGTATTTTCTGCTGGGCCATGACACCGATCGCCCCGCAGCCGGTCGCTATGCCTTCTGGACGCAAATCACCTACCGGGCGGGTGATGTCCCTCTCTGGCTGGCCGCTTTTATCCTGATCAGAACCTATCATTCCATTTCTTTGCCGGATATTTTTGAACGCCTCCAGATGCATTCCCATGTGCCTGCTTTCTGGGGTTTGTCCGTGCCCGAACTGGTGGGTTTTCTCCTCGCTTTTGCGGCTTTTGCCCGCTCTGCCCAGTTCCTGCTCCATGGCTGGTTACCCTATACTATGGATGGTCCTACGCCGGTTTCGGCCTTGATGCACGCGGGTATCGTCAATGCGGGGGGATTCCTGTTCAACCGTTTTTTTCCAGTATTCGAGCATGCCAGTATCGTGCTGCATTTCGTCTTTATCGTCGGACTGATTACCGCCGTGGTGGGTTCGGCGATGATGCTGATACAAAATGATGTGAAGCGCTCCCTGGGCTATTCGACCATGGGACAGATGGGCTTCATGGTTATGGAATGTGGTGTGGGGGCTTTTGCTCTGGCGGTTTTTCATTTGATCGCGCATGGGTTTTTCAAGGCCTCACTGTTTTTGGGTGCAGGAAATATTATCGGCGAAGCCCGGGAGCACGACGGTGTGCCTTCGGATCCGGTCTACACCTCCATCGTTGAACGGCGCCCGGCCAAGCCTTCGCGCCTGCCCTGGCTGGCCGCTGCGGCATTGACCATTATTGTTCCGGTAGTGGTGCTCAGCTTGTCTCATCTTTTCGTTTCAACACGACTTCTGCATGAACAGGGCGTGATCATATTGCTGTTTTTTGGCTGGGTGACCGGCGCACAGGCCTTATTTGCCACTCACAAAATGACCCATTCCAATCCATGGCGCCTGATGGGCGGAATTTTGGGGTCCTTTGTGCTGGTCGTCATCGGGTATACTTTGATCAGCCATTATTTTGGACACTTCCTGTACCCGCATGGAGGCGCTTATCAACTGTATAATGCGGCCAGTATCAACATTGTCTACTTTGACGTGCTGGTAATCATCCTGGCCCTGCTTTTTGTGGGGGCCTGGGCGCTCACTTTTTTAGCAGACTCCAGCGGGTGGTGGGACCGTGCGGATCAGGGTCGCTGGCGTGGTGTGTACTTGGCCATGTATGCCCTCTTGTCCAGGGAGCTCTATGTGAATGATCTCTACGCCCGTTTGACCCAGGTTTTGTTGAACGGGGCAAGGCGTCTCAATGTGCTGTTACGGTGGTGCTGATATGCATATCATCATTTGGATAATCGCCGGAGCATTACTTCCCTGGTTTCCTTTCAGCTGGATTTTTAATCGCTTGCTGGTGAGCGCGCCGGGAGCCTGGGCGCGCGCGCTGGCCGTTCTCGTCTTACCCCAGCTGGGCCTCCTGCTGCTCTTGAAATCCGGGGCCTGGATGAGCCTTGGTCAGGAAATGCCGCAAACCTTACGGGCCTTGGCACTATTTACAGCGATTTTGTATGCCTACCGTGCCGCAGGCACCCGGGATGTGCAGATTTGGGCACGTTTGATGGCCACTTCTGGATTGTCCTTGACCTGGCTACTGGTGGGTTTGCTGCCAAGGTATTGGGATGTGCAGTTTTTTGTGCTGGCCTGGTCCATACCTGCCGCTTTAATGTTGCTATGGGCAGGTATTCTGACCCAAAGAACCGGTGGTTCCTATCTGGGTTTGACCGGGGGATTTGCCCGGGTTATGCCCCGTCTCTCGGTGCTGATGTCTCTGACAGCTTTGGCGGCTACGGCCACACCCGTTTTTCCCAACTTTTTTGCCTTGTTACAGGCTATGGCGAGTTTACCCATCAGCTGGATGCCGTTGTTGCTGCTGGTCCTGCTGCTTTGGGGATGGACAGTAGGACGGCTTTTGCAGGATCTGCTTTTTGGCATTTATCGCGGAGAACCGGTAGATGATTTGAGTGTGGGTGGAACCTGGCTGGGTGGCCTGACTCTGGGAGTATTTGCTTTGGTCGGATTGTTCTGGGGGGGCATATGGATCATCAACTGACTTTGGGTGATCGTCTGAAAGTTCGGACGATGATTTATGTGGCCAGTGAGCCGATTCCCCGGTTTTGGCCCATGCGCACTTTCATCCATCATAATCCTTTGTTTGGTCTTGAGCATCTGCCCTTTGAAGAGGCCGTGGAAGAAGCGAACAGATTGTTTCATGGGCGGGGCTACCTGTCGCGCAGTGAATACCAGGAATACTGGCAAGCCGGAAAGGTGGATGAAGCTGCGCTGCGCAAGTACATGCAGGCTTTTCTCGAAAAGCAGGGTGATGCCTTGCCGGAAATACCCATGGAGCATTGGCTCTGGTCCCTTATGACCCTTTGCAAAAGTGAGCAATTGGTGCCGAAGACCGATTGGCTGGATGGCCATGTGCTCCATGCTGCGCTCCATGGACAAGCCACAGATCCGGATGCTGCCCGCCAAAAAGCAAGACTGCAAGAGATCCTTGCCCACAAAATTGCCCTGGATGGCCCTGTTTATGCCAACGTGGATCGTCTGTTCGGGACGGATATTGGCAGTACTCTCGATGACTTGCTGGTGAAAAGCTGTCTGGACTTTTTTGACGAAGGCCAGTCCGCCTGGCAGTCACCGGGTCGGAAACAGGGTTTTTTTGCTGCGTGGAAAGAGGTGGCTCAGCATAATGTGCGTTTTTTCCTGCGGGGCATGCATTTGCGGCAACTGCTCGAATCGGAACAAACCCCTGAAGGCGTAGTTGCCCATATTCTCCGGGATTTACGAGTACCAGAAGCTTCCTGGCAAAAATATATTACCCGTCAATTGACCCGCCTGCATGGTTGGGCAGGTTTTATCCGTTATCGCAGTACGGCCAAGCATTATTACTGGGCGGAGCAGTATCCGGCGGATCTGACGGATTTTCTGGCGGTTCGCATGGTTCTGGGTATGGCTTTACTGCAGGAAGTCGTTCGCCATCAGGGTTGCCCGGCCAATGCCGAGGAAATCCAGAATTTCGTTCATGCGGATCCACTATCTGCCTATTTACGCCTGGAATTATATACCGGCACGATTTTGCCAGCCTGGGCACAACAGGTAGAAGACATGCTGGCGCGGCGCAAACGACCCAGCTTTGACCGGGTTGGGCAGCAGTACGTTGCAGCCAAAACCCGTTGGGAGGGTGAACGGCAGGTCCATAATCTGCTGCGATTGGCTAGGGCCATGGGCGCAGAAGCAGAAACGCAATTGTTGGCGATGTCTCCGGAACAACTTGATCAGTTTTTGAATATCCTGCGCGCCTGGGAAAAGGGCGAAGGCTTCTGCTGGCTGCGATCCATGGAGTCCCATTACATCAAGTCATTGGTGAACCGCATCCATATTCCCCACCAGCAGGAAGCAGTGGAGAAACGTCCCTTTGCCCAGGCGCTGATGTGCATTGATGTGCGTTCAGAGCCCATGCGCCGCCATTTGGAGGCCATCGGCGATTATCAGACCTTTGGTATTGGCGGTTTTTTTGGGGTGCCTATCAGCTTTCTGGAATACGGGCGGGGTACAGAAGTCCATCTCTGCCCGGCCATCCAGACACCTAAAAACCTGGTCGTGGAAATTCCCGCCGAACTGGAACTGGAAGAAGAGCCTCTGTACGGCGCTCTGGAGCATGTGCTCCACGAGCTGAAAAGTTCGGTACTGTCTCCCTTTGTGGCAGTGGAAGCGGTGGGGCTCATCTTCAGTCTGGGCTTGATCGGCAAGACCGTTGCGCCGCTCACTTATCACCATCTCCACAACAAGCTGCATGCGGAAAAGCCGGTGACGCGACTGCTCCTGGACAAACTGAGCCCGGATCAGGCGGATTCCATTTTACGGGCGGTGCAACGGGCCATGATTGTCCGTGCGCTGATCAAGGAATGGAATGTACCCCGGGATCAAGTGACGGATGATGATGTCAAGGAGCTGCGGGAAATCGCCCTGGAGCATATTTCCGGACCCAGTGCCCTGGCCCAGCGGATGCAATTTTCTGCTCAGCAGGAAGCGGAATTCATCCAGAAGTTACGGGATACTTACCGGGTTGAAAGGCACGAATCCAGTCTGCAGATGGAAAGACTGGGGCGCATCGGTTTCAGTCTGGATGAGCAGGTCCGCTACATTTCCCAGGCCCTGCTGTTGATCGGCATGAACCGTAATTTTTCACGCTTTGTGCTGTTGGTGGGGCATGAGAGCGAAACCGAAAACAATCCCTACGAGTCCGCCCTGGATTGTGGAGCTTGCGGGGGTGGCAAGGGGCTTCCCAATGCCCGGGTATTCGCCGCCATGGCCAACAAACCCGAGGTGCGCCGTCGCTTGCGGGACAAAGGTATTGTCATTCCGGACGATACCTGGTTCCTGCCCGCAGTGCACAATACGACTTCCGATGCGGTAGAGCTGTTTGATCTGGATTTGTTGCCTGCCCGGCATTTGCTTTATCTGGAGCGCCTGCGCAATGGCTTGTCGGCCGCCACCCGACGTTCTGCAGCAGAACGCATGCCAACATTAGGTGGGTCCGAGAATCTGGCTCAGGATCCCTACGCAGCGGCAGCCATGGCCCTGCGCCAGACCCATGACTGGTCCCAGGTGCGTCCGGAATGGGGTTTGACCCGCAATGTCTACGCGATTGTCGGCCGGCGTGCACTGACTGAAGGCTTGGATCTGGAAAGCCGCGCTTTTCTCCACTCTTACGATTATCGTCTGGATCCCAAGGGACGTTTGCTGGAAACCATTCTGGCCAGTCCCATGGTGGTGGGCGAATGGATCAACCTGGAACATTATTTTTCGGTGGTGGATACAGAGCATTATGGTAGCGGCAGCAAGGTCTATCACAATGTTGCCGGGCGTTTTGCGGTGATGACCGGCAACCAGAGTGATTTGCGTACGGGCCTGCCCACCCAGACGGTACTCAAGGATGGCAAGCCTTATCATGAGCCGGTACGCTTGATTGTGCTGGTCGAGGCGCCGGTGGCTTTTGCCCAACGTTCTGTCGGCAATCTGGTGAAAATCAAGGCGCTGCTGGGCGGCGGCTGGGTCCGGGTCATTCTCATGGATCCCGAAGATGAGTATCGTGCTTACGTTCTGGAAGATGGCGCCTTCCATTTGCAAGAACGGAGTGTCACCCCTGACAGTCAGACCATTCTGGAGGAAATTGCATGAACACGCTGAATCTGAGCCCCTTGAAAAAACTTGAAGTCATCATGGAAGGTGCCCACAAGGATTTTGCTACGGACCTGCTCGACAGGGCCGGGGTGAAGGGATATACCATCGTCGGTAATTTATCCGGAAAAGGTAGTCACGGTATTTATGAAGGCCATGTCATGTTCAATGAAGATGATGTCCTGATCATGATAATCGTGGCAGTTCCCGAAGAGTTGGTATCGCCTATTCTGGAAGGCTTTGCGCCATTTTTTGAGAAACATACCGGTGTCGTGTTTGTGACGGATATCCAGGTCAGCCGTCTGGTCAAATTCAAGAATTGATTGCAAGAGGTGTTACAGTGAATAGTGATTCAAAAGAACAATACCTGATCGAAAAAGAACCTTATTACAAGGAAGTGCATGATGAAATTTCCTTGTACGAGGCAGCGTATGCGGCGCGTTTACCGATGATGGTCAAGGGACCCACTGGCTGTGGGAAATCCCGGTTCATTGAATACATGGCCTGGCGCCTGCAGCGTCCTCTCATCAGTGTGGCCTGTAATGAAGACATGACGGCTTCTGATCTGGTGGGTCGCTTTCTGCTGGATAAGGACGGCACCAAATGGCAGGATGGTCCCCTGACCACAGCGGCACGGATAGGTGCCATTTGTTATCTGGATGAAATTGTTGAAGCCCGGCAGGATACGACGGTGGTCATCCATCCCCTGACTGACCATCGCCGTACCTTGCCTCTCGATAAAAAGGGCGAACTGATTCAGGCTCATCCTGATTTTCAGCTGGTGATTTCCTTCAATCCCGGCTATCAGTCCTCCATGAAAGATCTGAAACAGTCCACCAAGCAGCGTTTTGGGGCTTTGGATTTTTCCTATCCCGAGCGCGATATTGAAGTGGTGATCGTCGCCCATGAGTCGGGGGTATCCGATGATATGGCGGAAAAGCTGGTATCCATTGCGGAACGCTCACGCAACCTCAAAGGGCATGGTCTGGATGAGGGCTTGTCAACGCGTATGCTGATTTATGCCGGTGCGTTGATTCAGAAAGGGGTGGCGCCCATAGCCGCCTGCAGCATGGCGCTGGTACGGCCCATTACCGATGATCCGGATATGCGAGATGCGCTGGACGCGGCAGTCAGCACGTTTTTCTGAACCATTATCCCGTTGAGCGCGTTACCTATATTGAGAGCAGCGCCTGCTGTGGCTGCTTTCTGCTGGTAATAACTGCAGTTGAGGCTAGGTCAAGCCCTGGATTCTTTGCTGACGAAGCCATTCCTGGCTTTTAATTAGCATGCGGTGGATGGAAAGCCCTTTGTTATAAGCATGGACCTCATGTAACGGGATCCAGCGCAGGGCATGAGATTCGCTGTTTCCTGCCAGGGGAAGGCGATCGTCAATTTCCACCAGAAAGCGAATATCCAGATGTTGGTGGGCGGGTTCTCTGCCCCGTTGCGGTGTTCGGTGAATATCAATGTCGAATATGGCGGGATCCAGCAGGTGAATGTCTGCCTCGGTAATTCCGGTTTCTTCGCTGCACTCTTTCAGTGCTACCGCGATCACATTTTCATTGCCATCGGCATGACCACCGGGCTGAAACCACTGTTCCAGCTTGCGGTGCAACATGAGCAGGGTGGCGCTGCGGGCGGGATTGAGAATCCAGGTGGAGGCGGTCACATGTAGCCCTGTTCCCTCGCGAAAAAAGCAATCCGGATCATCCTGTAAAAGATGACAGCCCCGGCGGGCATAAGCCTGTTCTTCAATGTAGTGACTGCGGTATTGGCATAAACGAGTTTGCAGGGCGTGGCGATCCATAGGTATCACGTCCAGGAAGGGTTTTCCACCGCATGAACGGCAGCCGCAGCGGCTTCGTCCACATCGGCTTCCTTGCCAGCGATGGTCAGTCGTCCATAGGCACCCACCGCACGGACATCAACGAGGGTGATATTCGCGGCTTTTTCAGCCTGATTGGCGGCATAAATGACGTAACCCGCCGGTTCTGTTTCAAGGATGAACATGCTTTGCTCCGGGAGAATCATGGAGCCTCGTCGACCTTGACGGTTTATGAGGACTGTATGATCCGGCATCATGCCACGGATGATTTCTTTCCAGGTGATTTTGCAGGCGGTACGATCCTGCTGACTGGCCCCCATGCGCTGCAAGACCACCCGGCCGGCTTCGCGCACATCGCTCTGATCACGATGGTGGACGACCATGGCCCCGAATTCACGCTCTATAACCTGCTGGGAAAGATGTACGCGCGTGGCTTTCAGGGCAATGTCCGTCAGACGGTGAATGGCCATGGCCGGAGACACTTCAATCCACAGGGCTGCATCGCCGGGCACCGGCAAAAAGCCTTGGGATACCGAAGCCATATATGCGGCGAGTTGCGGCTGGAGGGAGTCGATATAGACGTAAGTACGAAGTTGAATCATGGGCCAGGGTTCGAATATAGTCGAATGATTATAGCGGGATTCGGCGCATCGCTCCAGTCTGTTTTGTGTACATTGAGAAGAGGTAGATCCTATTGGGAAAGCATCGTCTGCGCCGCTGGGTGCTGGATCTGGGGCTTATTGTCCTCGTGGTCGCCGGGGTCTACGCCTGGACCCAGTGGCGCGGAGAAAACTCCGGCACAACGCCAGCGACCTTGCCAGTGTTGACTCTGCAAAAACTGGATGGCCAGTGGATACACTTGCATCCCAAGAAGCATCAGGTGACCCTGGTCAATTTCTGGGCCCCGGACTGTCCACCCTGCATTGCCGAAATTCCCGCATTGAACTGGCTGCAACAATGGTTTGGCGGCCCACGATTTACGGTGCTTGGCGTGGCCGTTGCCGGAAACACGCCCCAAGCCATTGCTGCAGCCCGTTCCCGCTTTGGTATGGCGTATCCTCTGTATGCTGACCAGGAAGGTGCGGCCGAACACATTCTGGGTGGCGTCACGCTGACGCCGACCTCCCTGCTGGTCAATGGACAGGGACAGATTGTAGGCCGCTACGTGGGCGCGATTTCCCTGCCTGTGATTGTCGGTCAGTTACTCTGGATATCGCGCTGAGGAACGTGGCGGGACGCTGTCGGATGGACGTGGCGAAGAGTGGAGTGGGGCCAGAGCCTTGCCTCTTGTTGTCGCCTGGGATGACGCCAGAGGACAACTTGGACGACGATGATACTGTGCATAAAGGCGCTCCCAGTGCCGCCGGGTTTCTGCGGGTTTTGCCCGCGCCATGGCGAGCATGCCAAAACCATCGTCATCCCAGCCGCACTCACTCAAAACGATTTCCGGCCAGCGCTGCATGTATGCATCTCGCATCAGGTTTTTGCCGAGTTCAGCCAGGTCTTCGGCGACGCCCAAGGCGACGGCTCGCTCTTTCCATTCGTCCCATTCAAACAGCATTTCCTGCATGGCAACCATTGGACACTCTCCCGTTGTGAATATGTTTTGAAATCATCAGTAGATTTATGGGCTTTTAGGCATTTTCAGAGACAACATTTAAGGTATAGTCCAGTGTGACGGAGGCGTCAATAGGTATGATCATATGTCATTATATTATGTTTTTACGACAACGCTTGACGGATAGCTGATACTGCAGGCTTATGCTAGTTTAATTATTCATTCTGGTCGGCTGTGTGGATGGAGTAGTTCTGATGATTCGAAGCATGACGGGGTTTGCCCGCAGTGAAAGGCACGGCGACTGGGGAACCCTGGTTTGGGAGCTGCGGACGGTCAACCATCGCTACTTGGATATTAACTTGCGCTTGCCCGATGGTTTTTCGATATATGAAAGTGCCATCCGAGCCCGTCTGCAGAAATCCGTGCTGCGCGGTAGAGTGGATGTCTGGCTGCGTTTTCAGGAAGTCGAAGGTGGCGGGTTGCGTCTCAACCGCGATCTGGCCAGGCAATTGCAAACGGTATATAGCGAATTGTTGCAGAGCTGGAATCTGCATGATACGACCTTTAATCCGCTGGAGGCGTTGCGCTGGCCGGGATTGGTGCAAAGCGCTGGAAGCGACAGCACTATGCTCGAAGAAGAAGTGCTGTCCTTACTGGACAGCACACTTGCTGAATTGCAGGCATCACGGGAAAGGGAGGGTGCGGCGCTGGCCCAGATTCTGTTGAGTCGGGTAGAAGCGGTCGCCGAACAGACCCGGGCTTTGCGCGCGCATTTGCCGGAAATGGAAACGGCCTTGCGCCAGCGTTTGCAGGCCCGGCTCGCTGATCTCGCCGTGCAGGTGGACCCGCAGCGCTGGGAACAGGAGATTGTGTTTTATTTGCAGCGCCAAGATACGGCAGAAGAGCTGGATCGTCTCGACACCCATCTGGCGGAGCTGCGGCGGATACTGGCGCGGCGCGAGGCTGTGGGGCGCCGCCTGGATTTTCTGATGCAGGAGCTGAATCGGGAAGCCAATACCCTGGCATCCAAGGCTGCTGACAGCCAAGTGACATTCGCCTCGGTGGAGCTGAAAGTATTGATCGAACAAATGCGGGAGCAGGTGCAGAATGTGGAGTAGAAGATCATGACGAATGGACCGGAACGCGGTATCCTGTGGATTATTTCGGCGCCCAGCGGCGCGGGTAAGACCAGTTTGTCGCGGGCGTTGGTGACCGCTACTGCGCAGTTTCGGACATCTGTTTCCTATACGACCCGGCCCGCGCGGCCCGGAGAAGTGGATGGTACAGATTACCATTTTGTCGATATGGCGCGGTTTAGCGAAATGGCCGAGCGTGGGGAGTTTCTGGAATACGCTCGGGTTCACGGGAATGGTTACGGGACCAGTGAACCCTGGGTCAAAAGTCAGCTCTTTGCGGGCATGGATGTATTGCTGGAAATCGACTGGCAGGGCGCACGCCAGGTGCGTGAACGCTTGCCCGGACAGGCGGTCAGTATTTTCATACTGCCCCCCTCTTTGGCGGCTCTGGAAACTCGCTTGCGCGGGCGGGCCCAGGATTCGGAAGAGGTCATCGCCCGGCGGGTGGCCGCTGCGCGTGAGGAATTGCTGCACTATGACGAATTTGATTATCTGGTCGTGAATGACCAGTTTGACACGGCGCTGGACGATTTGCGCAGTATTGTCCATGCGGAGCATCTGCGCTTGGGTAGCCAGCAGCATGCCCAGCACCAGCGTCTGAAAGATCTGTTGGGTATACAGGATTAACGTAGGATCAACTAAGGAATAAGGTCAATGGCAAGAGTAACTGTGGAAGATTGTCTGGAAAACGTCACTAATCGCTTTGAACTGACTCTGGTGGCCGCGCGGCGTGCTCGGCAGTTGGCGTCGGGCGCGGTTCCCGGTGTGGAACCGGGGCGTGACAAGAATACGGTGGTGGCCCTGCGGGAAGTGGCGGCAGGTTTGGTCACTCGTTCCATTCTGGACGAGCAGATGCCACCACCGCTGCCCAATTTCCCCGGTGCATCTGGTCGTGATTTAGCTGGAGCAGAGGATGTCGCCAGCGCCTGATGCGGTGGAAGTGGTTCCCGTCCCGGCGCTGCCGTTGGCCGCCGGGGTAGGAGAGGTATTGCGCCTGCCACCAGTGAAACCGGCCCTGGATGATCCCTGTGCACCTTTACGTGCCTTGTTACAACGATACATGTCTCCGGAGGAAGTGGTACGGGTGAGGGACGCCTATGCGCTGGCCTTCGCAGCTCATGGAGAGCAGACCCGTCGCAGTGGCGAGCCTTATATTCACCATCCGGTGGCGGTCGCCTGTATTCTGGCAGAATTGCAACTGGATATTTTTACTATCCAAGCCGCTCTGCTGCATGACGTCATAGAAGACTGCGAAATCAGCAAGGAAAGTCTGGCCGAACAATTCGGCCCGGAAGTGGCAGAAATGGTCGATGGTGTCAGCAAGCTCGGCCAGGTGCGTTTTGAAACCCGGGAAGAAGCCCAGGCGGAAAATTTTCGCAAAATGTTCCTGGCCATGTCCCGGGACATCCGGGTGGTGCTCATCAAACTGGCTGATCGCCTGCACAACATGCGCACCATGGGGGTCATGACCCCGGAAAAACGGCGGCGGATTTCGCGGGAAACCCTCGATATTTACGCGCCTATTGCCCAGCGTTTGGGGATTCACGCGATTCGAATCGAGCTGGAAGAGCTGGCTTTTTCCCACCTGTATCCCAAACGCTGGCATGCTCTCAATGAGGCAATCAAGGCGGCCCGTGGCAACCGCAAGGAAGCGGTTCATAAAATCGAACAGGCGCTTCTGGACCGTTTGCATCAGGAGGGATTTGAAGCCCAGGTGAGCGGTCGGGAAAAGCATGTCTACAGCATTTATAGCAAAATGCAGAAAAAAGGCATGGCATTCAGTGCTATTTTGGATTTGCATGCCTTCCGGGTGATTGTCGCTGATGTGGATACCTGTTATCGGGTGCTGGGGATCATACATAGTCTGTATCGTCCCATTCCCGGGCGTTTCAAGGATTATATCGCGATTCCCAAATCCAACGGCTATCAATCCTTGCACACGGTCTTGCTGGGGCCCTTCGGACATCCGGTAGAAGTCCAAATTCGTACAGAAGACATGCACCGGGTGGCAGAAGCCGGTGTGGCTGCACACTGGCTCTACAAAACCGGCATGAACCATGCCCACGCCGAATCCCAGGCTCGGGCGTGGTTGCAACGGCTGTTGGAGCTGCAAACCCAGGGCGGGGACTCCCAGGAGTTTCTCGAAAGCGTCAAGCTCGATCTTTTTCCGGATGAGGTTTATGTATTTACCCCTAAGGGAAAAATTCTCAGTCTGCCGCGCGGGGCCACGGCGGTGGATTTTGCCTATGCCGTGCATACGGACATTGGTAATCAGGCGGTGGCAGCGCGAATCAATGATATGTATGTTCCGCTGCGCAGTCTCTTGAGTAATGGTGACAAGGTCGATATCGTCACTGCCGCATCTGCCCATCCTCAGCCTGGCTGGCTGGATGTGGTAGTCACTGCCAAGGCGCGAAGTAGTGTGCGCGCCTATCTCAAAACCATTCAACGCGAAGATGCCGAAACCCTGGGCCGGAATCTTCTGGATAAAGCCCTGCAGAGTCTGGGTGGAGATTACCAACAAATACTGCCTGATGATTTGCAGCGAGTGTTGACCACTTTCAATGTCCAGGATGAAGGGCAGTTGCTGGCGGCCATCGGTATGGGAGAAATGTTTCCCTTGGTGGTAGCCCACAAATTGTTACCCGAAGAGGATGACCGGGGGCGTCTGGCACAGACCGCGCGGCGTCTCGGGCAGGCGGTAAGTCAACTGCTCCCCAGTCGTCTCAACCGGGATGGGGCGACCAAAAAGCCGCTCCTTATCCGGGGTACAGAGGGCTTGCCCGTCACTTTGGCGCGCTGCTGTCGCCCCATCCCCGGGGATCCTATTCTGGGCTTCATCAGTGCCGGCAAGGGCGTGGTGGTACATACCCACGATTGTCATAATATCCGTGAATGGCGCAAGCGGCGCGATCGTTGGGTGGATGTGCAATGGGACCCCGAGGCACACGGCGATTTCCCGGTGACCATTCGGGTCGTGGCCGAGAGCGCGCGCGGGGTGCTGGCGCGAATCGCGACTCTGATCTCCGATGAAGACTCCAATATCGATCATGTGGATATCGAGCCTCAGGATGGACTCTATACCGGAATCACCTTTACCATATTGGCCCATGACCGGGATCATCTGGCCAAAATCATGCGCAGTTTGCGGAGTTTGCCCATGGTGTCCCGGGTCCAGCGGGTCAAAAACTAACTCAGGGAGAATTTATGCCAGTACCCGTACACAGTGATGCAGCACCCCAGGCCATCGGCGCCTACAGTCAGGCCATGACCCATAATGGCTTGCTTTACCTCTCAGGACAGATTCCGCTGGATCCCCATACCGGGCAGATGGTGGAAGGGGACTTTTCCTTGCAGATCCGGCGGGTGCTGGATAATCTTCAGGCCGTATGTGCCGCCGCCGGGACGAAGTTGCAGCAGGCCATCAAATTGCAGGTTTTTCTGACGGATCTCAGTCACTTCAGCGAGGTCAACCAGGCGTTGGAGGCGGAGTTTTCCCAGCCTTATCCGGCCCGGGCGGTAGTCCAGGTGGCGGCACTCCCCCGGGGTGCCCAGGTGGAAATCGATGGTATTGTCGCCCTGGGCAAAGCTGACTGAGATGGACCGCGCAGAGTTGCTGGCCCAGCCCATGCGTGTGCTGCTGCAGGAGCACCCGGTACTGGTGACCCTGTTGGAAGAGCGCGGCATTCATTGTGGGGAATGCTTCATCGCCGACCGGGAAACCCTGGCGGGAGTGGCGCGCATGCATGGGGTGGATATGGACGAAATCCTCAACGCCTGGGCCCGGCGCGAGGCTCTGCTCCATAGCGACTGAGCAGGTGGCTGCTCCCACTCCCTTCTACCTGCAAAGTTCTGTTTCAGCCCTGCGTGGGGTGGGTCCGGCCCTGGTGCAGCGTCTGCAACGCATGGATATCTGGCGGGTGCAGGATGTACTTTTCCACCTGCCCAGTCGTTATCAGGACCGCCGTCACCTTCTGCCCATGGGCTCCTTGCTGCCTGAGCAGGAGGGGGCGGTGCTGGGCGAAATCACTCAGGTCGAACATTTGCGCGGCCGCCGCGATCAGTGGCTGGTGACCCTCAGTGATGGCACGGGACAGCTTCATATTCGCCTTTTTCATATGCTGCCGCCCATGCGCGCCCAATGGCAGCCGGGGCGACGCTTGTGGTGTTTTGGGGAAACCCGGGCCGGTTACCAGGGCCTGGAAATGGTGCATCCGGAATGGCAGATGGCAGACCAGCCGCAGTTTCAGGCGCCCACCCATCTGACCCCCTTTTATCCCAGTACCCAGGGCATCACCCAGGCACAGTGGCGGCGCTGGGTCGCCCAGGCCCTGACTCTGGTTGACCAGCTCCCCGACTATCTCGCGAAATACCTCGGACCGGCCTGGCCGGCGCTGGGCGAGGGTTTACGGCTGTTGCATGAAAGTGCCGAAGAGGTACCTACTCCTGCCCATCCTGCCTGGCAGCGTCTGGCGCTGGAAGAACTGCTCGCCAATCATCTGGCCATTCGTGCCAGTCGGGTGGGAAGTGATGCCGCCGGCGCTCCGGTTATTGCCGGTAACGGGACTTTATGGCGTCGTTTTCTGCAGCAGTTGTCTTTTAAGCCCACTACCGCCCAGGAACGGGTGATTGGCGAAATCAATGAAAATCTAGCCCAAGCCCGGCCTATGCGCCGCTTGCTGCAAGGTGATGTAGGGTCAGGCAAAACCCTGGTGGCGGCAGCCGCCGCTTTGGCTGCCGTGGAACAGCAATTTCAGGTAGCCCTGATGGCGCCGACGGAAATTCTCGCGGAACAGCTTTCCACCCGTTTTGCGACCTGGCTGGCTCCCCTGGGTGTCGAAGTGGGTTATCTGGTGGGAGGATTGGGCCAGAAAGCCCGGCGTTTGCTGCTGGAGGCTATCCGAGAGCAGCGGACGCAGATTATTGTCGGCACCCAGGCGCTGTTTCAGGAAGATGTACAGTTTGCCCGTCTGGGCCTGGTGATCATTGATGAGCAACACCGCTTTGGTGTGGATCAGCGCCGCCAGTTGCTGGAAAAAGGACAGATTCCGCATCTGCTGGTGATGACGGCGACGCCCATACCGCGCACTTTGGCGATGACGGTCCATGCGGATCTGGATGTGTCGGTGATTGATGCCCTGCCACCCGGCCGTAGTCCGGTGGAAACCCTGGTGATGGCCGATTCCCGGCGCGGGGAATTGATGGCCCGGATGCGCCACCGCCTGGCCGATGGCGAGCAGATATACTGGGTCTGCCCCCTCATTGAAGAGTCGGAAATATTGGCGTTGCAGGCTGCCGAAACCAGCTATGCCGACTTGCAGGCAGCCTTGCCGGAAATTCCCATGGGTTTGATTCATGGCCGTCTGCCCGCTGCAGAAAAAGCGCAAGTGATGGCTGATTTCCAGGCAGGCAAAACCCGGATTCTGGTGGCCACTACGGTGATTGAAGTCGGAGTGGACGTCCCCAATGCCAGTCTGATGGTCATCGAACACGCCGAGCGTATGGGACTGGCCCAGTTGCACCAGTTGCGCGGCAGAGTAGGGCGCGGGGAGCGGCAAAGCAGTTGTATTTTAATGTATCATCCGCCTCTGGGAGCCAAGGCCCGGGCGCGCTTGCAGGTGTTGCGCGACAGTCGGGATGGTTTTGTCATTGCCCGCAAGGATCTGGAGTTGCGCGGGCCGGGGGAATATCTGGGTACGCGGCAAACCGGGTTGTTGCAGATGCGGGTGGCCGATATGCTGCGCGACGAGGCCCTTTTAGCCGAGTTGCCGACCTTGGCCGATCAGCTGGAGCGCCATGATCCCGAAGCGGTGCAAGCCTTGGTTCAGCGTTGGGTCGGGCGGCGACTGGATTACAGTCAAGTTGGATAAAAAATACGCCGGATTATCATGGCTCTTAAGCGTTATTCTCGGGTATATTATGAAAGTCTGAAAACGAATAATCAAGGAAGCCGTATATGGGTGCTGTGAGAAAAGGGTGGTTGCTGCTGGTTGTTTTCGCGCTGTGGAGTCTGGCGGGATGTGCTCCACAGATTTCCGCGCCACCCGTCCATTCTGTGGCCTACTATGCGGCACAAATCCATCCCCCAGTCGTGGCTCCGGTTGCTCCGGTCGTATCGCCCACTATTTCTGCTGCGACCCCGGCACAACCCGTCCGAATTGTGGTTTCGACGACCTCCCATCTGCTCCGGATTTATCGGGGCGATATCTTGCTGGCGACTTATCCTGTCGCCATCGGTTTCAATGGCTCTGCACCCCGGCGCATTCGCGGGGATGATGTGACGCCTGTAGGGCATTACCATATTGGCTGGATTTTGTATGGCACCCAGTATGGCCCTTTCATGGGGCTGACTTATCCCAATAAGGACAATGCGGAATGGGGTCTGAAAGAAGGGATTATCACCCATCGTCAGTATGAAGCCATTGTGGACGCCATCGACGCGGGGCAGACGCCCCCCCAGAATACCCCACTGGGTGGTGAAATCGGGATTCATGGTATGGGTCCGCAATTTTCCGATGATCCTGATAGCAAGGTTTTTCCCGGGCGTTGGACGGCGGGCTGTGTGGCATTGTCCAACTGGGACGCTCAACAGATTGCGGCACTGGTACGGGTCGGTACATCGGTAGAAATTGTCGGTGAGGTGCGAGGTTACCGCCGTAATCTGGATCCTCGAGCTGAGCTGGCCTGGACCCAATACCTGCATCGCCAAAAACGAGATACAGAGGCATTGCCCCCCCATACAGACAGTTCTTTGCATTCAGTGAATTATGGTCACAATCCGAAACCCCAAAAGCCGGACAGTCGGATAATCCATTGATGGGAGTGGGATGATCACTTGGTCATCCGGATTTCGAAATATTTTGGGGATTCTTTACCAAGAAATGCTGGATTGACCAGCTAGCGGGCAGCGCTCGACATCAACGCCACCCGAGTTTTCTACAAACCCTTTTATTTGAAGGTCACCACTGTGCTCCAGTGCTTGCCGTCAATATCTGTCAAGCGGAGCTTGTAATTTCCGGATGCCAGATGCGTATTCCCCGGTAAACGAATCCAAGCTTTGGCTCCAGTAACTCCACCGATTCCGTAATCAGTGGCGGAAAAACGTGATGCCCATGCTTGCGTGAAGCGGTTATCAATATTTTTGGAGCTTATGGCCGTAAGCTGTTGACCGCTCCATTGCTCAACATTTTGTCCTTCACCGTTGATCAGGTCAGCCTTGATGAGATAAAGCTTTGCGGTGTCCGGACCCGCGTTTACATAGGCGAAAAAGCGAACGTCTCCATTCGTATCAGCCGATGCACCCTTCAAAGACAGGGAGTAATGGTGGAAATTGACACGAGCGTGCAGAGGAGAAATGACTGCACCATGGATATATTGATAAAATGCAGCAGTAAATAAAAGCGATAGAATGCCTAAAATGACGCCCCATTTTTTCGTTGCAGACACAGAAAGAGGCCCGGAGAAGAGAAGCCGGAACCAGCTACGATTGCTCAATGCCGGTGACATGCGACCGAGCCAATGGTCCAGTGACCAGCTACCACCGCCAGTTAACATGAGCGTGGCACCCATGGCAAAACCTGCGGATGCCATAGTCCATTCGTCCACGCAAGTCGAACCCATCCAACCAAAAATGAGCATGAGAGAGATGTTCAATCCCACACTACCCAATGCCAATATGCGAGTAGCAATGCCCAGAATCAATCCAACACCCACGATCAACTCAGCAATGGTCCAGAACCAAACCATGAAGTGCAGAAAACCTCCGCTTTGAATGATGGTTTGAATGAGTCCTGGAAATACCGATCCGGGCATGGCGTGTACCAGTTTGTTTGCTACATAGCCAGCCACGTGAGGATCCATTTTGACGGCGTACTCGGTGCCATGAATGGAATGGAAATCATAGAACAGGCGACGCGAGGCGCCGCCCCAAAATATCCAGCCCTGGACGAGCCGGATGCTCAATGCAAAAACGCCGACCAGAGCGAAAATGCTCTCGGAAGTCCAGCTAGGGGTTTGTACGGAAGTACTCTGCGACATTTAATGCTCCTAATGAACAATGGACTTTAGAGTCTAGCATATATCTGAAATGTCGTCGGAGTTTTTGAAGACGACAACATATTCTGAATCATGGTTTTACATAATTGAAACCGTGAGATTCAAGTTGTCTGATGCGAACGATTCCAGCGGGGACAATGACTACGGATGGATCGGGTAGGGGGGGTGACCGGCAGGGCTCCGTCAAGCTCGCCAGATATAGTAGCAGAGGTTTTCGCCACTGATTTTAATGGTGGTTTGAAGGGGCTATAGTTGGTGGAAATGCGGCATTTTCAGGCGATTTTGGGTGCAGAATCGTGAATGGGGTGGCTGACGGACGCAGCTCGCCCTCCGGAGCTATTCTCGGATAGGTAAACCCCGTGGTGGCGCCTCAGTATCCGAGTTGGCGGAGCGTTTTGTGCGCGCTGGCGGCGAAATCCCGGCACGCTTTGGCGATATTCTTGACGCCAGTGAGACGCATAATGCTCATGGCCAGTTCGCGCAAGGTCGCCATCATATGGGGACCGTTCTGGGTACGGACTTGGGAGAGGTCCTCGTGGAAAGTCACATCGCGGACATGATGGTTCCGGTTTTCAATTTCCCAGTGACCACGGGCCAAGCCCAACAGATTTTCGGGCGTGGCACGATCCGGGGTCAGGCTGGTGAGTCCGAAGGCATAATCATCCCGAATCGTGCCCTCTTTGCTGTTGATGGTGGAGCGTTGGATCAGGAAAGCTTGTCCGACATGCGGAAAATGGAGGCCGGTTGCCCGGGTGGCGACGATGATTTTGCGGTATTCAAAGCGGCCATGCCCGACCTCTGTGGTTTCAGCGTTGAGGGGGAAAATCGCCCCAAGGGAGGCACGTCAGACGGTCGCGGAGTTTTCGTTGATTGCCTTTGACGGCGGTGAAGAGATAATCGGCTTTCTTGTCTTCGACGAGGAAGCGGGCGGTCTCCCGCTGGGTATGCAGGGCATCGGCGGTGACGACCTTGCCCGCGATGTTGACGTCCTGGAGCAGGTTGCGCAGTTCTGGAATTTCGTTGGTTTTCCGGGCGATTTCTTTTTGCGCGATGGTGGCCCCCTGTCCATGCAGGAACGCGCTGAGCAGATGCACCTGAGCGCCGTCTGCGCGTGCGGCCCCTTTGAGGACTTTGCCATCGACGGCCACCGCTTCAAAGCCCGCCGTACCCAGTAGCCAGGCGCCGATCGCCGCATCCAGCGCCTCCACATCGGCCCCTTGCAAGACGCGCCGGATGGTCGGTTCGGAGGGGGCGAGGTAGCGCTTGGTTTTGGGATCGAATCGGGCGCGGATGCGCTTCAATTGAGCCTGGGTCAAGCGACCGCCCCACTCGGCGATGGCGGCATAACTTTCGGCCCGCGTCAGGACAGCGGCCACGGCCACCGTCAGGATGGCCGGGAGGGGATGCTGCTTGCCTAGTTTGCTGCGGGTATCGGGAAGGCGGAAAAAGATTTGGCGCAAGCCTTCCATTTGCGCGTCGCTCAACGTCACGGTTTGCATGGGGGTATGGGTCCATTCGAGTTGGGGCTGCGGCTGGGCCAACCAGGCCCGCGCCTGTGGATGGAGAGGAAAGAGCAGAAGACGTTTAGGTTGGCCGTGGTGGACATAGCCACCACCGGGACGGCGGGCGAAGCCCTTGGTTCCGCCGACATCCACCCAGTTGGCGGCCCGGTAGCAGGCACCGGTAAAACGGGGGGATTCCACAAAGGTCTCAGCCAGCACGATGGGATGCCCATAGACGGATTGCCAGTCCGCAGAGAGCCTGTGCAGGTTCAGCGCCAGAATACGGGACGCCAGATTCGGGAAGGATTCTCCGGGCAGGATCAGAAAACGGGCATTGTTGGCGATGAGATGCAAGCGCTGGCGGCGCAAGATCCAGGACCAGCCGATCCACCGATCCCGCGCCTGGCATTGAAAAGCGGCGGCATGCCAGCCCAGTAACGCTACCCAGCGACCATCGAGCGTAGCCACATAGCGCAGGTTACGGCCCGCCAAGGTGCGAAAGCCCCGGTAGTGATACGTTTGCATCAGCGTATTCCAGCGTTCCCGCTCCGTGGGCAGGATGGGTCGCACCTGAACACGGTGCAGGCTGGCTTGCTGGTTTTCGGTGAGAGTTGGGACTTCCATGCGGCAAAAGTTACCGCATTCATCCTGAGAAGTCCAGAAAAACCCTTTGTGCTACTCCATCAGCAGCTTAGATGGAAGGTTGACAGGGCCCTGGGGTGACCGGTTTTCTTCTTGAAAGCCTCCATGCTGTTATGGCAAACATTCAATGCTACACCCTCGGCATTGATCGCCGAAAACCGGCCCGCGACCCAAGGTCACGATGACTACCTGGACTTTTCCCTGACCGAAGTAATTCAGTAGATTCTCCTCGTCTTAAAAGCTGATAATTGCTTGCATGGCGAATAGGTTGTCAACACTGCTGGCAACACTGCTGCTGACATCGTTGGGATGCGGAACATCCAAGGTACGAAAATAGTAGCCCGCCATAATTTTTGTCTTTGGCGTAAAGTGGTACTGCAGACCGACGGCAAAATCCTTGAAAATACGATTTTGTGCTGGATCGTTGGGTAGGCGATTATACAGATCATAACGCAGGGTCATCTCGATATTCTTGGTGAAAAATAATCCTCCCTCCACCATATAACCCCAGGCTTTATTAGCAATCCCGGGATAAATTTGCGAATTGTATAGTGGTGCCTTTTTGGCGATTGCCGGTGTTTCATTAAAGGGTGCCGGCGCAAAAATCCAGCCTGAACCGTGTACATAGGAAAAACGCAGCATTCTTCCCCAAGGGTGCATGTAGCCCTGGGAGTAGCTGGCATCCACCCCATAGCGATTCATGTCATAGCCATGTCCCAACAAGCGCGGGCGGGCGTGCTGGTACCAGATCCCTCCCTGAATATCGCTGCGAAATGGGCCTTTACCAGAAAGGACATACGCTTCCTGCAAACGCACGGCTTCCATGGGCGCTCCCGACTGATTGCCAGCGGCCACGGTGCCATACATGCCCAGCATGGCATAGTAACTGGTTTCCCAATGTCCGCTACGAAACCAGTCACCTACCATGATTCCGGGGTTCCGATAGCCGCTGGTCCCCAGGTTTGCCGCTCCGGGTACCAGGTAGGAATGCTTGGCATTGGGGCGGATGATATAGTTACTGTTCCCCTGAATCATGTGTTGGTTCAGAAGTTGCAGGCGCATGGTAGGAGAAAGAACATAGTTATAGGCAAACACGCCTTCGATAGCGCCCAAGGCGCCAGGGGTACGAATAAGCCCTACTTCAACCCTGGCCCCCGGAATGTAGCTGAAAGTCACATGGCCATCGATCAATCCGGGTTGATAGCCCTTGCGGATGTGGGTAAAGCCGTTATTGCCAAACTCGCCCCCAAAAAAGTAAGAAATATGATGATTAAGATTTCCACGGAACATGATTCGAGCGCGCATGATCCCTGCCGTGGTACTCTGGGAGAAACCAGGAGCAATGAGGTTGATATGGGGGGTCTCACCCACAGCGGAGGCAACGGTGCCATTTTGTGCCCAGATGGTTGGTTCAATAAAACCTGAAACCGTAAAAAGTGGAGCTTTGGGAGGAGATACCATTTGCACTGCAAGCCAGTTTGCGGCCTCAGCAGGTTGGGTAAATAAGGTTCCCGCGCCGAGTGATGCCGAGAGAAAAAAGGATAATAGTAGCGGTTTTTTCTGGATCATGATTTGCCCCTGATGAGTTTTGTATGTATTTTTCAACAAGCAAATGCTGTGCCAAAGAAGTGTGGCGTGAGAAAAATCTTTTTGATCAGTCCGGTAGGGCAATTCCTCTTTGATAAGGATGTGGTTGTGGTCATTTTCGCACAACAATTCTGTTCACTAAGGGACAAACCCATTAGAAAATAAATGTTTTTTGTTATTCTTCTTTTTTATGTTTACCAAGAGCACCTTTATAGGGATACCTCTTTATTTCTCTCGATTTACATATTATTCGTTGCTATAAATCCAACAATATCAGAAACCAGTCGTCCATCCAGTAGGTGTCCGGGAAGAACTGGTGATCACAATTGTTTGGGATTGATCATTTCTGTCATGTCATGCCAGAAATGCGGCAAATAAACGAGCTGGGGATAGCAAAATGAGTGTAGCGAATCGGCACGTTTGACCGAAAGGCGAGTCAAGTCCCGTTGACGAGAAGCGCCAATGGGTTGATGGCCGTGTCAGTCAATCAACCCTGTAGGATAATCTGCTGGCTCAGTTGTCGGGCAGCTTCCATGCAATCGCCCAGGGCGACACCATCCCGCCAGTTAGCACGAAAGTACAAGCCGGGAATCTGCTGGGTCATCTGGGCGATGTGCTCCAGACGGGCCAAGTGGCCCAGCTCATATTGGGGAATGGCTTCCGGCCAATTTTGACAGCGGCTGAAGCTGGGTTCACCATCTACACCTAAAATAGGTCGTATTTCCTCCAGTGCCGTCTGGAGCAGATCGTCGTCACTGCGTCCGGCCAAGGGGTTTTGGCTGCCGCCGATGAAAACTGTCAGCAGCACCTGATCCGCCGGAGCCCGATCCGGGAAGAGGGTGGAAGAAAACAGGACCCCCAGGGTTTGCAGGCCTAGAATGCGGGGGATCAGCAGACCGAAACCATCCAGGGCATGTTTTACCCTGCTGCGCGGGAAGCCCAGGGATAGGGTGCTCACGGCAGGATAGGGGATGGCTGCCAGTTCTTTGGCAAGGTTCGGGTGCAGGGTTTTCAGCAGGTCAGCGGCTTTGGGGGCAGGGAGGGCCAGAATGATTTTGGTGCTCCGCCAGCTTTGCCGGGCGCTGTGTACTTCCCAGCTGCCGTCGGCGTGTTGTTCCAGGCGGTCAACGGGTGTCTGGCAATGAATGGGCCCGTGCAACTGCTCTGCCATGCGCAGGGGTAGGGTCTGCAAACCTTGACGGAAAGAAATCAGACGCGTTTTGCTTTGTGGTGGTTTTTTCCGGCCTGCGAGGGCGGCTTTGAATAATGCGCCGTGTTCCTGTTCCATGCGCTGCAGACGCGGAAGGGTGGCCGCTAAAGCCAGTTTTTGCGGATCTCCGGCAAACACCCCGGAAACAAAGGGATCGACCAGCCAGGTGAGCACTTCGGGACCCAGGCGCCGCCGCACAAAATCGGCAATACTTTCTTCCCCAATACCCTGCTTCTGGCGCCGAAAGGGTTCGCTGAGCAGGCGTAGGCGGCCTTGCAGGGAGAGTAATTTTCCGCTGAGCAGGACACCCGGTCCTAGGGGTACCGGTTGGTGATGACGGTTGAGTATGTAACGCCTTTTGGCCACGGCATTGGCCTCAACCAGGTCAGCTTCCAGTTGCAGAGAGTGAATGAGGTCGGGGACGACTGGACCCTTGAGCATCAGCGAGTTTGGCCCGAGATCGCGCAGGTAGCCCTCTTCCTCGCGACTCAGGATGTTGCCACCGACACGCGACCCGGCTTCCAGCACGCGTGCGGATACCCCCTGCTGCTGCAAAAAATAGGCACTGGCGAGACCGGAAAGTCCTCCGCCGATAATAATGACTGCGTCCAAGAGGCTTACTCCTTGCCCAGATAATAGGGGCTTTGCAAATACCAGCTCTGAAAATGCCGTAATAAGGCCACTAATACGGCGGTGACAGGGAGAGCGAGTAAGAGGCCGATAAAGCCAAATAACTGTCCACCGGCCATGACCGCAAAAATCACGGCTACGGGATGCAGACCAATACGGTCACCGACTAGGTAAGGGGTAAAGACCATACTTTCCAGAATCTGACCGATGAAGAATACCAGTAATACCCACAGTACCGATAGAAATGTGCCTGTTTGTACATACATGGCCAAACTTGCCATCAGCACGCCGCTGATGACACCAAGGTAGGGAACAAAGCTCAGAATACCCGCTATCAGGCCGATGAGAATGGCGGTCTTGAGACCGATGATACTGAGTCCCAGGGCGTAGCTGCAGCCCAGGGCCAACATGACCAGTAGTTGTCCACGCAAAAAAGCCATGAGCATGGCGTCGGCATCCCGACTCAAACGCCGTATCAGTTCCGCCTGCTTTTGCGGAATCCATTGATCAATGCGCGCCAGCAATCGCGGCCAGTCCCGTAACAGATAAAACCCGAGCACCGGCACCAGAATGATGCTTAATGCTCCAGTGAGAAATCCTGATCCGGAGCTTAGCGCTACCTGTAGCCCATGTCCCAGCCATGCAGCCAGTTTCTGGGCGTTGCTGGTGGCGTAATGGGATATGGTCCCGCTATCCAGTTGAATGCCGGTTTCTGCGACAAGTTGGGGAATCAGGCGACTTTGCAGCAGGCTGGTATATTTTTGCAGGTAGTCGACAAAAAGCAGAGACTGATGGCGGATTACCGGTAACAGAGCCATGATGGTTCCTGCAAATACGATGAGAACCAGGAGAAAGACCAGGGTGGTACCCCAGGTACGGCCGATGCGGTGGCGCTGTAAATAGCTGACCAACGGGTTGCCCAGATAAGCGAGAATGGCGGCCAGCAAAAAAGGAGTGAGCACCGGGGAAAGACGCATGGTCAGCCAGCCCAGCAGGATCAGGGTAGCCAGAAAAAAAAAGCGTTGCATACGCGGCGAACACTCCGTCTTGGTGAGACATCCATGGGCAGAATAGCTCAGTCGAGCCGGGTTCGGCTATGGTTTCAGGATTATTCTGCCAATCGATTTGTTTGAAATCCGAGGATGGTGTAACGTCAAGCCAAAATCATTTTCAAGAGTTTGTAATGCCGGAAGCTACCCCCAATACATCTGAAGCTTTGTCCCATGTAATCGAAAGAGAAGTCGGCGGCTGGCAGGGCAGGCTGCGCCGCAACCCCTTATTTCATCTATTGCTGGCTTTGTTCGTCGGGATTATTGCCGGACTGGGAGCTGTGGCTTTTCGCCGCCTCATCGGGTTGATGCATAATCTTTTTTTCTTCGGCCAGTGGTCTTTTTCCTTTAACGCCCTCCAACATTCCGCTACCAGTGTCTGGGGCGCCGGGATTATTCTGGCGCCGATCATCGGCGGTTTGATGGTAGTCTGGCTGGTACGCACTTTTGCGCCTGAAGCCAAGGGCCACGGTGTTCCGGAAGTCATGGATGCCATTTATTACAAACGCGGGGTGATTCGTCCGGCGGTGGTACTCATCAAGGCGCTGGCTTCATCTATTTCCATTGGCAGTGGCGGGTCCGTAGGTCGGGAAGGCCCTATCATACAGATGGGTGCTGCCTTTGGCTCGAGTCTCTCCAAATGGTTGCGTCTTCTTGAGTGGCAGCGTCTGGGTCTGATTGCAGCGGGTGCCGGGGCGGGTATTGCCGCCACCTTCAATACCCCCGTGGGTGGTATCCTCTTTGCTGTTGAACTGATGCTGGTAGAAGTCAGTGCCCGTACACTCGTGCCAGTCATGATCGCCACTGGAACGGCCACTTTTGTGTCACGTCTGTTTCTGGGGAATCACCCTTCATTTGTGATTCCTGCCAGTATTATTGCCAGCACCGCTCATGAAACAGCTGTAGACTATGCGGCATATATCGTTTTTGGTCTGCTGGTGGGCGGGGTCGGCCTGCTTTTTACCAACACCCTGTACTGGACTGAGGACCTGCTGGAAAAATGGCTTAAAAATGCTTACCTACGTGCTGTTATAGGGATGGCCGCTGTAGGCTTGACTATGTATTTGGTCCAGCGCTTCACTGGTCATTATTATGTGGAAGGCGTTGGCTATGCGACCGTTCAGGATGTGCTGGAAAGTACGCTGCAGAATCCGGGGTTTCTGCTGCTGTTACTGGTCTTGAAGGTGTTTTCCTTTTCGGTGACTCTGGGCTCAGGAGGTTCCGGAGGGGTATTTTCGCCTTCGCTCTTTGTCGGCGCTGTTCTGGGAGGCGCATTTGCGGCGTTGGTCACGCAATGGATTCCGGGGTATCAAATGGGCATGGCGGTGGGCGCAGCCCTGGGCATGGCGGGAATGGTGGGAGCGTCAACCGGTGCCGCAGTAACTGGTGCCGTCATGATTTTTGAAATGACCAATGATTATCACATCATTATACCGTTGATCGTGGTGTCCGGTCTGGCTTTCGGGGTACGCAGACTGGTGACCCGCGAGAGTATTTATACCCGTAAACTGATCCGGCGCGGACATTTCATCCCTGAAGCCCGGCATAGTAACCTTTATCTCATGCGTCCGGCAGCCCAACTCATCGAAACCCCCATGGTTCGTCTGCGTGGTGAGCGCACACTGGAAGACCTGCAGAAAATTCTCCTGCATCGCCGGGAGCTCCCCCATGTGCTCATCATTGAAGGGACGATGCCGTTGGCGGTGATTCCAGCCCATCGGGTGGCAGAAATTTTGCGTCGGGAAATCCGTGCGGTGCCCTTGCGGGATCTGGCCAGTACCGACTGGGTGGCGGTGACAGAAGACAGTCAGCTCTACGATCTGGTAGCAAGACTAAGGGCCTGCGCCTGCGAAACCGCGCTGCTCTGCAAGCAGGACCCCCCGGAGCATCATGAGGACGTGGTGGCGGTAGTAACCGTCGAAGATATTCTTATTTATGCCTCTCTGCCCCAGGTATTGCTGCGTCCGGAGCGGAACCCGCTATGAATGATAACCGATTGCAGTTTTGCGCATGAAATGGTCCTGGGCAAACCTGCGCCACTCATTACACCGGGAACTGTCACCGGCTGAGGAAAGTCCGGGGTTGATCATTCTGGGGGCCTTTGTCGGATTATTCACTGGCGCGGGAGCCCTGCTGTTTCATTATCTGATCGCCTTGCTCCACAATCTTTTTTTTCAGGGTCACTGGAGCTTTTATTATAACGAACATCTGCCCTCGGTGCCTGCGCCCTGGGGGCCCTGGCTGATTCTGGTGCCCGTTTTGGGTGCCTTGCTGGTTACCATTCTGGTGCAACGGGTGGCTGCTGAGGTGGAAGGGGCCGGCGTCAGTCAGGTGATGGATGCCGTTCATACAGACGGCGGACGTATGCGCCCCATTGTGGCTTTGTTGCGGCCCGTGGCCACGGCACTGACTCTGGGTTCGGGCGGCTCGGCCGGGCGGGAAGGGCCTGCCATGCAATTTGGTGCGGCTATTGGTGCCTTCATGGGTCACTTGTTGCCCATGTCGGATAAGCGGCGTATTCATCTGGTAGGCTGTGGAGTGGGAGCGGGTATTGCAGCCGTATTTAATGCCCCCCTGGGTGGCTGGTTTTTCGCCATGGAAGTGATTGTGCCTGATTGGCGACCCTGGACCGTGCTTTCCACGTTGGTGGCGACCATTTCTGCGACCTGGATTACGGAACTCGGGCTTGGCAATTTTCATCTCTTGGCATACGTGTCCACCAAAACGATTTCAGGAAGCCTCACCTTGCCCGTATTTGCGCTTCTGGGAATTATGACAGGGTTAGCGAGCTTTCTTTTTATCCAGATGCTGACCTGGACAGGACAAATCAGCAAACAATATTTTCCCAACCCTTATTTGCGGCATATGAGTGGCATGTTGCTGGTGGGTCTGATGCTTTATGGATTATTTCTGTTTACCGGCCATTATTATCTGATCGGGGGGAGTTATTTTGCCATATCGGAGATACTGACCGGTCAATTGCACCTGGTTGGTTTTTTGATTTTGTTGTTGATCCTGAAAGGAATCGCCACCAGCTTGACTATTGGCACCGGAGGTTCGGGAGGAATATTTTCCCCTTCACTGTTTATAGGTGCAGCTATTGGCGCTGGCGCAGGATATCTGGCGGATGCTCTGTTGGGTTGGCACGGCAGTGTGCCGCTTTTTGCCATGTGTGGCATGGCGGGGATGGTGGGCGCCACTACCGGGGCCTTGATCAGTGCCCCGGTGATGGTCGTTGAGCTGACCAATAATTACCATATTTTATTGCCTGCCATGGTCACGGCGCTGACTGCTTTCGCGCTCCGTCGAGTCTTTCTGGAACAAAGTATATACACCTATCCACTCTTCAAAAAAGGGTTGGATATTCCTGAAAATCATTATGTTGTGCAGGAAAAATTACACATGGACGATGCGTCCGGTAAACCATAAGCAAGGAGTTTATATGAAAAATCCTGAAGCCGCATTGAATCAAAAGGAGCGCCGTGCCGTATTTTCCCTGGCCGGTATATTTGGCCTGCGTTTGTTGGGCCTGTTTCTGGTGCTACCGGTGTTTTCCGTCTATGCCCACGGACTCAGGGGCGCCATGGATCATCCGGTTCTGATTGGTATTGCGCTGGGTGCCTATGGTTTGACCCAGGCATTTTTTCAGATTCCCTTTGGCAAGCTTTCTGACAAGTGGGGACGCAAGCCAGTCATTGCCGTAGGCTTGCTGATTTTTGCTATCGGTAGTGCCATTGCCGCAACGGCGACCAGCATCGAATGGTTGCTGATTGGCCGGATTGTCCAGGGAGCGGGCGCGGTGGCCGCGGCCATTATCGCGCTGACGGCTGATCTGGTGCGGGAGGAACGCTGGACCAAGGCGATGGCCATCATTGGGATTACCATCGGCATCAGTTTCAGTATCTCCCTGATTCTTTCCGCGCCTCTGGCCCACTGGATCGGGGTCAGTGGCATATTCTGGCTGACGGCGGTACTGTCTCTCGCTGCTATCGGTGTGCTCTATCTGGTCATTCCGGCGGTTCCTAACCGCTTTCATCGCGATGCAGAAATGAGCCCGGCCATGCTGGGGGATGTGCTGCGCGATCCCAGTTTGTTGCGTCTGGATTTCGGGATTTTTTCCCTGCACACCGGGCTGACCGCTATATTCGTAGTCCTGCCCCTGGTGCTGATTGATCCCCGGCATCCATTACTGAGTCTGAGTGATCAGTGGATGCTCTACCTGCCCGTCATGTTGCTTTCATTTGTGGCCATGTTGCCCATGATCATCGTTGGAGAGGCCAAGCGGAAACTCAAGGAAGTCTTCATCATCGCCATTGCGATCTTGCTGGTTTCGGTCATTCTCATGGCGCTGTCGGCCCATAATATCTGGTTGATTGCCGTGGCACTTTTCCTGTTTTTCATGGGCTTCAATGTGTTGGAAGCCAGTCTGCCTTCTTTGGTGGCGAAGTTCTGCCATCCCGGTGCCAAGGGAACAGCCACTGGGGTGTACACTACCTCCGAATTTCTCGGCGCATTTTGCGGGGGCTTGCTGGGGGGGCTGCTTTATATTCCAGGGGCGCGTGATTACAGCACCATTTTCTGGGCGGTAGCCATTATTTACGCCTTATGGTTGGTCGTGGCCATCACCATGCAACGCCCACGTTATCTGGCCACCCGGGTATTTACGCTGACCGAAGCCGCTGAGCGCCAGAGTAATCTGGAAAAGCGCTTGCTGGAGCTGCCGGGTATTGCCGAAGTGGCAGTATTTAAGGATGAAGGCGCGGTCTACTGCAAAGTGGATAGCAAGGTGTACGACGAGGCGGCGGTAATGGGGGTGCTGACCGGAGCCTGAAGTTGTCAGCGGATGGGTGTCTGTTTTTTACCCGTCGGGATGGTAGGAGGCTAGGCACCACCCCGGCGGAAAAGCCCGGGAAAATCAGGCAGTCTTTTTCAGCAGGGCATTGATGGCGGCAAGATCTGCCATGTTGATTTGCCCAGAAGCCGCCTTGAGCTGGACTCTGGCAATGATCTGGTTATAAAAGGCGACGTTGTAGTCCTGTTCGGCGCGCACATAATCTGTGGCGGTGTGCAGCAGGTCGATAATGGAGCGGGTGCCGACCTCATAGCCCTTGCGGGTACCTTCCAGGGATATTTGAGCGGAATCCACGGTTTCCTTGGCCGCCTTCAGTTGGGCCACGCTGTCTTTCAGATTGAGAAAGGCGGTTTGGGTGTTCAGGGTTACTTCATCGCGAATGTTGGCCACATGATCGACGCTGGCCACGCTTTGCGCCTGAGCTTTTTGTACGGATGAAGAGATCCCGCCACCTTCATAAAGCGGTACAGAAAGATTCAGGCTGACTCCGGCCTGGTTCATGACCAGACCAGGGAAAGGATTGCCCAAAGCGTGCTGGGCAACCCCTTGCAGGTTAACCACCGGCCAACGTGCCCGTTGTTGATATTGCACCTGTTGCTGGGCGGTATGGAGTTGGGCTTGCGCCTGGTGCATCAGAGGCTGATCCTGGATGGCACTGTTTACCCAGCTTTGCATGTTATCAGGTTGCGGACCCAGGGCCCGATAATGACCCAGGGGTTCCAGTTGCGTGACAGGCGCGTGGGTCAGACTTTGCAATTGTTTTTTCGCCACTGCGACGCCATTGCTGGCCTTGATGACATCTGCTTCGGCAGCATCTACCCGTGCTTTTGCTTCACGCACGGCAATGATGTCACCGGTGCCGATTTTCAGAGTGGCTTCGGTTTGTTTGTAGATGCTTTCCAAGAGGGACTTCTGCTTTTGCGCTACCTGTTCCTGAGCCTGGGCCTCCAGTACGCCGAAGTAGGCTTTGGCTACTTGCAGCGCGAGTTGCTGTTCAGTATAAGTCAAGGCGGCGGCACTGGCCTGGATGCGGCTGTCGGCCTGTTTAAGGGCAGTCCAGGCCTGACCGTTGAATACGGATTGAGTGATGTTGACACTGTAACTATCTGAGAGATAGCCACGGTTGATGGATACATCGCCAAATCCGGTGATGTTGGCGGTATTGAAGCCAACCGCTGCGCCGACGCCAACATGGGGTAAGAGGGCCGCACGAGCGAGGGGTTTGTCCTGCATTTGTGCGCTGAGTTCGGCGCGGGCCTGAGCCAGAACCGGGTCGGTATGGTAAGCCTGTTGATAGGCGTCAATCAGATTCTCAGCCCAGGCAGGGCTGCTCAACAGACAGGTGGCAACAAGCAACGAAAAAGACGAGGCAGAATGTTTGGTGCGCATGACCGATTCCTGTTCCTGAGCAGACACCAGACAATACCGACCGATCGGTCGGCGGTCAAGAGAGATCATCGTCTGATCATTGCTTACGGGCGCTGGAGGCCTTGGGCAAAGTGCTCAGCATCCCCTATGCTACGACATGATAATGGCTCAGGATCATGGTTAAACTGATGACAATCTCTCCTCCGCTATGTGTGGATGTGGCGTATCCAGATGATCTTGCCGCCGTTTTTGCGGGCCTGGCGGAAACTTCCTGGTCGCAGTGGCTCGACAGTAGTACGCTGACACCGGGGCAGGGGCGTTACAGTATCCTGGTCACAGAACCCCGCCGCCGAATATGGCAGCTTCATGGTCAAGTCTGGGTGGCTGATGAAAAGCGCGAGGCGCAAGCCGCGACCATCTCCTTATGGGAGGTTTTACGCGAAGCGCTCGACGGGCTGGCATTGGACGCGGAGTGTCCCTGCCCAGATCTCCCTTTTTCCGGTGGTGTGTTGGGTTATCTTGGCTATGATTTTGCCCTGTCAGAGCGAGGGATGGACATTGCAGATGAGTCTCTCTGGCCAGAAGCAGCCTTTGGCGTTTATGACAGTGCCTTGATTGTCGATCATCTGTTGCAGCGGGCCTGGGTGTTTGCTCCGGCCAAGCAAATGGCTGGGGTGCGCAAACAGTGGGAGTTGCGTCTGTCAGCAGCCGAAGCAGCCGCGCCAGTACCGGATTTTCGGGTGCGGGGGCCAGTGCAGACACTATGGTCTGCAGCACAGTATGCGGCTGCTTTTCAGCGGGTAGAAGCTTATATTCGGGCGGGAGATTGTTATCAAATTAATCTCGCGCAACCATTTACGGCGGTCTATAGCGGGTCATCCTGGCATTTATATCGGCATTTGCGCGCCATGAATCCCGCCGCATTTTCCGCTTATCTGCATTTTCCCTGGGGATCAGTCCTGAGTTTTTCACCGGAGCGTTTGCTGCAGGTGCAGCATGGGCACATGCAGGTGCGTCCCATCAAGGGGACGTGGCCCCGTGGGACCGATGTCTTGCAAGATGCGCAATTTGCTGCCGAATTGTTGGGCAGCGCCAAGGACCGTGCGGAAAATGTGATGATTGTGGATTTGTTGCGCAACGATCTGGGAAAGGTGGCAGAAATCGGTTCTGTTCGGGTGACCCAGCTCTGTAGCCTGGAATCCAATGCGCAGGTGCATCATCTGGTGAGTGTCGTCGAAGCGCAATTGCTTACTGGTCTGGATCCATTGCAGGCATTGGCGGCCTGTTTTCCGGGCGGTTCCATTACCGGGGCGCCGAAACGCCGGGCCATGGAAATTATCGCCGAACTGGAGCCAGCTACGCGCGGTCTTTATTGCGGGAGCATCGGTTATATCGACCGAACGGGGAAAATGGATATGAATATTGCTATTCGTACCATGACAACGAGCCAGGGCGAGCTGCGTTTCTGGGCGGGTGGGGGGATTGTGGCTGATTCCCGGGTGGATGCGGAATATCAGGAAAGTCTCGACAAGGTGGCATTGTTTCTTCGAGAACTTGCAGCGCTTGCCGGTCTCGCTTAGAGTCCGCCGCTAAGATCATATTTTAAAGACAGGCATGTCCCGAAAAAAAATCCACACCCGTTGGCAACTGCTGCTGCAAATTGTTTTTACTGCAGGCGTCCTGTTCTGGCTTTTGCACCAGACCAACTGGCAGGCCCTCAGCCAGCGTTTTGCCGAGATACGCCCATGGTGGTTTGTGGCGGCCATGGCCTCCTACGCCTTGAATTTGTCAGTATCGGTCATCCGCTGGCGCATTATTTTGCAGGCCATGGAGCGTAGCGCGCCCATGCTCTGGTTGCTCCGCCTCAACTGGGTGGGAGCCTATTTTAATCAGGTGCTTCCGGGGGCGGTTTCTGGAGATGTGATTCGCGCCTGGTACACCCGCCATCAGGCCGGGTCCATGCCACTGGCGCTGGCGGCGGTGTTCGGGGATCGCTTCATGGGTATGGGCGCGCTGATTGTCATTGCGGCACTGGCTTATGTAGTCGGCGGCTCGCGGGTGGGATTGCTCCCCCAAATGGGTTGGACCATTGGCATTTTGCTGCTGGCTTACGTGCTCATTGTCTTTCTGATTTTAAGCCCATTTCTTAATTTTCTCGAAAGAATATCCGGTAAGCTGGGCGATAAACTCCATGATATTCGTCTCGGAATGGGGGCCTTGCTACGCCATCGCCTCGCATTGGGTACCACGGTGTTTTTGTCATTCGTGATTCAGTGTGTGTCCATTCTGACGTTTTGGATTATGGCCCATGCACTGGGTGAATCACCCGATGCCGTTGCGCTGTGGGTGGTCTGGCCGGTGATCAGCCTGTTTCTGGCCCTGCCGATTTCTTTTGCTGGTTGGGGATTGCGTGAGGGCCTGATGGTGTTTTACCTGGGATACTTGCACATGGGCCACGATCAGGCCCTGGCTTTGTCCCTGTTGCTGGGCTTTAATATGATCCTGACCAGCTTGCCAGGTGCTTTGCTCTGGATTGGCTTGCACCGTCACCACGAGGCACCTCCGGATCTGCAATCGCGAACTGAAGAGAATGCGTGAGAAACTTCTCAAACGCTCTATTCAGTGCGTTGCCACTAGAAGCGGTATCGCGATATAATAATACTTGTTGTTTTTATGCAGATTCCAAGCTGGCGTAGCTCAGTCGGTAGAGCTACTGATTTGTAATCAGTGGGTCGGGGGTTCGATTCCTCTCGCCAGCACCAAATAAAACAATAAGTTATAAATTCACACACAACTTATTTTCTCTATGCTGCATGAGGCCATGCTACCGCGCCATCCGCGCCAGTGGTGTAATGTCGGGACGGGGCAACTGTTCGGCCTGCCAGAGTTCCCACTGGGTCTGCATCGCCAGCCAGAACTCCGGTGACGTATCCAACCATGCAGCCAAGCGCAATGCCAGATTCGCCGTCACCCCGGCATGTCCATTCAGCAGTTTGGAGAGTGTCAACCGACTCACCCGCAAATCCTTGGCTGCCTGTGTCGCCGTCATATCCTCCGGCAACCATTCCCGCAACACATCACCCGGATGCGCCGGATTGTGCATTCTGCTCATCTTTGCAATCCTCCTAATGATAGTCCTGATAATCCACCAGGACCGCATTCGTACCCTCAACACGCTTTTTTGTTGCGATGTGTGCAATAATGTGCAAATAGCCGTGCCATTCAACTATTCACCATTCCTCCACGGCCCATGCGCGACATAGGTGTGCTATAGAGCACAGGTGCCCTGCCGCCAAAATCAATCGGGTCTACGCACAACTATCTATATTATTTTGTCGACATATTTGATTGGGATGTGCTGGAGGGGGCGCCCACATCCCGATTGACCTTGCATAGGATTGGAGTGCTATACTTTATTTAAGCTTTCTGATGAGTTAGGGTAGTTATGAGAATGTCGATGAAGCAGCATGTCATAGGGCATGATCCATCTATTTGCCGCAACGGTCATTTCATTCGGCAGCATCACCGTAAGACATTTTATAAATGAACTTAAACATTCATTTTGGGATTTTCCGAGGTGATTAAGAAATGAATAAAATAAAACATCCCATTGCTTTTCAAATAGTTGTGCCTATATTTTTATTTGGTTTTTGTTTAATCATGCTCATTCTTCAGCTTGAGAATGGCAGTGGAAACTTTTTTGTTGTGTATGCTTTTGGGATGTTTGCGTCGGCAGTCTCTCTTTTGTTTCTTTCAAAAAGGAGAGTAGTGAAAAGCCGTATTTATGGTGATAGATATTCCTCTTCGATAGGTTTGACCATTCTGTATTTGTCAGCAATTTTTATATATGGATGTACAATGTTTTGGAATATGGATCAAGATTTGATTGGGGAGGTATTTGGGTTTTTTCTTATGGTTGTAACTTCACTGGTGTATATTATGGACTTGACAAAAGAAGAGGGTCATATAAAACCATTTTTTGAGGCCAAAAATAATGCATCCAGAAGATAGTTTGCCAGACTATGAAATCAAGGCTTTTTACTCTTTGAGAATAACTCTTCTTTTTGTTCTGATATATGGTGCGATTTCGCTATTTGTTTTATCGCTCTATGTTTTTTTGTATTGGTACATCGGAGCGTATCATTGCGCGATGGTTCCATTCCTTGCGATTGGCGGTTTTATGGGTGGGTTTGTGGTTTTACAAAAATATCCACCTACACAGATTATTATACGACAGCATAATTTCCATTATGCTGTACGCAATGTTGAAGAGGTGATTGCCGAACTAGCTGTTTTATGGGCGCAGGAGCGACGTTTTTACGGGTTTGCTTGGGGCTATAAAATAGAATTAAAAAACGATGAAGATACTTTATTCATCCCGCTTGGGATGCCCAAATACCCAGACGGTATTTTAATTAAGATTTTTCCGCTCGGGCATCGTTTTTTGCAAAAATTAACCAAATATGGTGGGGTTACCACCGTTGTTGAAGTGAAGAAAGAGGGCGAAGACGTTTTGATATACGGCCCTTTAGTAACATTAAAGAAAATATATGATGAAATCACTTGAAGCTCAATATATCGCGTTTTTGAAACTTCCGATATTTACCAGAGTGGCATTACCGGTGCTTACCATTTCTGCCATGATTCTCCAAGGTATGGTTTTCTTTTGGTATAACACGTCCTTGATGGAATTTTTAATCATGTTTGTTTTGTACTATTTTTCATGGAGAAGAATACTCGACACTGATGTATCCAATCAATCAAAATTTATTACTGCAACTTATTTGTTCAGTTCTTTGGTTATCTGCCTAGCGTTTTGTGTTTTTTTCATCGATTTTTAACGCTCCTATCATCCATTCTCCGCCTCAATGCTAATAGCCCCCATCAGCCGCACCCATGTCCAGCTACTATTGCGCTGAATGGGATGAATCCGCGTACCCTGTACTCACCAATCTAGACGCCTCCGGCTTTTCGCGTCACGCCAGGCTACCGCTCGCCTGGAGATCGGGTTCTTTCACGTTAAAGCCGCACTGGCTGTGGATGCTGTAGAAAGCAGAATGATCTCCATAATTACCTATATGGAGCTACTGCAAGGCTCCAGAAACAAGCAAGAAGATCGCGGAATAAAGTCGTTTTTGAAAGACTTCAGATTTGCAATGCTTCCCTTAACTGAAAACATTGGTCACAGAGCCTCCATCTATGTTGAAGAATACGCTCTATCAAATTCTATTGGGGTAGCTGATGCGCTTATCGTAGCTACTGCTGTCGAAGAAAATTTAACCTTGTTGAGCGCCAATGTTAAGCACTTTAACTGTGTGAAAGACCTGCAGGTGAAGCAGTTTTATCCATGAAAAGCAGGGTGTGGTGTGGTTGTCTTCCATGATGTGGAGTTTTACCATGATTTTTGATTATTTTGATAAAGGAAAGCAGACGTGAAGCCTTCTGAAGCCTTGGATTCGAAGCGCGCTGCGGTACACCATATAGTCGTATCTCATCGCGCCAGTAATCCGCGCATTTTTGGCTCCGTATTGCGCGGCCAAGGCAATGACAATAGCGACCTGGATATCCTTGTGGACCCGACACCGGAAACAACCCTGATGGATGTGGCCGCCATTCAGGTCGAACTGCAACATTTATTGGGCGTGCCAGTGGATGTATTGACCCCCAAGGCTCTACCAGACAAGTTCCGTGCCCTGGTTCTGGCTGAGTCAGTGCCAATATGAGCAAGGGTCTTCGAGTTCCTGACTATCTTGCTCACATCCTCAAAGCTATTAAGCGCATTGATCGCTATAGAACGACGCTTGCAAGACTAGACATGTTGCTATATCCATATCATTAGCGGCAGATAAATCCTGAGCCATCCCGGACTCCGATGCAAAGGGCTCCTAAGCGCGGTGTAAACGTGTGGGACTCGGGGGCTGCCATCTATGCTCACATGGCTCCGGCCCTCACGTGTTTTTCCAACGGCGCAAGTGGCTGTGGTGCTTTGTCCAGATTTGTCACTGTCTGATATGGACAATATGACCGACAACGCCCAAAAGAAAAGAAGCTCCCCCGAACAAGGTGAGTGGTAACAATCCCAGCGATAACCCGGCAAGCAAGGACGTGAAACCGGCAATCAATAGAAGATTACGCAAGCTACAGAGAGACGTGTAATAACACAGTTGTGTTAGCAAGTTACCGATAGTTTCCAAAACCCAAATGAAGGGATTATCTATATTTACATGCCCTTGTTTTTGCCGGAAACCGGAATGTCCTGAATATACATCGCCAGACACTCCTCTACCAAAAAGCGCCACAGTGCTGAGAAGTTTTTAGCTGGGCCATCTGTTCCACCACCCTATCGTGCTGCCCGCGCCAGTGGCGCAATATCCGGGCGCGGCAACTGTTCGGCCTGCCAAAGTTCCCACTGGGTCTGCATGTCCAGCCAGAACCCCGGTGACGTACCCAACCACGTAGACAAGCGCAGTGCCATATTCGCCGTTACCCCGACGCGTCCATTCAGCAGCTTGGAGAGCGTCAACCGACTGACCCGCAAATCTTTGGCCGCTTGTGTGACCGTCATGTCCTCCGGCAACCACTCCCGCAGTACCTCACCTGGATGCGCCGGATTGTGCATTTTGCTCACCATTTCTCTTAACAACGCAGGGCCCTGTCAACCTTCCATCTAAGCTGCTGATGGAGTAGCACAAAGGGTTTTTCTGGACTTCTCAGGATGAATGCGGTAACTTTTGCCGCATGGAAGTCCCAACTCTCACCGAAAACCAGCAAGCCAGCCTGCACCGTGTTCAGGTGCGACCCATCCTGCCCACGGAGCGGGAACGCTGGAATACGCTGATGCAAACGTATCACTACCGGGGCTTTCGCACCTTGGCGGGCCGTAACCTGCGCTATGTGGCTACGCTCGATGGTCGCTGGGTAGCGTTACTGGGCTGGCATGCCGCCGCTTTTCAATGCCAGGCGCGGGATCGGTGGATCGGCTGGTCCTGGATCTTGCGCCGCCAGCGCTTGCATCTCATCGCCAACAATGCCCGTTTTCTGATCCTGCCCGGAGAATCCTTCCCGAATCTGGCGTCCCGTATTCTGGCGCTGAACCTGCACAGGCTCTCTGCGGACTGGCAATCCGTCTATGGGCATCCCATCGTGCTGGCTGAGACCTTTGTGGAATCCCCCCGTTTTACCGGTGCCTGCTACCGGGCCGCCAACTGGGTGGATGTCGGCGGAACCAAGGGCTTCGCCCGCCGTCCCGGTGGTGGCTATGTCCACCACGGCCAACCTAAACGTCTTCTGCTCTTTCCTCTCCATCCACAGGCGCGGGCCTGGTTGGCCCAGCCGCAGCCCCAACTCGAATGGACCCATACCCCCATGCAAACCGTGACGTTGAGCGACGCGCAAATGGAAGGCTTGCGCCAAATCTTTTTCCGCCTTCCCGATACCCGCAGCAAACTAGGCAAGCAGCATCCCCTCCCGGCCATCCTGACGGTGGCCGTGGCCGCTGTCCTGACGCGGGCCGAAAGTTATGCCGCCATCGCCGAGTGGGGCGGTCGCTTGACCCAGGCTCAATTGAAGCGCATCCGCGCCCGATTCGATCCCAAAACCAAGCGCTACCTCGCCCCCTCCGAACCGACCATCCGGCGCGTCTTGCAAGGGGCCGATGTGGAGGCGCTGGATGCGGCGATCGGCGCCTGGCTACTGGGTACGGCGGGCTTTGAAGCGGTGGCCGTCGATGGCAAAGTCCTCAAAGGGGCCGCACGCGCAGACGGCGCTCAGGTGCATCTGCTCAGCGCGTTCCTGCATGGACAGGGGGCCACCATCGCGCAAAAAGAAATCGCCCGGAAAACCAACGAAATTCCAGAACTGCGCAACCTGCTCCAGGACGTCAACATCGCGGGCAAGGTCGTCACCGCCGATGCCCTGCATACCCAGCGGGAGACCGCCCGCTTCCTCGTCGAAGACAAGAAAGCCGATTATCTCTTCACCGCCGTCAAAGGCAATCAACGAAAACTCCGCGACCGTCTGACGTGCCTCCCTTGGGGCGATTTTCCCCCTCAACGCTGAAACCACAGAGGTCGGGCATGGCCGCTTTGAATACCGCAAAATCATCGTCGCCACCCGGGCAACCGGCCTCCATTTTCCGCATGTCGGACAAGCTTTCCTGATCCAACGCTCCACCATCAACAGCAAAGAGGGCACGATTCGGGATGATTATGCCTTCGGACTCACCAGCCTGACCCCGGATCGTGCCACGCCCGAAAATCTGTTGGGCTTGGCCCGTGGTCACTGGGAAATTGAAAACCGGAACCATCATGTCCGCGATGTGACTTTCCACGAGGACCTCTCCCAAGTCCGTACCCAGAACGGTCCCCATATGATGGCGACCTTGCGCGAACTGGCCATGAGCATTATGCGTCTCACTGGCGTCAAGAATATCGCCAAAGCGTGCCGGGATTTCGCCGCCAGCGCGCACAAAACGCTCCGCCAACTCGGATACTGAGGCGCCACCACGGGGTTTACCTATCCGAGAATAGCTCCGGAGGGCGAGCTGCGTCCGTCAGCCACCCCATTCACGATTCTGCACCCAAAATCGCCTGAAAATGCCGCATTTCCACCAACTATAGCCCCTTCAAACCACCATTAAAATCAGTGGCGAAAACCTCTGCTACTATATCTGGCGAGCTTGACGGAGCCCTGCTTAACAACGAATATCTACAATCTACATTCTACCCTTGTGGTGTGCAGGCCCTTTATCCTTTTTCGGGTGATGCTTTCCCCACCAGTCAATGGCCACCACCACCACCGCCGTGCCAATCACCGCCAAAAAGGTGACGCCCAACAATCCCATGATCTTACCGCTCATCCCGCACCCCATGAAACGCCCAGAAAGCGCCGGATTACAGCAACCATATTTTGAACGGCTTGTGTTATATAGGGGGTTCAACCCGCAAACACTTCGATTCCCACACTGAACCGTTTTGCCAGTGCTACCGCCTGCCGTAAATTGATGCTTCGTTTTCCTGCAAGCACTTCCGACACCTTGGCCTGATTGCCTACTTCCGGTATGTCACATTGGCGTAAGCCATGCTGCGCCATCAGAAACGCCAAGGCTTCCGTCGCTGTCATGGCCTCCGGCAAGGGATAGTGCCCGGACTCATAAGCTTCCATCAAATCCCCGACCATAGCGGCCAGGCTCGCCAAGGGGTGGGATTCATCCGCACCTCCCGCGTCCAGAATGATATCCAGCGATTTCACCAACGCCTGATATTCCGCATCGTTTGTGGGCGGGGTCAGTAGCGGCGCAACATAAGACCAATGTGCCAATGCCGAATCCAGTTGTGCATTATTCATTTCCAGTCTCCTCTATCATAAGCCTTGTGCGTCATCACCGCCCGTACAAACACTTTCCCGGTGTTGAAATGAATGGCGGCAATCAGCCGGAGCTTGTTGCCACCCACGTCGAACACATATTTGTCGCCCACCTTGTCCACCGCAGGAAAGCAGGCTTTCACTTCCGCAAAATTCTGCCACTGCACCCGCTTCGTCAGTCGATACCACTGCTCCAAAGCCCCGCTGCAATCTGTGAAGTCACGCTGGGCCTGCAGTATTTTGGTGCGGGAAATAATGTGCATGGCCTGATGTTATCCCTATATGGGATGATGTCAAGCCGCATAGCAAGGAGCAAGTAAAGGTATAACGTCTCTGGAGGGATTCAGGTAGGGTTAGCAGTTACCGGGCTCTCTGCGTTTCTTTAATCCGCCAGTGAACGGTCTGTCCAGCGCGCAGCGGGATCAAGGCATCTTTTCCGCAGTCTAAGCTTTCTTCTACGGTCCAAGAGGTTTTTTCCAGGATGATGCTGTCCTGGTTGCGGGGAAGTCGGTAGAAGTCCGGGCCGTGAAAGCTGGCAAAGGCTTCCAGGCGGTCCAGGGCGTCTGCTGCTGCAAATACTTCGGCATACAGTTCAATGGCGGCGTGAGCCGTATAAATACCGGCACAGCCGCAGGCCGATTCCTTGTCCTGACGGGGATGCGGGGCGCTGTCGGTGCCGAGAAAATAGCGGGGATTACCGCTGGTAGCTGCTTGCACCAGGGCCTGGCGATGGGTTTCTCGCTTAAGGATGGGCAGGCAGTAATGATGAGGCCGGATACCCCCCGCAAAGAGCGCATTGCGATTGAGCAGCAGATGGTGGGCGGTAATGGTTGCGGCAAGCTGTGGCCCGGCCTCGGCCACAAACTGGGCGGCGGTGCGGGTGGTGATGTGTTCCAGCACCATGCGCAGGCCTGGAAAATCCCGGATCAAAGGCTGGAGATGACGCTCGATAAATACGGCCTCGCGATCAAAAACATCCACCTCAGGATCAGTGACTTCGCCGTGCAGAAGGAGGGGCAGGTCGTGCTTTTGCATGGCTTCGAGCACCTTGTACACCCGTTTGAGGTCCGTAACTCCATTTTCTGAGTGGGTGGTGGCTCCTGCAGGATAATATTTCACCGCTTGGATGAAGCCGCTGTTTTTGGCTGCTTCGATTTCACTCACCGTCGTATTATCCGTCAGATAAAGGGTCATGAGCGGCTGGAAAATGCCGTCTTTTTCCAGTGCTGCCAGTATCCGGTCCCGATAGGCGCTGGCCAGCTCCACCGTGGTGACCGGCGGTTTCAGGTTGGGCATGACAATAGCTCGGGCGAAGCGTCGGGCAGTGTCGGGCAGCACCGAGGCCATGGTCGCTCCGTCGCGCAGATGCAGATGCCAGTCGTCAGGTCGGATCAGGGTGAGTTCTTGCACGGCATCATCCTCGGCAGGTGAAAACTAACCGGGATGATAAGGGGCTGGTGCCCTGCTTTTCAATGCGGGGCAGGGGATGGTGGTACAGGCGTGGTCCCCTTGTGGGGGGCTGCAGTGGCCTTTCGGGCCGCAGCCTTGCTTTGTACCTGCAGATGATGGTCAATAGCGGCGGCTTCGCGGGGATTCAGAGAGCCGATAAGTGGCAACAGGACATAGGCTTCGTCAAAGTGCCCCAGACGAATCATGGTGCGAGCGGCGCTACCGTAGGCAATAGCGGCTTCTGGATACCTTCCAGTCATGTAGTATACATTGCCCAATTCCCCATAAATTCCAGGATGATCGGGCGCTTCCTTGAGCAACTTCTGGTAATCGGCAATGGCTTTCGGGGCGTCCCGTCGCCAGTAGGCCGCCCGTGCCTGTAACAGAAGCTTGGTTTCCGCCTTGCTCAAGGTTTTGGTCGAAGCTGGTTTGGGCATGGACAGGGCCGGAGGCGCCTTGATGTTCTTGTGCGGAGGATAAGACTTGGGCACTCCCGCATGGGTAGGTTTTTCGGGTACTGCGGCGGCCGCGTTGGCAATGATGCTACAAGACGAAATCCGGAGATGGGCTCCGCTCGTCAACAGTTGCAGTCCGGTTCCCGCAAAAAGACAGGTCATCAGTGCTGCCGCCTTGAAAAGAGGTCGTCTGAGCCAAGAATTGGGGGAGGAATGATGCATGATAGGTGCGCCTCCATAATTGAGGTTAGATTCGGAAAATAACATGATTCAGTCAGCAAAATGCCTGCATAGTTCCGGATAGAGTGCAGCTGCCAGTTTTTCCAGTTCATGGCTGGCCTTACTGCGGGCATCCAGTTCGAATACGGCTTGGGCTTCGCTGAGAGAGCGACGAAAGGCCGTGCGTTGTCCGAGACGCAGACCCAAAGGCTGGAGGCCGGGTAACTCTGCGAGCATGGCTTCCGCTTCATCACTTTCGCGGATGGCATGATGGGTGTCAGCACGATTGATGAATGCCCTGACCGGGGGCGCCGACCATTGCCGGCAGACCTCCAGAAAACGCTGGGCTGACCAGATATCCGCCTGACTGGGGCCGACGGGCATCAGGATGGCATCTGCAGCTGACAATGCGCGGCGAAAACCGGTTAACTCAGAATAGCTACAGTCCATCACCTGGTAGCGGGCGTCTGTGGCCTTGTCCAGACCAGTAGCCACAGTAAGCGCGGGATGAATCTGCAGGTCTTGGCGATCATGACAAACGTCCAGCAAAGTCCCCTGTGGGTCCAGATCATACAGTTTTACAGGAACCCGATAGGCCAGCCACACGGCCAGATTGAAACTGACCGTGCTCTTGCCGGACCCGCCTTTCATGGATGCTATGACCAGACGCATCAGTGCCCCATGCCGTTCTGGGTGAGAACCCATAAGGGTTCCCGGGCGGACCTGATGCTTGATCTAGCGGCCGTATCCATAAGGGGAATACCCGTAGGGTGACTGATAAGGGCCCATGGGTGGTGGGGGCATGCTGGGACGCATCTGCTGCGGGTACTGTCCCTGGTTGGGCCTGGGATAGGCATAGCCTGGTTGGGGTGTCGGATAACGCGCATAGCCCTGACTTGGTCCGTAGTAGGGCTGCCTGTAAGATGGTTGCGGATAATAACCATAACTGCCACCCCCTTGATACTCGCCCCGGTAAGGCTGGCCGTATCCACCATAGGGGCCGCTGTTCATGTTCATGGGACCGCCGCGTGGACCATTGAAGCTCATCCCACCCATATCCCAGGGACCATTGGAACCTTGCATGGGGCCGCCATAGCCACTGAAGGGGCCGCTGTTTCCGTTCATCGGACCACTATAACCGGACCAGGGCATATCGCCACCCCAGGGACCCCAAGCGTATGCAGGGGCTGCGATGAGCATCCCTGCGGCGCCGATGCCGGCTGCGATGGTCAGCGAACGTACAGCCCGTGCGAATTTTGATGAGTGCTGCATCACATACTCCTTTTGTCTTTCAAAAAATACCCGCTTCTTTTGTCGGAAGCCTTTGAAAGGCGCGACTGAGGATGAAGCGGATTCCAAGACTGTATAAGCATACTATGTGCCACGTTTTAACCTTTTGTTTTTTTAGATAACCTTTATCTGGACAAATAGGGTGCATGCAACGTAAATCATAAAAGTTGATGTTTTTTCAATCTGAAATAGATTGTTGCAGGACAAATGTGGGCAACGCTCATTGCAACACTTGGAGGCGCGGAGAAAATTGAAGGCGAACTGGGGATATGTTGCAAAAGGGCTTGCAACAGCTGTTTCTGTCTGCTGAGCTTAGGCTGATGATTATGCATCATCATTTTAAATGAATGTTGCATGTGTCATTTTTTCTTTTCATTGAAATTCTGTAGTTATCAGCAACTTAAATTTTGGTATGAAATATGCATTATAACTTTGCGTTTTGTGCGCACCTGTTGCGCTGGTGTTTGATGATAAAAATGGAGAGTTAAAAATGGCAGATTTGTTTTCACCCGCATGGATGGCCCGTTTTGCAGAAGAATGGAACAAGGATCCGGAACTTTCTGGTGCACTGGCTCAGATTGGCTTTAATTCAGTCATAGGTTATGGCTACCCTGAAGAAGATAAGCCCAGAGCGTTTCTGGTGGTACAAAACGGCAAGGCAACCGCTTCTGGGGTTTATACGGACCAGCCCCTCAATTGGGATATTCGGGCCCAGCATCCGCAATGGCTGAAGTGGATCGAAAAATCACCGGGAATGACCGGTCTGGGAATGGCCTTTACGACCGGAAAAATCAAATTCAAGGTGGGGGATTATGCCAGCATGCTCAAAGATCCGCGTATGGCGGGACCCTTTGTGAAAAGTTTTTCGGCTATGTCGAAAATTTAATACATATCAAGACGTAATATCAGGGCTTCTGTATGCTTCAGAAGCCCTGATATGTGTTAATTGCCCAGGTGGCTATGGCTGTCTTTTCCGGAAATGCCCAAGCGGGACAGATGCCGCCACAGGGTGACACGATCAATGCCGAGTTCGCGCGCGGCAGCAGCACGATTGCCACCATGTTTATCAAGTAGTTGTAAAAGTTTATCGCGGCCATAACCGGCGTCGCTTTCATGGTCCGCAGCAGTGGAGCTGGTCGCTGAGCCCGAATGCATTCTGTCGAGAAAATCCTTGGAAAAGTCACTGTCACTGATTTCCGGTCCGGCACTGCAAATAGCCACGTATTCCATGACATTGCGCAGTTCCCGAACATTTCCCGGCCAGGGATAATCGAGCAACAGATGTTTTGCTGCGGAACCGAGTTTTTTCTTGTGACCCCCGGCAGTGATTTTCAGGAAGTGTTCGGCCAGCAGCATGATGTCAGAAGGTCGTTCACGCAGAGCCGGAATCCGGATGGGGATCACATTCAGGCGATAGAACAGGTCACTGCGAAAATCACCATTTTCTACCAGTTCCTTGAGATTACGATTGCTGGCTGCCACCACCCGCACATCCACTTGCTGGGTTTTGGTGCTGCCCACCGGCTCAAAGCGCATGTCTTCCAATACCTTCAGGAGTTTGGCTTGATGATGTTTAGGTAACTCGCTGACTTCATCCAGAAAGAGGGTGCCGCCATCCGCCGCTGCAAAGCGGCCGATCCGATCAGTGACGGCGCCTGTAAAGGCGCCTTTGACAGAGCCGAAAAACTCGGCTTCAAATAAATTGTCGGGAATGGCGGCGCAATTCACTTCGATCAGGGCTTTTTTGGCGCGATGACTTTGTTGGTGGAGCAAGCGGACCATCAGCCCCTTTCCCGATCCGGATTCTCCCTGAAAGATGACGCTGGCATCAGTGGCTGCGACCTGCTCTATCAATTCGAGGGCATCGCGCATATGCGGATCATCGGTAATAAAACCCACACTGCGGGTGCCACCCAGAATCCGCTCGGCATGACGCAGCTCGGAAACATCTTCGATGAAAAAAATGCGCCGTTTATGTTGCTTGCGTTCGACCAGACGGGTTCTGATCTGGAGAGTTTTATGGTCGCCTTCACTGACCGGCAGCAAATGATCCCAACGAATACAGCCTGTTTGCGGGCGACTGACGGCGTCGTCCTGTCCGGCAGCAATAGCGGCCCGGACCAGTTCTTTTTGCACGCTGCCCCCCGGGATGCTGCGCAGGTGCTCAAGGCTTGGAACCTCCAGTAAGGACTTAGCGGCGGCGTTGCAGAATTCAATTTTTCCCTGAATATCTGTCAACAAAATCCCTGCATCCATGGAGTCCAGTAATTCGGGCAAGACTTCACAGAGGGTTTCCAGTTCGGTGCTCAGCGATGCCATTGTTTTCTCCTGGGCTAGCACCGCGCTCTCGGGGTTACTGGTTGCCATAGGCATTCCCCTGGTACGGATAGCCACTTTGATATTGCGGATTATATCCTGGTGCTACCCCATCATAGGCTTCCTGGCGGGGAGGGGGTAGGGGAGCCCGGGGTCCGTAAGTAGGGTCATTATGATTGAAGGGCAACATGCCACTGAGAAAGGAAAAAGGTGGAGTGATGTTGCGGTTCAGGCTCCAGAACTCAGCCTGCATCTGCCCGGTGGCCCGCGCCATATAGTTGGTGGAATGAGTCATTTGCGTCATGTTTCGGGACATGCTGTCCATGTTGCGCTGAATATTGGGACTCATTTTCTGGAACTGCACGGTCATCTCATGCAGATCATGGGACATTTCCACGGCCAGATAAAACTCATAGGCCGCCAGCACCAGAAAGGCGACCAGGGCTGCATAAACAATCAGTCTGAGCTGGCGGTCCGAAAGGCCGGCAATATGATGCTGAGGCTGCGAGGATGACTCCGTAGTCGATTGTTCCGCCATGTTGTTTGGACTCCTGATGAGAAAATGGGGTCTTAAATTACATCGTGCCCGGTTTATTCAGCGCTTTTCGCTGTAAACAGGGCATGCTTTACTACTGCTTGCTTCAAGCCGGAGGCATCCCGGTTTCCGCTTCCGGGGCGTGAGAAAGCGCTTCCTGCACTTTTTGCGCTTCTGCCGGATCCAGCCGACCAAGAATAGGAATCAGCGCCGCGCCATCGGCATAGCGTCCTGCATGAATCAGCTGCATGGCCGCCTGGCCATAGGCGTTACCGGCCTGATGATAGTGCCCGGTCATATACAGAACATTGCCCAGTTCTCCATAAGCGGCAGGAGAATCAGGGGCTTCCTGGATCAGGTGATGGTAGTCGGCGATGGCGCCGGTGTAGTCATGATGCCAGAAAGCACCGCGTGCCTGCATGAGTAGCTTGGTCTGATCGGGGGTCAGGGGCTTGTTGTTATGCGTGATGGCGGCAATGCTGGGAGCACTGGTGACATGCAGGACTTTCTGCGCGGGCTGGGTAGGCGCTGCGGCAGTTTTGCTGGGTTCATTGGCGGTTATGGCCCAAATGAACAAAATGACAATGATGATCAGCAAAATCAAAATGATCAGGGGGTATCCGACAAAACGGCTGATTCCCCCCTTCTTTTGGGCGGGTGGTGGTGGAGGGGGAGAATAACTACTGTAACTGGAACTGCTCGCGGCTGCGGCAGCGGCTGCAGCAGCCGCCGCCGCCGCCCTAGCTGCCGCATCGGCATCTGCAGTGGTGCTGGTGCTGGTGCTGGATTCAGCAGCCTGGTGGGACTGCTCGCTGCCGGTGTGTAACGATTCTGTATCCACATGTGCTGCGGGAGTTTCGGTTTCTACGATGGTTTCGGTGCTGCCTTCGGCCGGACTGACAACGGCATTTTCGTCATGCAAATGCGGCTCTTCTCGAATGTCACTCATGGTTCCATACTCCTTAAGGATTAACGCGCCAGGGCCTGGCGGATGAGGGTGGCCTGATTCGGGTCCAGGGAACTGATCAGGGGTAATAGTGCAGCGGCAGAGGGATATTGATGTGCAGCGATCAAGCTCCTGGCAGCGCCGGTATAAGCCTTGCCAGCCGACAAAGGATGGCCTGTCTGATAGTAAATATTCCCCAATTCTCCATAAAGTTCAGGAACTTCAGGAAGTTGTGCGATGAGCGCATGGTAATCGGCGATAGCGGCTTTCACATTGTGGTTCCAAAACGCCTGGCGCGCGGCCATCAACAAGGCGTACTGAGACTGGGTGAGATTTTTGGGAAAACGGACTTTTGCAGGCGCTGCCACGGGGACTGGATGTGTGGCTATATCCGGTTTTGCCGGGACAGCTGCCGATGTCACCGGCACCGCTGGCGGATGTGTGGACTGCGTGGAAGGCGGCGTGCTTTCCTGGTTTTCCCACCATTGGTGCATCGCCAGCCATTTTTGCTCGGTGTACTGGCGCGTATTCTGCCAGTCATGGCGCCAGAGCTGGGGATACTGAATGGCAGCTATGACGATCAGAACCAGGACTACCAGAATAATAAACCCAATGATTTTACCCAATATTTGTTTCATGGCTGGCCTCTTTTGGCACCTGTATGCAGCATTTATTTAGATGTTCAGGTCGAAAGAAAGTGGGCTGCGCACGCGCGCGCAGCCCATGGTCATTTCTGCATCATGGATATCCATAACCGGGACGATAAGGTCCTGGAGGAGGTGCATACTGCTGCTGATTGTCGGTATAGGGGGTTGCCTGGGGCGGCGCGTAATAGCCGTCAGGGTTTTCCTCAGGGTAATTGCCGTATGCAGGATAACTGGCTGTTGCGGGAGGATAAGCCTGCGGTGCTGGTGGGTAAGCATAACCGTTGTCGGGTTCACCACCATAGCCTCCACCGTAATAGCCACGGTAAGGCTGGCCGTAAGCGCCCCAATGGCCACTGTTGAACTGCATGGGACCTCCATGGGGACCATGAAAGCTCATGCTCCCCATATCCCAGGGACCGCTGTTTCCGGTAAAGGGGCCGCCATAACCGCTGAATGGTCCGCTATTTCCCCAGAAAGGATTGCTATAACTACTCCAGGGCATCTCATTCCAAGGTCCCCAACCCCAGGCATAGGCGGGTGAAGCCATCATGAATCCGGCACATCCCAAGGCTGCTGCAAGACTGGCCGCTTTTGCGAAATATTTTATTTTCATCGTACAGACTCCTTTGCAAAACTGCGTCACTACCCATTCAGTGGACGCCACTGAAACCATATCCCATTGAAATGACTTACCAGGTACTCCAAGGGCTCATGGGACCCATCGGCGACATGGGATTCATGGAGGACATAGGACTCCAGGGCATGCCACCACCGCCCCAGGGCATACCGCCACCACCCCAGGGCATACCGCCACCACCCCAAGGCATGCCACCACCACTCCAGGGCATACCGCCACCACCCCAGGGCATACCGCCACCGCCCCAGGGCATGCCGCCATAGCCTGACCAGGGGCGACCATATCCCCCGAAAGGGCTGCCATTGAAATTCATGGGTCCCCAATGCGGAAAGGTCATATGAAAACTGCCCATACTCCAGGGACCGCTCCTACCCTGCCATGGGCCACCATAACCGGACCATGGTCCGGAATCGCCCTGCCACGGATTGGAATAGCCACTCCAGGGCATGGCGTTCTGCCAGCCTGACCAGGGCATTTCTCCGCCCCCCCAGGGCCCCCAGGCATAGGCCGCAACGGGTACAGATAAGCTTCCAAGGGCGGCAGATAGAATGGCTGCCTTTAACCATTTTGCTGTTTGCATTGCATTCTCCTTGCTTTTTCAGGAGGACCGTTGTCCCTGTCTGCCTGGTTATGGGTAGCCATAACTAGGTTGCGGACCATAAAACTGCGGTGGTCGGGCTTCGGGATGCGGTCCATAAGGTGAAGGTCCGTATGCAGGCGCGCCAAAATCGGGCCTGGGGCCGTTTTGCCAGGGCCTGTTGGCGCCCGGATAGGGCGCAGGTGGCATGGGTCCATAGTTTGACTGGCCATACGCCGGGGGCGGTCCATCATGGGGTCCCTGCGGGTATTCCATGGGCGGGTATCCTCTGCCGTTCATGGTATTACCGTAAGCGCCATCATCGGGTCCCGGACCATATTGGGGTGGCCGGGCGAAGGATGGCGGTGGTCCATAGGCGGGTTGGCCGTAAGCCGGCACATTTGGATGAGGCGCGGCATAAGCAGGCCTGGTAGCGTTCTGCCAGGGCCTGTTGGCGCCCGGGTAGGGCATGGGACCCATGGGCCCGAAGTCGGGTCTGCCATAGGATGGGAATGGTCCATGGTAGGGCCCCTGTGGATAACCTACAGGAGGAGGATAGCCTGCGCCTTTCATTGGCGTGCCGGGGGCTTCATACCCCGGTCCCGGACCATAATATTGGGGTGGCTGGGCGTAAGGACCCGCTGCGTATGCCGGGGGACCATAAGCCGGACCGGCGGCGCTCTGTCCAGGCATGGCGGGACCGCCGTAAGGTGCAGGTCGCATGGATCCGTAATTTGCTTCGCCCTCACCTGGGGCTGCTGGATAGGCGGGCATGTATCCGCCTTGAGGAGCGCCCATGGAAGATGGCGCTGTGGCATCCATGCCCCCTTCATGGGATCCGTTGGGATAAGGTCCGGGTGGAGGGGGTACCCAGTCTGCGACTTCGTTGAATGTTGCTGTGGGCATGGGTGTTTGCGGCCGGTGCCAGTTGTTGCTGGCTGCGGGTGGGTTGGGCATGTCATGCGGCGCGTAACCATGCCATTCGGCGTAGGTGGAATCAGCGGACCAGTCAGAGCTTGTATTACCGGCCATGCCAGGGTTGTTGGCATAGGGACTGGGGATAGAGTAGGGCGTATCTACCGCTGCCAAGGCCTGGGCCTGCATACCCACTGCTGTACACACTGCCACACCCAGCCAGAACAAATGTTTGCGGCTGCGCGGTGCGCGGGATTGAGGGCGCGTCATGGTATTAATCCTCCTTTTTTGATGGGGAACTGGGTGACCGTAAATGAATGCCACGCCCTTTGTTTCGTGAGGCTGGTTGCGTTGCTTTTGCATCCGGTACCTGCGCGACATTGGGGGCTTGACGGCCGTCGTCGGACTGGCTGGCGCTTTCCGCCTGCGAGGCCGTCGGTTTGACAGGCTCTGGCGGACGACCAGTCGGGCCTGGATTCGGGTTGATGGGGCCAGAAGGGCTATGGGGATCGGGCCATTCAGGAGGGTTGTGGGTGGCTGGTCGTTGTAGTAACCAGGCCCAGAGTTGTCCCCATAAAGCCGCCAGGATTTTGCGAATGGCTAGGAAAAAAGCGCGAATATCCTGTCCGATCATATCCAGGGTCATGCGCAGTGGACCCGCATCTTGCCGCTTTGTGTCCTGCGCCGGGGTGCTTGCTGGAATATCGCTGCGCGTCAGGCTTTCTCTGGGAGTCAGGGACACCTGGAGATGTTCCGGGGCAAAAGGAAAAAGTGCTGCGCCGGTACCATTGGGGGCGTCGCCCAGATCCATGCCCGCCGGACAGAAGGCCGCACGCCCGCTCACGCAGCCCAGGGGAATAACCAGCAGGGTGAGAACGGTAGAAACCATGACCCCGAAGAGCAGGGAAATGCCCATGCCCCGAAAAATCGGCGAAGTGATGATTTCTGCAGAACCCAGCATTAATGCCAGCGCCGTAATGACAATGGGGCGGGTGCGGGTTGCACAGGCCTCAATCAGGGCGTCCATGACTGGCATGCCTTCGGCCACCCGTTGCTGGGAATAATCCACCAGCAGAATGGAGTTGCGCACGATGATGCCCGCGAGGGCGATGAAGCCGATCATGGAGGTGGCCGTAAAGCTCGCGCCAAACAGCCAGTGGCCGGGCAAAATCCCGATCAGGGTGAGGGGGATAGGCACCATGATGATGGCGGGAATGACAAAATTACCGAATTCCCAGACCACCAGCATATAGATGAGGATGATGGCCACCGCAAAGGCAATCCCCATATCCCGGAAGGTCTTGTAAGTGACGGTCCAGGCACCACCCCATTTGATGGTGGCATGGGTACCCGAGGGAATGCTGATCCAGTCGATCCCTAGGGGATGCCCATCGGGTGCGACATAACTGGTCAGGGCATTTTCGACTTCCAGCATGCCGTACAGCGGCGCATCCAGGCGCCCTTTGCAGCCGGCCGTCACATATTCCACCGGTTTGAGATCCTGCTGGTAAATGGGTTGTTCAGCGGGACGACGATCAAAATGGCCGAGGGTGTAAAGGGGAACGGCGCCGTAACTCACCGAGGGTACCGGCAATGCCGCTAAACTATAGACGTTACTGCGCAGGGCCAGAGGCGCCTGGAGCACGGCGGGTACGGCCAGATTCTGACCGTAAGGGGTGAAGTTACCCAGCTTGTAGCCGCCCAGCGTCATCGCCAGGGTGGCATTAAGAGCACTGGGGCGTACCCCCGCCATGCCCGCCTTGATGGCATTCAGATGAAAATGCCAGTAATCGTGTGGGGCTTCGAGGGTGTTATCCACCTCCGTCAGGTTCTCTGTCTGCTGGAATACCTGGGTGACATGCCGGGTGACCGCATCGCGGATGGCCGCCGAAGGTCCATAGACTTCGGCAACGACGGGGGCCAGCACTGGTGGCCCCGGCGGGCTCTGCACTACCTGGATATGCGCCTGATGTTGCATGGCGATGGACATGATCCGCTGCCGGGCGACGACCGCCAGTGCCGCACTGGAAGCACTGCGTTCGGCCTTGCTCAGCAACTGCACATGGATCATGGCCTGCCAGGGTTTATCGCGTAAATAGTAGTGACGGACCATGCCATTGAAATCATAAGGTTCTGGCGTGCCCACATAACTTTGTAAGGCCTGGACATCTTTCATTCCCTGCAAGCTTTGCACTACTTCGGCGGTGACATTGGCGGTCACGGGCATGGCCGTACCGGCCGGCATGTTAATGACGACATTGAAGGCGCTGGAGTTGCCGTGGGGGAGCATGGTGAAAGGCACCCACTCGATCAGAAACAGGGCAAGGCTCGCAAAAAAGGCCACGACGATCCCACCCAGAAACAGGCGCCCGTAAAACTTGCGACGAATCAGCGGGATCAGGGTGTTCTGATAAAATTTGTGTAACCAGGCGGCCTGGCGATGTTCGCTGCGGTGCATCCGTTCCAGACTTTTCAGGCTGGGTTTGAAGCGCAGTATCAACCAGGGCGCCAGGGCAAAGGCGGTGAACAGGGAGAACAGCATGGCTACCGAACCGAGGACGGGGATGGGCGCCATGTAAGGTCCCATCATCCCCCCCACAAACCCCATGGGCAACAGCGCGGCAATCACGGTAAAGGTCGCCAGAATAGTGGGATTACCTACTTCGCGGACGGCATCAATGAGAGTTTCCGTGGAGGTGCTTCCCTCCTGTAACCAGCGCCTGTAAACGTTCTCGACGATGACGATGGAGTCATCCACCAGAATACCAATGGAGAAAATCAAGCCGAAGAGACTGACACGGTTGATGGTAATGCCCAATAACCAGGCCGAAAACACCGTAATCAGCAAAATCAGGGGAATGGTGATGACCACGACAGCGGCGGCTCGCCAGCCCAGTGCCAGCAAGATCAGCAGGGTGACTGCTGCGGTGGCGACAAACAGCTTGAAAAGCAGGGAATCCACCTTGGCATTGGCTTTTTTGCCGTTATCGCGAGTGATGCTGACATGCACATTGCCGGGAATGACCGTCCCTTCGAGGCTGTGCATTTTCTGAATCAGGGCATGGGCCACCGTAACGCCATTACTGCCGGCAATTTTGGCCAGGGCGATGGTGACCGCAGGAGCGCCATTTACTTCAGGCTGGTTTTTGCCGACTTTTTGATAGTAGGTCACCAGACTATGGGGATCACTGGGGCCGAGGCGCACCTGAGCCACCTGAAACAAATACACAGGTTCCCCGTCATAAACACCCACCACCAGATTGCGCACTTCAGCCGGGGTGCGCAGAAACTGTCCGGTAACCACTCGCATCTGCATGTTCTGCACATCGGTCTGCCCGGTTTCGGTCTGAGCGTTGGATGCTTCTATGGTTTGCGCCACTTGCTGGGGCGTGATTCCATAAGCGGCCAGACGTTCAGGATGAATGTCGACGGTCAGGGCTTCCTGGGGACCATGCACAATGAAACTCTCACCGGTCTCAGGCACCTGTTTCAGATGCTGCAGGGCGGTCCGCGCGATTTCATTCAGGGTGGCAGGCCCCACTGCTTTGGACCAGAGGGTGAAGGTCATGAAGGGTACACTGTTGATACCTTTGGCCCGCACCAAAGGATGGGTAGCTCCCGGGGGAATCCGGTTCATATTGGCGGCCAGTTTGTTATAGACCTCCACCAGCGATGGCCCCATCCGTTTGCCCACCTGAAAACGCACGGTGACCATGGACTCGCCCCGATTGGACACCGAATATACATGCCGCACCCCGGGCAGTTCACTCATCATGCGTTCCAGGGGGTCACTGACCATGCGCGATACTTCAGCAGGAGAATGGCCGGGATAACCCACAAAAATATCAATCATGGGCACGGAAATTTGGGGATTGGAGGCTCTGGGGGTAGAAATCAGGCCGAGAATGCCCGCCGCGATCAGCACAATGAGCAGTAATGGGGCCAAAGGCGAGCTGACAAAAATCTTGGCAATGGAGCCTGCCACTCCCAAACTGCGGGTGTGCGTAGTTTGCGGCTGTTCCGGCTCGGGTGTCTGGCAACCGTTATGCATGGCGCCTACTCCCCGGAAGTTGCACTGGTCTGGAGCTGGTAACCTGAACCAACGCCGGCGGGGGGGTCATTGACGATGATCTGGCCAACGCGCAGTCCGGCCAGTACCTGCACCTGCCCATCAGCCAGCGGTCCACCCAGACGCAGGACATGCATTTCGGTCACCCCATGCTGATCGACCAGTACAGAGGGTAATGAGGCTCCCGGTATCAGAGCGCTCCGGGGAATGGCGGGTTCATCCTGGGCAGCACTGCCATAGCTGGGCAGACTGATGGTCGCATAGGCGCCCACCCCGATGGCGGCATTTTGCGGGAGGCGGACCTTGACGGCTACCGTATGGGTTTGGGGATTGGCCTGGGGGGCCACCTGGACCACTCTGCCCGTCACCTCGCCAGCGTTGTCCCCGAGATGCACCTGCAGGGATTCTCCGGGATTCAGATTACCTGCCAGACTCTCCGGCACCTTGACCAGAAGTTGTCGGGGGCCACCACTACCGAGCACCATGAGCGGCTGACCGGGCTGAACGATATCGCCGGGATTCACCTCCTTTTCGAGGACCACCCCTTGAAAGGGGGCAATGGAAACCGAATTGTTCATTTCCGCCTCAATCTGACGGATTTTCCAGACGGATGCCTCCAGTTGAGTTTGCGCTTTCATGGCTGTGGCAGCGCGATTTTCCAGATTGGACTGATAAGTGGCCCAGGGATTCTGGTTGTTGCCCATCATGGCTTTGAAGCCCTCACCCATCCAGGTAAAGGGATTCATGAAGGAGGGCGGATTGTAACTATACAGTTGATAACCATACTGGGAATAACCATTGTGCAGCGCCACTTCATCCGCTTGGTAAGCGGCAATGGCCTGGGCTTTCTGGGCAAGCAACTGATCATCATCCAGCGCCACCAGCGGCTGTCCCGGCATGACGGGCATGCCAGCTTCACCCGCTACAAATTTGACTCTGCCGGGTAACTGGGCGCGCAAGGTCACGGTAAATGCCGGGATAATCCGTCCTCCCAGCATTGGACCAATGCCGGGAGCCGCTTGCACGCTCACCAGGCTGGGAGTTGCCGCCAGGGCCGTTCCCCCCGCCGCAGCAAACAGAAGGGATCCGCAAAACATGGTGCAGCGCCAGATATTCCTTTTCATAGACCGTTTCCTTGCAAGTTTTATGAGCATGCGTACAGCCCAAAGTATTTGCCGGTTTATTAGCAGAAACTGTGCCAATATATAACATCATGTAAAATTTGAGTTTTATGGTATTTGTGAAAATGTCTCGCAACGATGGGATTTTATACTGGCTTGTTTCCGCAGCGGTTTGGCATGTTGAAGCGTTGCAACAGCCTGTTGCAAGGCTGCACGCATTTGCTGGAGCGCTCTTTCTGCTGGTAATGTGAAAAATTGGCATGGAAGACTTCGGGGGTAGTAGTCATGATGCGGATCGGGCGTACGGTGCAACATGCCCCGGCAGTGGATATTGATGGTATTCAGGCGGATTTTTCCCCCTGCCATACTTGGCGCTACGGCTTGAGTTTACCGTTCAGGGAACGTCGGGGGCCGATGATCACGGTATTTTTGAAAAATCCTTCCAGTGCCAGCGCAAGCGCAGCCGATAAAACCGTGCGCACGGCCAGCGAATATGTCTGGCGCAATTTTCCGGAAAGTGGCGGCGTGCATATCCTCAATCTGTATGCCCTGAGAGGGACCGATAGTCAGGAGGTTGGTCAAGCGTTACGGGAGAAGGGGGACACTTATGTGATCGGCCCCGAGAATGATGCAGTTATCCAACAGACACTAGCGGGGAGTGCGGCGGTCATCATTGCCTGGGGAGGCCATGCCGGAATCCCGGCCACTCCTTATGCTGAGCGCGTGCGAAGCTGTCTGGAGATGCTCGCAGACAGCCGCTTGCCGGTTTGGAGGAATGGCCGCAAGGGATCGGAAAACTATCCATTTCATGCCTGTTACTGGGCATATCAGGATGATTTGGTGGCTGTTTCTTGATGGCTTACAAGGAGACCCGGATGATCATGATCGCCAGAACAACAGTAATCCCCAGAAGAATGACACCATATAAACCATACAAGAATTTGTTGACATGGTAGTCTCCCATATCAACCCGCTTGACGGTGCGAATGAAATTGACCCCGCCAATGACCAGATTGGTGACCCCGAGAATAATGAAAACAATGCCCATTCCTGAGAAGCCTTCACCCATCACCAGTTTGGTATGTAGCATGATGGATAGCTGTTCCAGAAAAAAATCGAACTTTTCGATCACAAAACCAAAAGCAATCAGGCCGATACCAGTGCGTACCCATGCCAGAAAAGTACGTTCGGCGGCCATGTAAATCCGGGGGTCAATAATCTCTTTTGCTGCCACAGCGGGTCCCTTTTCGATATGTCTCAGATCGAACATGAAGTTAAAGCCTACCACAAAAATCAGCGCAATTGCGGGCCAGGTTAATACGTTGAAAAGCTCATGAAAAAAATGCCCCAGCCTGGCATAGTGCAAGGCTATAAACAAAACGGCGAGGCGTTCGGATACCAGTCCGGTACCAATGGAAACAAACAAAAGTTTAAAGTAACCTAGATAGGTGCGTTCCAGTGCCATGTATAATCGCGGTTCGCGTACAGTGGGCAGGTTTTTCAGGAACATCATAGGCTAGATCACCGAGTAATCATGTCAACAAAGTGATGCAGCGGCGTAGGGCAATATTTTTTGTGGCGCAGTCTAACGCGAATCGCGCGATATGAGAAGCAGTACAGTGGCAGCCGTGTGCATCGCGTTTCGGGTGGGCAAGTGCTGCAGACAGGTTATGCCGCCAGTCCTGCGGCCAGTTCTTGACGCCACCTCTAGGGAAGGCTAGGATACGCCCACTTTTCCCCGGTAGCTCAGTCGGTAGAGCGGGTGACTGTTAATCACTAGGTCGGCAGTTCGAGCCTGTCCCGGGGAGCCAAAGAAGACAAGGGTCTAGGTTCATTCCTAGGCCTTTTTTGTTGGTAATGTGTGCAGTAGGCTGTGAAATTATCCATTCTCCGCCTCAATGTTTACCGCTCCCGTCAAACGTACCCTGTGCCCGCCCTCATTATTGGTGAGTAACACCACTTGGGATACTGTATGATCCCTTCTAGCTAGGCGGCAGATAATAATTGTTCCGGAGTCAGCGTAATCCGTTTGCCACCGGTTAGTTTAGGATATTCCCACGCGATGTCGCAGAAACTGGGTTATTAACAATCTTAACGCGCTGTTGCAAATGCCCAGTTTAGGTTTGGCTGGCTATGTTCTAGGCGCCTGCATCCACTCCGGTCGACGCCAGCGATACAGTAATGAAGGCAGAAGAAGCATCACGCCGAGAACGGCGAGCATGCCGGGCGCGTAGAAGATTTCATCGATACCGGCACCTGGTGGGAGCAGGCCAATCAGAAGGCAAGCCAAGGTGGTGATAAAACCAATGCCAGCCACTAGCCAGAGTCCCCAGCGCTGGCCACCCGGTACCCGGTAGGGGCGTGGCGTGTCGGGTTCGGTGTAGCGCAGGCGAATGGCAGCGGCAAAAAGCATGAGGTACATGGCACAATACAGCACTACCGCTGCCGAAGTCAGAAGCAGAAAAGCAGTGTTGATCGAAGGTGCGAGGACAAAGACCAGGGCAACCAAGCTCATGGCCAGCGCCTGCAGCACAAGCAGATTGCGCGGGACACCTCTGGTGTTGGTTGCCTGGAGTACCGGTGGCAGGTTCCCGCTGCACCCGGCTGCCCAGATCCCCTTGATGGGTCCCACTACCCAGGTGCTCACCTGACCGGCGGCCCCCAACGCCACCAGCAGTGCGGTAAGGGGGAGCAGCGGGCTCAGATCATAGGTGTCGAATAGTCCCTGCAAGGCCTGCACGGCCCCGGAAACCAGGTCGAGTCGTGACTTGGGAATGACCACGGCTACGGCCAGGCCGCCCAGCAGGGTGATCAGAAAACCGAGGATGGCGGCACTGAAGACCGCAATAGGATAATTACGGCGCACATTACGCACTTCCCGCGCATGCGTGGCCGAAACCTCAATGCCGACCACCCCAAAAATAAAGCTCAGGAACAACACCAGCGAGTGCGAAGAATGGGCCAATGGCAGCCAGTTTCCCAGAACCGAGGCAAGATTCAACTGCAATGGCCCACCTTGTGCCAGATAGAGTCCGGCCAGCCCGATCAAGACGGTACTCGGCAGAAGCACACCGGCACTCAGGCAGATGCTGGAAATCAGTCCCGAGGCGCGTGTGCCACGAAAATTAGCGAAAGTGGCCAGCCAGTAGACGGCCAGGATCACGGCAACGATGAAGTAGCGGTTGTGTGCCAAGGCAGGCGCGAAGGCGTAGGAGAGACTGGCGGCCACATAGGAGAGAATGGAGGTGATGCCAAACAGGCTCTGCACCCACTGCAACCACACGGCGCTCAATCCCCAGCGTGTGCCGAAGGCTTCCTCGACCCAATGGAATACTCCGTTCTTGGGCCAGGCCGTAGCCAGTTCGGCGGATACCAGGGCGATGGGAATCAGAAAAGCAAAGACCGTTACCAGATTGAAAAAGACCATCTGCAAGCCTGTGGCGGCCATCATGGGCATGTTGCGCAAGGTCAGGAACAATGCTGCCGTCATTAGGGTGAGGGTAAGAACGCCGAGTGTTTTCTGCGGTTTTTCTTGGCTGGCATGGCTTTTATTCTGAGAAGAGTGCATTCCTTTGGACCTTTTACTGATGAACTGGATAATCTTATTTTGGAGCTTGCCGCGCCAAATGTCAGTTGGGATCTGCAAGGCGTGTCTTCTAACGACTGCTCTAGTCCGCACAGTCTTCGTGATGACGCAGATGACGGTCTCCTATAACAACAAGCGGCTGGTTTTTCTCGAAACCGAATGGAATTTTTTCTGTCTACCCTGCACCTGGTTTCAGGCATAATAGGCTGATCAATTCACCCGGGGATTCATTTTGACAGAGGCTTCTCGATCCGTGCAGCGTTGGTTGCCGATTTTGCTCATTACTGCTGCACTTATCTGGATATTACAAAACTTTTGGTCGGCGCTGGCCTGGTCGGCGGTCCTGGCTGTGGTGTTTTGGCCTTTTGTCGTACGTATTCCAGGGCGCTGGCGGCCCTTAGGCGCCTTGTTTTTTGCGGTGACCGCCGCGAGCATGATTTTGTTACCCATGGCGTTTGTCATTCTGGAATTGCTGCGCGGTTTACGTCTTCTTGGACCCTGGGTTGCGCAAGAAGAGTTATCGCACTGGGCATTACCCCAATGGCTGAGCACCCATTTGCCGCAGTTGCTGCTGGATCCACTGCGCCACTTGTGGCATGTGGCGACGCAGTGGTTGGGTGCTTTTTTGCCGGGAATCGCTGCGAAAACTGCGCTGATGCATCCGCATTTTCAGGGGTTTCAGGTATTGGCGGGGTCTGACGCCTTACTGGCCCACGGTCAAATGGTCCTCAATGTGCTGGGCGGTGCTGAAGATACGGCACTCAATGCCAGCTTGGCGCTGCTGCTCCTGTTTTTCTTCTTGTTACATGGAGAAACCCTGGCGCAGGGGTTGGCGGAACGCGTGACCGGATTGGCAGGAGCGGACGTCTGGACGGTGATCGCGCGGGGATTGGATATTCTTCGTGGTACTTTCTGGAGCGTGGTGATCACCGGTTTGTTCGAAGCCTTGCTGTTTTGGGCGTTGTACGCCGCTTGCGGCATACCTCATGCCTTGATCTGGGGCACCGTCTCCGGCGTGTTTTCCGTGATTCCCTTCGGGGCGTCCGCTGTTTTTACCGGAGTCACCTTGTGGACCTGGTTGGCGGCTGATGAACCCTTGCTGGCCCTGATTATTTTTATTGCGGGTAATATCATCACCACGTTGGCTGATAACCTTCTGAAACCATTATTGATTGGAGGTCGTTCCCGGATGCCTTTCATGCTGATTTTTATGGGGTTGCTGGGAGGGCTTTCGGTATTGGGCATTCTGGGTATTTTTGTCGGGCCGATGCTGATGGGCATGTTGATGGCCTGGTGGCAGGGTTGGAAGCCTGCGGTAAAGGAGAACTTGCGCTGACATGTCTGAACAAAATCCAGTAATGCTTCAGGACGAGAGGGATTTTCGTCTAGATTGGTCGGCGCGACTGATGTTCGTGGCCATTTTGTCTTCCATTTTTCTTGCGGCTATGGATCAGACCGTGGTTTCTACGGCGTTGCCAACCATCGCTCGGGATTTGCATGGATTGGCCAAATTACCCTGGATTGTGACGGCGTATTTACTGACATCCACCGTCTGTTTGCCGGTCTATGGCAAGCTCGGTGATCTGCTGGGCCGCAAATATTTGCTGCAATCAGCGGTATTGCTGTTTCTGGCAGGCTCGGCGCTGTCCGGGATCGCACAAAATATTGATGAGTTGATCCTGTTTCGGGCATTGCAGGGCATTGGCGGGGGAGGGCTGCTGGTCACTGCCATTGCTTCCATTTCGGATTTTATCCCGGTGACCCAAAGAGGGCGCTATCAGGGACTGGTAGGTGCTGCTTTTGGGCTGGCTACGCTCATTGGCCCTTTTCTTGGAGGTTTTATCGTTGAAACCTTGAGTTGGCGATGGATTTTCTACATCAATGTGCCTATCGGCATTTTTTCATTGTTTATTATTGGCGCGGCCTTTCCCAAACCGGTGAGCACGGCTGAATGGATCATGGACGTGTGGGGTACGGTGTTGCTGATTACCGGATTGAGTGCGACGGTCTTGTTTGCCAGTGTGGCCGGCCCGGTACTGGCCTGGAATTCGCCGGCATTGTGGTTGCTGCTGGTCTTGGGCTTGGGCAGCTTTACCAGGTTTTTCGTTTTCGAAAAGCGTCATCCACAACCCCTGTTACCACTGGCCTTTTTTCGATTCCGGACCTTTACCCTGAGTGTTACTCTGTCTTTTTTTGTGGGCGTGGCCATGTTGGGTTCCATCAGCTTTCTGCCCATTTATCTTCAGGATGTGCGCCATTTTTCACCAACCATGTCCGGTCTGGAATTGTTGTATCTGCTCATCGGCATGTTGGCAATGTCCATTCTGGCGGGGCGCCGGATCAGCCATAAACAGCGCTATCGGGAGTTTCCGATTCTGGGTGCCTTGTTGATTACCCTTGCCCTGGCCTGGCTGTCCCGACTCGGTGAACAGACACCCCTGTGGCACATTGACGGAGCTTTGGTTCTGCTCGGCTTGGGGCTGGGAATGACCATGCAGGTGCTGGTGCTTTCCGCTCAATTGGCTATTCCTCATCGCCACCTGGGGGTGGCCACATCCACTGTCACGCTGTTTCGCTCCATGGGCGGCACTTTGGGGGTGGCTGCTTTTGGTGCGGTTTTTTCCGGATTGATGGCGGGAGTGGCCTCGTCCGCAGCGCACGCCGCCATGATCGTTCAGACCTTGCGTACGGATTTTCTGATTGCTGCGAGTTTCAGTCTGGCGGCTTTTGTGGGCGCATGGTTTTTGGAAGATATGCCTAGTCTGTTAAAAAAGCGCCAGGATAATGATGCCTTGCTGTGAGTGCGCGCAGGGTTTTTGTGCGCATTTTTCCAGAATGAACGTAATTTGCGGGTGATTTGAACGTTGTTCTGTAAGATGCAAGCTTGCGGAGAGAAGCTCCCCAGATCGGAACCTGGGGAAGGGCGTAAAAATCCGCCCGTATTTTTTAAAAGATCAGGTCGCCTGTTCGGAAGTTGCTACAGGAATCATGGATTCCGCTGCGCTGATGACGCCGCGTTCGGTTTCCAGAACATCACCTTTGGCTCTTTCCCGTTCTACCAGGCTGATCAGGCGAGCCACTTGGGCAGGCTTGACCGCCAGATATTCGGCCACGGCTTTCATGTCTTCTTTTAGCTGTGTCTGAATGGAATTGATACCTTCCCGGCGATTGATAATATCTTCGATGGCCTCACGGGCCTTATGATCCAGTTCCAAGGTCTGCCTCTATAAAATATTGAATGATGATAAGTGGCTGTCGGCATAGCTATGCGGTAGCGTTGCCCGAACAGTTTATCACGATATTACATACTTGAGCCTTGATCGGAGGGCAGCGCAACATCGGATGCTCTTGTCGCTAAACCATGTGCTTGTTGCAGCGCTACGGATTCCATGACGATGCCTGGGCCAGGTTGATAATGCCGGTTTTGATGGCCGAGCCAGATGCCAATGAAAGCCCCAAACACAATGATTCCCAAGGTTTTGGTCCAGATCTGCAAATGAGCTGTGCACATAATGATGTCTCCTTACGTTTACTGTATATAAATACAGTAAACCGGGAGAAGCAAAAATGCAAGCCTTTTTACGCTGCGCTCAAAGACATCTGAAACAGTCGATGCAGTGATCGTTGACCATGCCAATAGCCTGCATGTAGGCGTAGATGATGGTCGGTCCAACGAAGCCCATGCCACGTTTTTTCAGATCATTAGACAGGGCCAATGAAATGGCGCTCTGGGTGGGGGTGTCGTGGATGTTGCGGGGGCGATTGACTACAGGCTGACCATCGACAAACTGCCAGACGTAATGGTCAAAAGTGGAGAATTCTTGTTGAATATCCAAAAAGATCATGGCGTTGTTACGTGCAGAATAAATTTTCTGACGATTGCGGATAAGCGTCGGGTTGCACAGCAGGTTTTCCAGTGTTTCATCGCTCATCTGCGCCACGGCCACTGAATCAAAGTCGTGAAAAGCCGCGCGGTAAGCGGAGCGCTTTTTCAGGATGGTGTACCAGTTCAGTCCGGCCTGTGCGCCTTCCAGAACGAGCATCTCGAAAAGATAGCGGTCGTCATGGGCGGGAACCCCCCATTCCTGGTCGTGGTAAAGCACATAATCGGCCTTGTCGAGAGGTACCCAGGCGCAGCGTTGCATAAATAAAGCCCTTCGGCGAAAGAAGAAGCTATCCTCTCCCGCCGAAGGGCCGTCGTCAAACGTTTCAGTGCGCGGCGATCTGAGCAGTCACCTCTGCCTTTTGTCCATTGATGTTCAATACTTGCAACTGATAAGGACCGGAACTGGTGTTGATGAAGCCGGAACTGCTGACCGGTAGATGCAGCATGGCCTCGGCACCCAGGCCAGCTTTCAGGCCGAGAATTTTATCGGGCGAGAACTGCTGGTAGGCAAAGTCATTGTGAATGTCCTTGGGATTGAGTCGGGAAAGCTGTTTGCCATCCCAGGATTCCACGACCTTGCCATTATAATTCAGCAGGCGGATGGCAATGATGTGAGCCGGAACGGACCCGGTTCCCGCATCAATATACATGTGCACATCTACCCGACCATCTGGCAACACCTTTACGTCCGTCATTTTTACATGATGGGCTTTTACCCCGGTAGGATCGCCGTGGAAGGGGGTGATCACCGAGCCACGATAATAGGAATAGGTAGCAACAATGAAAATAACCGCAATCCAGAACAGGGTCAGGGCCAGTTTTTTGAAAGCGCCATCGGACAAGGGCAAGGGCAGGCTGCCACCCAGCCAGCGGAACCAGCCCTTTTGCTCCAGCGCCGGGTTGCGTTTCATCATCCAGTTGTCGAAAGCCACCAGATGATTCAAACCGAGAATGGCCCCCGGCATGGCGGTCTGAAACTTGTAAGCCATCCAGTGGTCTGCGGGATTGATTTTTTGGGTGCCGTAAATAAAACGACGGGAACCGCCACCCCAGTAAATCCAGCCTTGCACAAAGCGCACGGCGAGCATGCCGATAGCCAGTATCCTCCAGGAATGCTGGTTGGCAAGATCACTAGCAGCAGATTTCATGGTTGTTGCCATTCAGAATTCCTTTAAGCCTTGTGGGCGTTGAATTGCGGGTTGACATCTTTGACGGGTACGGCGTTGATCCAGTCCCAGGAGTTTCCAAGGTACATGGTCCCTCCGACAATCGTGGGGTTTACAATGCCAAAGCGACCGCCTACATGATATTCGTGGACCAATTGGCCGGTTTTTGGTTGAATCGCATAGATGTCTGGGCCAGTTGAAATATAAAGCATATTTTCATAATAGGTCGGTGCACCACGGCCTGCGCCTGCCGGGCCAGGATTGGGTACGTGCCAGGTCCACGCGACTTTGCCCGTATGCAGATTTATGGCTTCATAAGTGGAGGTGACGGGAGAACCGACATACACCATTCCGTGATGAATCATGGGTACGCCACCCTTGAAAGCCGGGATTTTGGGCCCCCGGCCCATGTTGTCTGTCCACAGAACCTTTCCGGTATTGGCGTTAAAGGCGCGCACCAGGGTTTCCATGGTCGCTTTACCGTTCACTATTTTGGTATTGGCCACGGTATCCATGACCACAATTCCGTTATCCACCGCCGGAGAAACATCGCCCATACCGGTGTTCACGGCACCAGGAATTTCACCCTTCCAGAGCACCTTACCGTTGTTGACGTTCAAAGCATACAGCCCGGGAATGACCGACATGGAGACATACACATGATTCTTCCAGACGACCGGGCTGGACATGTTGGCGATACCACCTACATGGGTTTTCCAGATGGCTTTACCATCCGAGGAGCGTATACGGTAAATATTACCGTCGCCGGTGCTGATAAACAGGGAATGAGCGGCATAGGCCGGGGTAGGCATGGCATCACCCTGGGTTTTGAAGCTCCAAAGCAGTTGTCCGTCCTTGCGGTCCAGACAGAAAATACCGTTATAACTGATATCCTTACCGCGCCCTGCTTGTTTGGGGTGTTTGGCATATTCCATGACGTTGGCAAAATTGAAAGACACGCTGCCTGCCGAGAGATAGACCTTGTTGCCAACCACCAATGGATTACCCATAAGGGTATTGGCTACCGGGCTACTGCGCCAGATCAACTTGCCGGTCCGGGCATTCACGGCGTAGGCAAACATATCATCACTTTCGGCATATACGACGCCCTTGACCACGGAAACACCCAGGGCATTACCATAAAACTGGGTTTGTACCGGCAAGGCTTCCTTGATGCCATCCACCTTTTCTCCATAAGGATGGTTGTCGTTCAGCGGCCAAGCCCGGGCTTCAGGAAAATTCCAGCGAACCCCCTCGCGAATCCAGCTGGGTGCATTGGTCGCTACCGAAAAGCCAGCGTTATGCTGAGGATTACCATACGCATGGGTCCACTCGGACGGGCCGACCTGATCATTAGCCGGTGCGGCATTTTGTGGCAGGTACAGGGTAGCAAAAGGACTTTGAGGATCCAGGGCATTGTGTGCGGGATCCTGGGGCACCTGATTGGTTTGTGCCCAGGCTGCGCTGGACATGAATAAACTGACTGCAGATAATATGGCTATTTTGCGTAATTTCATCATTTCTCCTCACGCTTTCAAAGCGGAATATTTACAGGAATATATTTCCTCAGTAGATGTTCTAAATAATTAGAAAATTCTAATTTAATAATGAATAATTCAGCATCATCATTGAGTTACTGAACCGTAAACCTCTTATTATAAGATAGCAACCAATAAAAATGTAAAAAATTGAAACCATGTTACATATTCTTACAATTTATTTTATTTTGGATAAATGCAGATATAATTTATTTTGCGCTAAAGTCTGGCTTAATTGATTGCAGATCATACGGGTGCACAAAAAAGCCCCCTTCTTCAAGCAAGAGGGGGGCGTCATACCGTGTGCAATACAATATCTATCAGTGGGATTGATCCGCCAGAGCCAGCATCAATTGGTTAAGGCGAGCCACAAAGCCGGCCGGGTCTTCCAGTTGGCCACCCTCAGCCAGAATGGCCTGATCCAGCAGTAGGGAAGACCACTCGGCAAAGCGGGCATCCTCTTGTTCGATACGTGCCAGCATCGGGTGACCGGGGTTGATTTCCAGGGTCGGCTTGGTACTGGGAATCTCATGGCCAGCCTGTTTGAGGAGTTGCTGCATATACAAGGCCATATCTCTTTCACCCAGGACAATGCAGGCCGGCGAGCTGGTCAGACGATGAGAGACCCGTACCGCCTCGACACGATCTCCCAGCGCATTTTTTATGCGCTCAACTAGGCCTTCGGCCGTTTTTTCGATTTCTTCCTGAGACTTGCGTTCTTCTTCCGTTTCGATGCTGCCCAAATCCAGAGTGCCCTTGGCAACAGAAGCCAGCGACTTGCCTTCAAACTCCTGCAAATGACTGGTCAGCCATTCATCCACACGATCACTGAGCAGCAATACTTCTATGCCTTTTTTTCGCAGCAATTCCAATTGGGGGCTGTTTTTGGCGGCAATAAAAGTATCGGCAGTAATGTAATAGATTTTATCCTGACCTTCAGGCATCCGGCCGATATAATCTGTCAGGGAAACATTTTGGGTTTCGTTGTCGCTGTGGGTACTGGCGAAACGTAATAACCTGGCAATTTGCTCGCGATTAGCAAAATCTTCTCCTGGTCCTTCTTTGAGGGCGCGCCCGAATTCATTCCAGAAATTTTGATATTTTTCAGGCTCATTTACTGCCATATCCTCCAGCAGACCCAAAACCCGCTTAACCGAGCCCGAGCGCATTTGATCAATGACGCGATTACCCTGGAGAATTTCGCGGGATACGTTGAGGGGTAGGTCACTGGAATCTATGACGCCCCGCACAAAACGCAAGTAGCGGGGAAGAATCTGGTGTTCGGTGTCATCCATGATGAACACCCGCTGCACATAGAGCTTGATGCCGTGGGTTTGGTTGGGTTCCCAGAGATCAAAGGGTGCCTTGCCGGGAATATACAACAAGGACGTATATTCCAGCCGGCCTTCCACCCGGTTGTGGGCCCAGGCCAGAGGCTCGCCATAATCATGGCTGACGTACTGATAGAACTCCTTGTACTCGGCATCGCTGATTTCGGATTTGGCGCGTTGCCAGAGCGCCGAGGCTTTGTTGATGGTTTCCCAGGTGTCGCCGGGTTGCTGATCATCCCCGGTTTTGCGCATCAGGATGGGAAGGGGAACATGGTCAGAGTACTTGTTGATGATGCTGCGCAGGCGCCAGGCATTAAGAAAATCCGAACGTTCCTCTTCGCGCAGATGAAGGACGATTTCAGTGCCGCGCTCGGGCAGGTCTACCGTTTCGAGGGTGTAGGCACCTGTGCCATCGGACTCCCAGCGCACCCCATGTTCGGCTTCCATGCCTGCTCTGCGGGTGTTGAGCGTTACCCGATCGGCGACGATGAAAGCGGAATAAAAGCCGACGCCAAATTGGCCAATCAGCTTGGCATCCTTGCTTTGGTCACCGCTGAGACGTTCAAAAAATTCCTTGGTACCCGATTTGGCAATGGTGCCGATATTGGCAATGACCTCATCGCGATTCATACCGATACCATTGTCACGAATGGACAGCGTCCCATTTTCGGCATCGAAATCGACCTTGACGTTCAACTCGCTGTCACCGGCCATCAGACTGGGATCGGCCAAGGCTTCAAAGCGCAGCTTGTCGCAGGCATCAGAAGCATTGGAAATCAGCTCGCGCAGGAAAATTTCCTTGTTGGAATAGAGAGAATGAATCATCAAGTGCAGCAGTTGATTGATTTCCGTTTGAAATTGCAGGGTTTCCTTGTGGGTGGTCATGTTTTCTCCTTCAGAATGATCAGGTATCGTAACGGTTCTTTATCCAATAGACAGGCTGCAGGTGGGGGCAGTCTCTGGCAGAATCAAGATCCTCGCTCCTCGACAGCTTTGGGGCCATCCTCTAATATTGCAGAAATCCTTCCACATTGCAGGTCGTTTATGTCCGATCAGGTGATATTGACCGCCATCGACGGGTCACAAAATGCCCTGGTGGCTGCTGCGGTGGCTGCCCGGTTCTCCCGATTGTTGGGGATGCACCTTGGGTTGGTGACAGCTTTACATATTCCTGGTGATCCGCTGGGTTTTGGTGCTGCTTTGTTCTCCAGTGGGCTGACGGACCGCTTGCTGGCTGAAGCCCGCCTGGAGGCAGAAAGTAATTTGTGCGCAGTGGCTGCACGCATCGCTGAACATTGCGGTATTCCTCTGCCTGAATATTTTCTTCTGGAAGGTGCTCCGGAGCAGGAGATTCCCCGACTGGTCCAGAGTAATCCGGAGGTCAGCATGGTGGTACTGGGTCAGCGCGGCTTCGGTACGGAAAGCAAGCCGAAGGGCTTACCGCATCTGCTCGGAGGCCTGGGTGCCAAGCTGAGCCTCACTTTGTCGGTTCCGGTTTTGCTGGTCCCCCCGGATATGAATCTGGACCAGCTCTGTGCCCCGATCTGTGATACCGATCAGGACAAGGGGGTGCGTTAAGTGGACGTGTTTCTGCCTATCGCCCACATGGACGTGAATATCTGGTTGATCGTCAGCTTTGGTCTGGTAGTGGGTTTTCTTTCTGGTTTGACGGGTGTGGGGGGGGGATACTGATTACTCCCTTGCTGATTTTTATAGGAGTGCCGCCGCTGGTGGCCGTAGGTACGGGGGCTGCACAAATTGTCGGCGGTTCGGCCATCGGTAGTTATGCACACTGGCGCATGGGCAATGTGGATATGCGCATGGCATTTGTGCTTTTGGCGGGAAGCTGGACGGGGGGACTGCTGGGCGTCCACATCGCCCGGATTCTGGAGGCGGGCGGACACTTCAGTTTGGTGGTGACATTTCTCTACGTCGTGCTGCTGGGCTTTATCGGGACTTCCATGCTGATTGAATCGTTGCTGGCCCTCCGCCGCCCGCGTTCGGAAACCCCTAAAAAGTCCCGGAATAAGGACAAATCGTTTTTACAGCGCCTGCCCGGACAGATGGATTTTCCGGTGTCGGGATTACGCCTGTCCATTTTGACCCCGATTCTGCTGGGTTTCGGCGTGGGCTTGCTGACCGCGCTGATGGGCGTCGGCGGGGGGTTCGTGATGGTGCCCATCATGCTGTATATGCTGAAAATGCCGACCAAGGTGGTGGTGGGAACCTCCTTGTTCCAGCTGCTCTTTACGACGGCAGAAGTAGGGATTTTGCAGGCAGGAATGAATCATGCCGTAGATCCCTATCTGGCTTTGGCTTTGGTTTTGGGCGCTATTTTTGGCACCCAGTTCGGGGCAAGAGCCGGAGCGCATATGCAGGGCGAACATCTGCGTCTGGTGCTGGCCCTGGTCGTTGTGGGGGTGGCTATCAAAATGGCCCTGGGGCTGTTTATCACCCCAGCCCACATTTTCAGCATGGCGCGCGTAGTGTGATGGTGTATCTGCGACTGCTGATTCTTGGGCTGACCCTCGGCTTTGCTCTGCTGGCGCAAGCGGCCACGTCTCCTCTGGTAATGGCTACCAACATCCAAGAGGTGCGGGTGACCAGTGGATTTACTGGGGAAAATGTCTTGGTTTACGGTGCTATCTCCGGGCCCGGGCAGGTGATCGTGGTGCTGCGCTCACCCGATAGTACCGAGGCCATGCAGAAAAAAACTCGGAGCGGACCTATCTGGCTGAATGGCGCCAAGGTCACGGTCACGGGTGCCCCGGGCATTTGGCAGAGGCTATCCTCCGCGCCGGTTCGGGAGCTACTGCCCGAGATGGTATTGCAACAGCAGGGGCTGACTCGTTCTTCTCTGCTCAGCCATACCCACTTTGCGCCGCAGCCCGAGTCCTTGCATCTTTGGCAGCAAGCCTTTCTGAAACAGAAAACGCGGCATCAGCAGTATCGGGTGGTGCCGACGGGCGTGAAAATCCGGGAAGGATTATTTACGGCCAGCATACAGTTACCTGCGGCCTTGCCTTTAGGGCATTATCAATTGACCACCTATCTGGTCCGGCAGCAACAGATCGTTGCTGTGGATAAAGAGCAAATTGATGTCAGGCAGGTAGGGTTTCAAGCCTGGATCGCCCGTTTTGCCGAACAACATGCTTGGTTGTATGGCGTGGTTTTGACATTTATTCTCGCTGCATTGGGCTTTGGGCTGGGAATTATCATGCGGCGTCGATCTGCGTAATATTTTCTTTAATCATCGACGTGTTTCTGAGCGAGAAAGGCGACGCCATCCAGCACTTGATAAAAATCCCGCGCAAAATAGTCAGGTTGAATATCATTGTAAGACTTTGCGCCTTGATTGGAGTCTATGAAAATGGTTTTCAGTCCGGCTTGCTGGGCGCCATAAATATCCCGATACATATCATTACCTACGTAAATCGCCTGATGCGGAGCTATTTCCAGTTGTTCGGTGGCCATGTGAAATAATCGAGAGTCTGGTTTGCGATAGCCGTAATCTCCAGAAATAATGCGAATATCAAAATACTTTTTGATATTCAGGGCGCGCATTTCAGGGAGGGCGAAGCAGCGTTGGGCATCTGAAATGAGCGCCAGCTGATAGTGCTCCTGCAGGCTTTTGAGGGTTCTTTTGACACCTTCGTAGCGCTCCAGGCGGGTTCTGGAAATGCCGCGATGCAGGCGTGCGAGTTCTTTGGCGAGCTTTTCCCGACCATTGACCGGCTTGCTGTTTTCCTGAATCAGTATGGTATGCCAGATGGCTTCCACATCAATTTCCGGATAGCGTTCAGTCGATTGACGCTTGCGTTCTTTCATGACGGCAAAATAACGCTCGCGTACTTCCCGACGATTCATGAAAACCCGATGATACGTCAGATAATGGGAAATTCCCCGATAAATCTCCTCCATATCTTCATTGGTTTCTATATTGATCAGGGTTCCATACAGATCAAAACAGACAGCGCGTATAGACATAATGAGATTACCTCCGTAGTACTGAAAGAGCGGCATGAACCAGGGCCTGACTATAACGCCAGTCCAGCCAGGAATTACGGGCAATGCGCAACAGGGTCATGCCCATATAAAAAGGCACTCGGCGGGTAATGGCCGCAAATGCGGCCTGCCGATCCGGGAAATGGGTGCTGTATTCCCAGAGAAAATGACCGATAAAAGGTTCTGCCTGCGCCGCATGATGGGTATTTCGCAAGAAATGATGATGAATTTCTCCGGCAATCATACCCAGATCGTAGGCGCGATCTGCGCGCTTCATGCGTTCGAGATCAATGGCAATGATTTTTCGGGGATCGGCAAATAAAAAATTGGATGGGGTCGCGTCTCCATGAATCAACACGTCCTGATCAGACCACATGGAGGAATCGTGCTGCCAGTGCTCCCGATAATGATAGATTTCCCGTAATTGGGCATCGCTTATCCGATGGCGACGCTGGAGGCGGGCCATGATTTTATCAAAGTATGCATACTGCTCATTAAATTGAACCCTTTCCGGACCGGCGGTATGGTTATGTAGCTTGGCTAGAAACCAGGCGAGATCGGTCAGACGCTCATAGAGTATATGGTCTTTTTTGACAGACTGGTAGTGATCCAGAATTTTCGATAACGATTGACCAGGACAATATTCTTCAATAACCAAGCTGTTGATATGCCGAGCAATTCCAAAAGCCCGGGGAATCTGAAAATGGCTTGGATTCAAGCCGATCTGGCGAAGAAAATGTAAATTCTGCCATTCATTCCAGGCCCGATCCCAGGCATGCTGCGGATCCTTGCCGGGGCGCTGAAAAAACTTGCCAATGACTTTCTGCCGGGAGTGGCTCTCTTCATAGAGGAAAACCTCATTGGAAGCGGGAAACTGAAAAACCCGAAAATGATGAATGACATTTCCTGACATCAGCTGCGGGAAAATAATGTCGCACAGGTAGGCAAAAAGCGGATCTTCTGGAGAAAGTCGACCCAGATATTTCATGACCCCGATTCCATCTGGCAATCTTTGTGCATCATGGCGGGGGTGCCTGCAGGACCGGATGGAGATCAATACGTACAATCCTCCAACCGGGTTCCAGTCGGCTCAGTGTCGGGGCGATATTGTCTTTGATCTGCTGACTCAGAGCATTTTGCGCGGCTGCAGAATGGGCAACCTGATCCAATTGTGGAAACGCCATGAAGGGATTGGCAATCAGGCTGTTGAAAAGATCTTCTGACCGTGTCAAAGCATGCCAGGGCGCGTGGCCTCGCAGCACAGCTATCGGGTCAATAGTCAAAGCTTTTTCCTTGCCGGATGATGTTTGCACCATCACCCCATAAGAACCCAGAGAGAGAGTTTTTTCCGCTGTCCGGGAAGTGGGTGCTTTAACAGGAGCAGGTTTTTCTGGAGGCGGTGTGATGGCTTGCAAATGCAGTGGAACGATGAGGGCAATAGCAATAGCTACGCCTGTTGCCACCAGCGCTAGTATGAGCAACCAGATCCAGCGATGCTTTCGGGAGGCAACAGACTTTTTTTTGCGGCGGGCCAATGTCCATCACTCCTGTATGAGAGGGCACTTGTTCGGGGCCGATATCCATTTTGTATCATGGCCAGTGACCGGAGAACAAATGATTCGCTATGGGATGCGGCCAGGGACAAATCAGGCATGCCTGATTTCAGCTGGAGGCGCGGAATTCTATGGTTTGCCTGGCGGCAACCCGTTAAACTCTGGAGCAAATCCTTTTTCTGAAGCCGATCCGGGACGAAGATGATTCCTGAAACTGCCGTTTTGCTGCTTTTTGTTGCTGCGTCACTGCTCTCGGTTCTCTCCAGTCGTATGCGTCTGCCCTATACGGTCGCTTTAGTACTGGGGGGGTTGCTGCTGGGAGGGCTACATTTATTTCATACCCCGGTACTGACCCACGATCTGGTGTTCAATTTATTTTTACCCGGCTTGATTTTTGAATCGGCATACCACCTTTCTGCCAGCGCCATGTGGCGTGATCGATTGGCTATTTTTGGTTTGGCGGTGCCCGGTGTGTTTCTATCCATGGTGGTTACGGCCTATGTTTTTCTATGGTCTTCGGAATACTTGCCGCATCTTTCCGGAGCGGTGATTCCATTGGCGGTGGCGCTGGTATTCGGGGCGGCGGTGGCGGCCACGGATCCCATTTCCGTGGTGGCCATCTTTCGGAAATTAATGGCGCCCGAGCGCCTGACCTTCATGATCGAAAGCGAAAGTCTGTTGAATGATGGAACGGCTATCGTCTTTTTCAGTCTGTTTTTGACCCTGGCCGAAGGCAAGGCCGTATCGATAGCGCATCTAGGGCTGGATTTTGTCAGTGAGGTGGGTGGAGGTGCATTACTAGGTCTGGTCATTGGATGGCTAGGTTCGGAAGTCATCAAGCGGGTGGAGGATGGCATGGTCGAAATCACCATTACTATTCTGGCCGCCTATGGCAGTTTTTTGCTGGCCATTCAGTTGGGTTATTCCGGAGTCATTGCTACGGTCGTCGCGGGTCTGCTTTGCGGTAATTATGGGGCGCAGAAAGGCATGACCGCTTCCGTGCGCATGGCCGTCAATATCTTTTGGGAATATATCGGCTTTGCCCTGAACTCACTGATTTTTCTGCTGGTAGGCTTGACCATCAACCTGCTGGATCTGGTGCATATCTGGGCGTTGATTTTGGCCGCATATGTGGCAGTCACCATTGCCCGTGCGGCGGTGGTATATGGTATGGGGGCGATACTGAGTCGTACCCGGGCGAAAATCCCGCTGAGCTGGAATTTTGTACTGATGTGGGGTGGCATTCGTGGCGCCCTCTCCATGGTGCTGGCGCTGAGCTTGCCCATCGGGCTTCCACATCGGGAGCTGCTCATCAATTTAGTCTTCGGTGTGGTTTTGCTGACGATTCTGGTGCAGGGCCTGAGTATTTCTCCCTTGGCCAGAATGTTGAAGGTTCTGGGCAAAAATGAGTCGGATCAAAAAACGGAAGTGCAACGTCTGCGCATATTTCTGGCGCAAGCCGATCTGCACGAATTGGAACAATTACAAAAAGAGGGACTGCGTGACCAACGCGCCCTCAAGGCCTTGACCCGTTATTTTGAAGCCGAGCAACAAGAGGCTAGTCACCAGTTGCAGCAATTGGACAAACCTGACAGCAACAAAATTCTGCAAGGGGATTTTGTGCGTTTATACCGACGAATCTTGTTGTCCAGAAAAGAAAAAATAAATCAGGCGCGCAGTGAAGGTCTATTGAATGATATCAGTGCTGAACAGTTGATAGTGGATATTGATGCACAATTACTGGAAATAGCATCACAACCGGAAGTCGTGTTCGCGCGGATGACCGATGTGGAAGAGGATAAAGCCCGTGCGTGAGGAAATCCTGGCACTATCGGTGCGGCCCAGGATGATTGCTGCCTATCTGGGCAGACTCATGCTGGTCACAGGACTCCTGATGCTGGCCCCGGCTTTATTTGCTTTACTGGCACCGGGCTGGTCTGGTGTATGGCAGTATGGACTCACAGCGCTGATGCTCATAGGGTTAGGTCATGGCTTGCAACGCTACGTGTTACTTCATAAAAAGGACGTGCTTCAAGCCAATGAAGCGATGGTCATTGTTGCGCTGATTTTTATTTTAACCCCCGTTATTTTTGCGATACCCATGAGCGCGAATGGCGTGGGATATCTCGCTGCATTTTTTCAGGTGGTTTCGGATATCACCACTACTGGAATGGAAGTGCTGCCGAAAGGACAACTACCCATATCCTTCTGGTTGACTTCCGCCTGGTTACAATGGATTGGGGGTTTAGGGATTACCGTATTATCACTGGGGCTGGTCTCCAGTCAGGTTCTAAATATCCGACGCTTGAGCGGAGTGCTGGATGGTGACAGCCAGCAACAGCAAGTACAACTTACTGATTATGTGCGTAATGTGCTAATAGTTTATCTTATCCTGACAGTGCTCACTTTTTTTGCTTTGCTGATAGCAGGTCAATCAGCCGTGCAAAGTGCCATATTTGCCATGGCGGCAGTTGCTACCGGTTGGTGTGCTCCAGCCCGTATTGGTATCAATGATTATTCCGGTGCGGTGCAACTAATTATCGCTCTGGCCAGTATGAGCGGTGCGGTGACCATCGGCTCTTATTTGCTTCTGTCTCGAAATCGCTGGCGGGATTTTCTGCGAGACGTAGAGCTTCGCTTGCTACTGTTATTTATTTTTATCGGAACGCTGGTGCTGGGCGTGAGCTTGTATTTTTCCGGAATACCGATTGGAAATGCCTTTTTCAAAGCATTTCTTTTGGCTACTTCGGCGCAAACCACCGCTGGATTTTCTCCCCTTGATCTGAATATGGTTTCTGGCTTTGCCCTGGTCATCTTGATTGTGTTGATGTTTATTGGCGGTTCTGTAGGCTCTACGGCGGGGGGAATCAAGCTGGTGAGAGCCTGGTTATCACTTAAAATTGTGGCGTACCTGATTCGGTCTACCAGAATGTCGGTACATGTAGTAAATCCTTTGCGCATGGAAGGGCGAACGGTGCCGGCTTCGGTGTTATTAAATACCTTGGCTATAGTGATGTTGACTTTGATGGTCATGACCTTGAGTTGGCTCGCTTTTCTGGTTTCGGGTTATCCCGCGTTACCGGGGCTGTTTAACGTGGTTTCGGCCATGAGTACGGCGGGGCTATCAGTGGGTGTTCTCAATGTAAGCACCCCTGTGGCTTTGAAATTGGTACTTTGCGCAGATATGCTTTTCGGACGCTTGGAGTTTGTGGCTCTTTTAGTGTTACTTGCCCCCCGTACTTGGTTCGGTCGGCGTTTACGATAATGGATAAGGAGTGAGAAATGCGTGTGGTTTTTGCTGGAGCTTCCAATTTGGTGGTCAGAACCGTGCAGCAACTGAATGAACAGACCCGCCATGACGTGATCATTATTGAAAATGACGCAGCACTGATTGATAGTCTCAATGACCAGTTAGATGCTGCTTTTATTCAAGGCGATGCCAGTCTTCCAGCAATTCTGAAAGAAGCTAATCCCCGTGCCTGTGATTTCTTTTTTGCCACAACAGATCGTGACGAGAGCAATATGATTGCTGCTCTGACGGCCAAGGCGCTGGGCTTCAGCCGGGTTGTCGTGTTAATTAAGGAAGAATCCTACGAGCCTATCTGTCAGGAGTTGGGTTTGGATGAAATCATCATTCCTTTGCGTGCGGTCAGAAGAGATATGATCAATATCATTGATGGTGAACGAGAGCGCCATCTTTCGGATTACATTCGTGCAGATCTCCGTTTGTTTTCATTTCGGGTGCCATCAGACGCCGAACCGCAAACGCTGGATGATCTCGCTCTGCCAAAAGATACCAAACCAATTGTGATATATGACGATCGGGACACACCCCGTACGCTGAGTGGAGACATGACGATACAACCTGGCGATGACGTGGTGCTGCTCACGCATAAAAACACCCTGAAGACCTTGGAGAACAGGTTTTCAAAAAAATAGGAGCCGTGATTAATATTGCTGCTCCACATCCGATTTTATGCAATAAAATACTTATATTTCCTGTCTCTTCATGGCGACATTGTAATCGAAGAAAAATAATTTTATTTCCATTAAGATTAAATTTCTCTATATAAATCAATTTTTAAAAAAATAATAATTATTTTTGATCACGCTTTAATTTGGCGACAAAGATCAATTTTTCATGTTTTTTTGACAGATTAACAGGGCTGAATAATAATAGAATTTCTGATTCATTATTGATTTATGGAGGAATTCTATGAATATTTATAAAATAATTCCGATAAGTATATCTTTGCTAGGCTTGGCGCTGGCTGGATGTTCTGGTGTTTCACAGGGGCCACATGGCGGTCATGATATTTCCTGGTACCTCCATCATCAGAAAAAAATGACCCAGGAGGTCTCTTGGTGTAAAAACAGTGCTGGGCGCGATAAGCTGGAATCATGCAAAAATGCTGAACAAGCATCTTCTAATGCAGTGTCCTATAATGCGAAAAAAACCATGAAGAGCATCGGGAATGCTTTATCTTGATTGGGTGTGAACCAATATATATTTTGCTGGTCAAAATATATCCATGAGTAACTACTGGAGGTTAATATATGAGTACAAATCCTATTATTGCCATCAATCAGTCTAAGGTAGCCAATCGCCCGGAAAGTTATGCAACTATGATGAAAGTGGGACCAAAGGTATGTATTACTACCGCATCCCATCCAGGTTTCCTAGGTTTTGAGCAATTACTTCAAACAGGCATTCATCCCATGGCTGGACGCTATGGTGGTGGTGCGGTGGATATGCATGAAACCTTGAATCCTATCTCCATGTTTCAATATACCGTCTGGAAAGATGTAAAGTCACATGAAGAAATGCATCACGAAAATTTCAAGGAAATTTTTGAATTGTGCGGAAGCTGTTTGGATATGGTCATAGAAGGTCCTTGGGAACCCTATTATGAAGTGGTTCGTTCTGACTTGCCCCTGATTATGGGTATGACCGATATTCCTGCGGCTTTAGGCCAATCTTTTGCAGAACAAAAACCAGTGCCTAAAGTAGCCTTGTCGGCAAAACGCAGTATTGCCATTGGCGATCATTGGGTGATGGATGGCCACGAGGAGGATTTTGAAAAGGGTGCTATTGAGACACTCTCCTGGATGAAAGAAAATGTGCCAGGCATGATCGGTTGGATGATCATGAAACAATTTGGTGTTTCTGCGATTGGGTCTTTTCAGTTTGATCCTAAAGGTATGCTGAAAGCCACACTTGGCGCCAATCCTCCAGAGTACAATACGAATTATGGCAGTCAGGTGCCGGACAAGCCACTCATTCCCGGACAAAAGCCCACACAGTACCTGGTGCATATGGAATGGGAATCGCCAGAACATGCCCATATGGGCATAGCCCATGCCATGCTGGACTACGAGCTACGGCAGATCCACAATGAAGGGGTTTTAGCCCACCTGGATAAGGGACCTTACTACATGCTTTTCGGGCCGATGATGGAACAGGGTCAATGGCGTAAAAAACTAGTGTTCTAACTCTCTGATCGGTATGATCCATTCAACCCCTTTGATGCCTCAACAGATGCATTAAAGGGGTTTTTATTGGGCAACAGCGGATGTTCAATATGGACTTTTGTCTTCTCTAATCAAAGTGACCGCCGCGCTGTGACGAATATAGTCCACTCCCCAGTCCATGAGCGCCAGTATCTTATTGCGGCCCCCGATAATCCCGTACAGATGTATAAAAAGCCAAAGTAACCAAGCTGTTATTCCGGTTATCTGGAGATGATAGCGGGGTATTTCGCAGACGCCATCAAACGCTTTGAGTACAGCCATACTCCCCGGATTTTTATAGGTAAATTCAGGAATATCTGCACTGTTTTCTCCACTCAGGATATGCTTCGCTACATGCTTCGCACTTTGAACGGCAAAAGGCGCTACCTGTGGCCAAACCGTACCATGATTTTCTCCGTAGGCAAGATCACCTATCGCGTAGACATGCGCATGGTCTATCAATCGGCAATGACCATCTACGGGAATTCTCCCATGAGGCATTTTTTTACCCGGTATTTGGTGGATAAGAGGATGCGCTGTGACTCCGGCTGTCCATATCAAGGTTGAAGCGGATATTTGCTGCTCTCCAATGCGTACCGTTTGCCCATCAAATCCATCAACATGTTTTCCCAATATAATATGGGCACCAAGATGTTGTAATTTTTCGTAAGCCTTTTTTTGTAGCTTTTCAGCAAAGCCTGGTAGTAGCGCATCCCCGCCCTGAATCAATGTAACCCGGGATATGTCATGGGGAAGTTCTGGGTAGTCTCGAGGAATAATGATGCGTAATAATTCAAGTAAAGCGCCACAGAACTCTACACCCGTTGGACCACCGCCTGCTATGACAAAATGTAACAGACCTTGTTGTTCTACTTCTGAAGTGCTTGCGCTGGCTTTTTCCAAAGCGGCAATAATCCTGCTCTGAACCTGTTCTGCAGCTGCTATGTTTTTTAAGTGAAGAGCGTTTTCTGATATTTCTTTGTTTCCAAAAAAATTGGTGACTGTTCCAAAGGAAAGGATGAGCTTGTCCCAATGAATTTCAGTGTGGTCAGTGCAATATAATTTTTTTTCATTCCAATCAATTGTTTTAACGCAGCCCCAGTGAAAGTGAATATTGGATGATCTCAATAAGGGCCTCAGCGGGGATGCAATAGCATTGCTTTCCAAATCGCCAGCAGCTACCTGGTAAAGGAGGGGCTGAAATAAATGATAATTATGGCAATCGATAATAATGATCTGGTGCCCGGATTGGGCGAGATCTTTCGCGACCTGGAGGCCGCCAAATCCAGCGCCTATGATGACAATTTTTTCTGGATTTTGGCGCATGACTATGAAGCTGACTGTTTCTGCCGACTATTCCGCCAAGCCAGCCAAAGCAGGGGGATCGCCCAGAGGGCGGAAAAGGTATAAATCTGATTCAGAGAAATGAAATGTTGCAGCGGGCCAAGACCCGTCGAACCGATACCTTCGCCAATCATCAGCGCGCCCACCAGCAGCCCGGCCATTTGCGTGCCTTCCTTGCCATGCGCAGCGACGCCGAAGGCCATGCTGTAGGGATAGTAAATGCCACAAGCGGCTCCAGCCAGTGCAAATGCTAGTAACAGTGCCGTTGCACTGACCAGATGGGGTATGACGACAAAACAGGCCGCCATGCCGATGGGGGCCAAGCGATAGACCCAGCGTCTGGAAAGCAGGTGATCGGGAATGCTGCCCAAAATGAACCGGGCAACGGTCATGCCACCCCAAAACAGAGAAAGTGCCAGGGCGCCTGTCGCAGCCGGTAGATGGTGATCTACACTGACGAGCACATTCGCCCAGCTGCCGAAGCTGCCTTCACAAATCGCATAGATCACCACAGCAAAAGCGAAAGGCATCATGGAGCGTCGCCAGGCGCGCAAGCCACCGATTTCTTGAGTGTCTTTATCTTCTGCAAGCGGAAATAGTAGTAAAACCAGCCAGAGCAGGAGGATGAGAGCAGGCCAGGCAACCCAGCTCAACCAACTTTGCGCGCCAGTCAGAATCATGGGTGATACGGCGGTTGCACCGCCAATGACGGCGTTCAGAATAGTGACAGCCGCTGCGGCAGCACCGGCAAAAAGGAGGGATGCCGCCCGATTGATCGCGGCGTTAGTCAATCCGAAGCCAATGCCAAGCATGAGTGTTTCAGCCAGCAGTAACAGGACAACAAAAAGCCCCGAGCTGAAAAAAGCCACTACCAGTAAAGTCATGGCGATGGCATTGCTGATCGCTCCCAGGCGAAACAACCCTTTGCTTCCCAGTCGCTTATGAATAGCTCCTGCACTTAAAGCCGCCAATATGGCGCCAATGATTTCCGGAAAATACAACATGCCATAAGTGGCATTACTCATGTCGTAGGGAGCGCTGCGCAGCGTAGTACCCAGTGCCGGAATCAGCACAAAAGCAGCTCCCTGCAAGAAGCCAGCGATATATACTGCGCTGAGGCCGCGTTTCATGTCGCACCTTGAAGATGGCGACGAATATGCGGGCTGACGCGTAAAGCATTGGCCATGATGGTTAGCGACGGATTGACCGCACTGATAGAAGGCATAAAGCTGGCATCCACTACATAAAGATTATCGAGATCATGGGTCTTGCAGTAAGGATCAAGTACATTGTCGCCGGGGTCCTCGCCAAAGCGACAAGTCCCGACTTGATGAGCGGTGGCAGAAATATCCATGGCCTGAAAGAAAACCCCCAGAAATCCGGCTTTCTGCAGAATCTCCCGCCATTTCTGGCAAAGGCGGCGATGACTTTCGCGATTTTTGGGATTCCAGGTAAGGCGGATGTTGCCATCCGTATCGAGAGTGACGCGATTATTCGGATCGGGCAGGTCTTCAGTAGTCAGCCACCAATCCACGGAATGGCTGGCCGTCCAGGCGCTCATAGGAATAGGCATCAGCGGCCGTTGGGCGTGGAGCAGGCCGGGAGTCACCTTACCCAAACCCTGTATATGCCCCAATGGGTAAGGATAATCGGGGTCACCAGAGTGTTCATAAAAATCGTTCAGCGCCAGGGTTTTTTGAAAAATACTGCGATTTTCCCGACCTGGCTTGATGGCCATGCAGGCACTATTGAGGTGACACATATAATTGCGCCCGACCTGATCACTATGATTGGCCAGTCCGGTGGGGTATTTTTCGGAGGCCGAAGCCAACAGAATAGCAGCGCTGTTGACCGCTCCGGCAGCCAGAACCACGAGGCGGGCGGTAAACAATCCCTGGTCGGTTTCGACCGATTCCACGGATTTTCCATTTTTACTGTGGATCAGGCGCCGCACCCGATGGCCGGTTAAAATCCGCACGTTAGGATGTTTCAATGCAGGTCGTACACCACATACTTCGGCATCACCCTTGGCATGCAGCATGCATGGAAAGCCGTCGCAGGTTGGGCAGCGTACGCAAGGACTATGTTCCGGATCATCCTCCAGGCGATGCAGAGCCAAGGGGAGGGGGAATGGATGATAGCCCATGCCGCGCAGGGCCTTATCCACCTCAGCAATATCTTCATCATGGGGAAAAGGCGGGTAAGGATAAGGCTTGCGGGCTGCTTCGGTAGGATCGGCACCAGCCTCGCCGTGGGTGAAATACCAGTTCTCGGCGGCATCATAAAAAGGGGCCAGATCCTCATAACGGATAGGCCAGGCGCGGGTTTCACCACCCTGATGCTGACGAACGGTAAAATCCTTTGCGCGGCGACGCAGAACCGCCGCTCCATAAAACTTGGTGTTGCCACCCACATGATAGCCGGTGACTGGAGAAAAGACCTTGCCGTGCTGATCGCGCCATTGTTCATCAGTATGGTAGCGATGCTCGCCGAAAACGGTTTGCGGGTCCCAGTTGCCCCATTCTCTGGGCAGGTAATCGCCTCTTTCGAGGATCAGTATTTGTAGACCAGAGTCCGCCAGCGCACGGGCTAATGTTCCCCCACCCGCGCCGCTGCCGATAATAATGACATCGGCATCCATTGCCTCATCCTCCGTGGCGGAAGTCCGGATAAATCAGCATGCCACCGTCTACTGCAAGAGTGGTGCCGGTGATGTAACTGGCCAGATCGCTGGCCAGAAAAGCCACGACGTTGCCAATTTCCTGGGGTTTGCCAAGACGTCCCATGGATATTTTCTTGTCGAGATCTTTCAGTGACTGGGGGTCGCTCCAGACCGATTCATTGATGGGCGTTTGAATGGCACCAGGGGCGAGAGCCACTACACGAATGCCTTTATCCGCAGTTTCCTGGGCCAGGGTCTTGGTAAACATGGATAAACCTGCCTTGGCACTGGTGTAGGCACTATAACCTTCCCAGGGGATGAATTCGTGCACGGAGGTGACATTGATAATGACCCCGCGCTGCAGTTTTTCCATACGCGGAATGGCGGCCCGGGCGCAGTAATATGGCCCGAGCAGGTCGACACTCAAGACTTTTTCCCAGATTTGCGGATCATCATCCCCCACCAGTGCACGCGGCCCGTCCATGCCCGCATTGTTGACGAGAATGTCGAGACCGCCAAAAGCCTGCTCAATCTGCTGCACCAGTTTTTCCACAGCAGCGGGATCGGAAATATCCGCCTGAAAAGGCTGGGCTTTGCCGCCTGCTTTGCTGATGCTGTCTACCACGGCATCCGCCTCATCCTTGCCCTTGCGGTAATGCACGGCCACTTGCGCCCCTGCTGCTGCCAGGGTTTCTGCAATAGCCCGTCCCAGGCCACCGCTGGCCCCGGTCACCAACGCCCGTCTGCCCTGTAAGTCTAATTGGATCATGACGCTGCTCCTGTAATATCCAGATGAAAATCCTCGCCGAGCCAGTCACCACTATCCTGCCAGCGGATGGTGAATTGCACGGATTCGCCTTCGCTGAGCGAGCCGAGCGGTAAAATGGCGACATGCCCCAATTCCCAGTCTTCCGAGTGCAGATCCTGCACATCCTGCCAGCCATTGACGCCCCAGTGGACGGTAAATGGAGCACGTAGCAGCACCCGGAGTTCCTGACCGGCGGGCAAGTGCTGAGGCCTTTGTCGCAAACGCCAGAGCCGGTAGGCAATTGCGGGTTTTTTTCCTTGATAGCGCTTCCAGGTGGCTGCCGGCCGATCGACGGGTTCGCCCTTTATGTAACTGTGACAAAGCTTGATATATTCACCGTGCGCCCAGACCAGGGGCATGGCCGAACCACTGGGGTGTCCGGGTGCCAGACCTTTTTCCGGAATCGGATCAGACTCCCAGATTTGTTCCGGCAGTAGTCCCCCCTTGCCGGTCATGGCCGCCATGGCATTGATATAGGGCAGGGCATCCTCCCCGGCGCTGAGAGCATAGTGCCCGCGTTCTCCCACCAGGAGCGGCCAACCCCGACCAACGCCGGTGCCATCAAAAGGGCTGCCATCGCGATGCTCGCCATAGCCATCGCCGTTGTAACGATGCCAGACCGGTCCGCTGGGTGTATCGGATTTGAGCAGCGCATCCATGATTTTGACGGAAGCAACGATGTGCGGATCTTCGGCGCTCCGCAGTCCATAACGGACGAGCTGCAGAAAATCATTAGCGATCTGGTCGCAGGCAGGCAGGTGTGGATCATGGGCCCGATTTTTGATCAGCACCCACTCATCCTTGGCACCGTCCTGTATCAGCACATCTTCCGGGGTGATCCGCACAAAATATCCTGGCACCTGATATTTTTTGGCAAGATCGGTATCTTTGACAAAAGTCCAGTCTTCTAAGCGCGCATTCCAGTAATCTGCCAGCATCAGGGCATAATCGGCAGTTTTGCCACCCAGCAGTTCAGCGCCTTCGACCAAAGCTGCAATGGCAACCGCCAGAGTGAATGGGTTGACGCCGCCGTCTTCTTCCCAGCGATCCTGGCCCGTGACCGGTCCCTCATGCGCGATGAAATGCAGGGCACGACGGACCATGTCATTGACGGCAACGTCACCGAGGACCTTATGCTGTTTCAATAGCGCTGCAAGCAGAATGGGGAAACCCGTTTCATCCAGCTGGACACCCTGCCAGAAAGGTTTGCCACCCAGCCATTGATTTTGCAACCAATGGCCATTGGCCTGCTGGGTACTGATGAGATAAGTCAGTACCTGTCTGGCCTCCTCGCTTGCTCCCATGGCCACCAATGCTCCGGCACTTTCCACCAGATCCCGGGACCAGACCAGATGATAACCTCCACGACTGGTGCTGGCTTCTCCCCAGGGAACCGAAAGGCTGGCGACCAAGGCACCGGGAAAAGTACGGTCTTCGTGTACTTTGAGGATATTGCTGGAGCGTGCATAGAGGGTTTGGGCAACTTCCGGAAGCTTGCTGGCAAAATTCCGAGGACGGGGATGTTTCTTGTGCCAGGCCAGCCATAAATCGGTGTAGCGGCTCGTGGTGGCTGTGAAGCCGTTAGCCAGGGCACTCCAGGCGTTGGTGGCGGCAGCCTCCTTGCTGGAGCCCAGCCCCAAGGCCAGAGTGCCCTGTTGCGGCATTTGTCCGGCCAGGGCTACTTCACCTGGACCTGCCTCCTGATATTCCCAGGACATGCGTCCATGGGCATGAAAATCCTGCCATAAATCACTGGCACCGACTTCTCCCACGCTGCAGCGTTGCAGGGCGGCATATCCTTCAGCATTGCGACAGGCCAAGGCCAGCCCAAAGGGTCCTTGTTCTGCCCAGAGGACCTGACGGCCTTCCCAATTCCCGACCCAGGCGCGATTATGCTCGGCATCTTCTCCCAGTCTTGCAGAGCAGAGGAGGTAGGGTTGTAATCCTGGATCACCTTCCAGCTGAAAATCGATCAGCAACACATCGCGGTCGGGATCGGCACAGATTTTGAGGGTGAAATCAAAACGTTCGTGGTGATGGCGGATAATGGGCAGGGGAACATAGGGATCATCCAGCTCCAGTGCTGGTTCAGGGAGGGCCTTCAATTCCTGCCAGAAACCCTGGTCATCCGCGATGATGAAGCCCAGATCACGAATTTGCGGAATATCAATGCGCGGATAGAAAACTTCGGTAATGATGCCGCTGCCTGTGGTGAACCACAGTTTGCTGCTACCCAGCGCCGTTCCTACACAGGATTTTTGCGCGGTGGACCATACCGGATGACGCCATTGTGCCTCCGGTGCTTTTTGGACTGTATTCATGGAATAACTCCTGAATGTCTGTCTACGGATTTAAAGCACCGGTCAAGTTTTGCTCAAGACATATTTAGCGTTACCACTCCGGTACTATGCTCTCAAAGTGAACGGAATCAATCTTTATGCTTGGGCAGAACGCCCGCTTTTTCGAGGTAAACCGGTAATACCGCCACAACCCGCATGCCTCTCTGCACGTCCGGATCCTTGAGCATGTGATAAAGACCCGATAAACCTCCGGCTTTGCCGGTGGCTTCGTGTTCTGCGGCATCAGCCAGTGCTGCCGCCATGAGCCGACCGCTATGCATCAGGCTGGCGGCGGTATTCAGTACCGGGCTCCCCTGACTTTGCTGCACGAATTGCCCCACGAGACTTTCCAGGTCAATGGTTTCCGCAAAAAGACCGACCTGGCGACTGAGATCTGCGACCCGCTGTAAGTTGCCATCTTCCTGCAATTGTTTGAGCAGGCGCAGGGCTTCGACAATAGTGGTATCCGCCGAGGTTTCCTGCCAGAGATCACCCAGTTCCTTGACCTTGGCGACCACAGCACCGCCCGCTGGTCCCTGCATGAACTCCAGAACGGCGTGGAGTTTCGGGACGATTTCACCCAGTAGCTGAAGTGCTGACATCCACTCCGCCAGGGGAAGTTCATGTAGTTTGGCGAGGAGAATGGGAATATAGGGCTTTAATAATGCGACGCTTTCTGCCAAAAAAGCCGCGTTATCCCGAATGAGTGATAACAGTCCACTTTCGCGCAGAACCTTGAGCGTCTCCAACAGTTCTTCAATGCTGCCTTCCAGATTGAAGCGTTCATCCCAGCGACCGGCTTTCAGGGCCAGGTCCATGGGTAAATTTCCCGCTGGACTCTCCATGAAGCTCGCGCCGCCGTGGGCAAGGTCGCCCAAACGGGCAAGACCTGCCCACTGTTCTGGTGTGAGTTGCGGGGTGAAAGATTCTTGTGCTGCCATAATGCATCTCCCTTGATTTATATCTGGCCAATAATAAAAGAGGGCCTCGCGGCCCTCGTTTTTTCAGGCTGCGAAAAGTTTTTCAGCCAAGAGTTTTGAGGCATCCAAACCCCATTCCGGCATTTTACCTTTCGTCTTGAAGAAGAGATTTTTGTATTGCATTTTCAGCAGGAAGGGCATATGACCCATCTTCAGAACTTGATCAGGACCACCGAACCAACTGTTGGAGCGGATATAAAAAGCCTGATTGTTTCCCATGTCACCAATACAATAGACAACTGGTTCCAAAGGTTTATCGGCTTCAGCCGGCGTCATTTTGCCCATGTCCTTGGCAATTTGCTTGGCCACAATCTCGCTCTGGGCATGACCGATACCACCCAATTTCGGGACGGTAATGGCTGCCGCGTCCCCTGCTGCAAACACCTGGGGATACTTGGGGTTGCGCATGGTCACATCGGTGATCACAAAGCCTTCGTTATCACTGATGGGCAAGCCTTTCATGAAATCATGGGGAACCCAGTCCGGAAACACCAGTTTCAGTTCGGCTTCAATATTTTTGCCGCTGGCCAGTTCAACCCCATCTTTGGTGATCCGAGTAATGTCCTTGGCTTCATTGACATAGTTGAAACCCATGCCACCGGCAATTTCCAGCAGCTTGCCCACCACTTTTTCACCGGCATCTTCGGCAATCAGAGAAGCCGGAGTGAACACCGTGATTTTATCCGGTCCACCTTTGCCATGTTGACCCAGCCAGGTGGCCATGGACAGCATGGTTTCCACGGGCGGGCCTTCGCAGGCGGCTTCGGCGCTGGGGAAAGCGTGCCCGCCATAGAGTTTGATGTCCTTGGTGCCGTCCCCCTGATGGAAGCGCGCCGAACCGATGGCTACGGGACCACCCTTGTATTCATTGGCCAGGAAGTGGCGCAACTTATTGCCATAGTAGAAATCGCTGACCGTGTGACCGTGTTCGGCAAAACCTTCGATTTTGTCATAGGCCAGACGATTGCCGACGGCTACGACCAGATAGTCATAGGCCATGCTTTCAGGAGCAGCACCCGGACGTTCGCTCGGTACGAAATCCACCTTCTTCGCATCGGGATCAATGGCCTTGATTTCGGCTTGAATAAACCCGATATCGTCTTCATCCAAGGTGCTGGGAATGTCCATAGCCAGGGTCTTGCTGGGATCGCGGCCTTCAAACACTTCTGCAGGGACGTTTGGTACAAATAACAGGAAATTTTTACGATCAATAACGGTGATACGTACCGCTTCGCCACAGAACTCACGTATTTTCTGTGCAGAGGCGAGACCGGCAAAGTTACCACCAAGAACGACAACATGAGGCTTCATATATGTTCCCTCCGTTTTTTCGTCATGAAATTGCAATAATCAACATCCACACAAATGAATGTCTCCTAAGTAAGAGTAGTAGATAATCGTAAAAGTTCAACAAGCAAATTTTATGACAATGGAAATGGATCTTTATATTCGCAGGGTTTTATATTTTTATCGCCTTATAAATGCTTGTAGATTATTGAGATGGTTTTGCTCTGAAATAAATTTTATTCAGGTTTTTTTCTTCAGATTCTGAAAAACATCCAGGGCTTTTTGCCGCGCCTGGGCATGATCCACCGTGGGCAGGGGGTAATCGACGCCCAAGCTGATCTTAGCCTGAGCGAGAATGTTTGCTTCGGCCATCCAGGGTTGATGAATGTAGCGATCGGGAAGGGCAGCAAGCTCCGGTAACCAGCGACGCAAATAGTCGCCCTGAGGATCGAATTTTTCGCTCTGTAACACTGGGTTGAAAATCCTGAAATAGGGTGCTGCATCCGCTCCAGAGCCAGCAACCCATTGCCAGGAGGCACTGTTATTGGCTTCATCAAAGTCCAGCAAGGTATCCTGAAACCAGGCTTCGCCTTTGCGCCAGTCTACGAACAAATCTTTGATGAGAAAACTGGCGCAAATCATGCGGACCCGGTTGTGCATCCAGCCGCTCTGCCAGAGTTCACGCATTCCGGCATCCACAATGGGATAGCCGGTCTGGCCGCGTTGCCAGGCATACAGAAGTTTTTCATTGTTCTGCCAGGGAAAATCGGCGAATTCCGGACGGAGCGGCGTATCGGGCAAATTGGGAAAGTGAAAAAGCAGATGCCAGGAAAACTCACGCCAGCCCAGTTCCCGCAGAAAATGCTCTCCCTGGGCAGCAAGCTCCGGATGATTGGCCAGATGGGACTGGGTTTCCTGCCAGATTTGTCGGGGACTGATTTCACCGTGTGCCAGATAAGGAGAGAGTCTGGAGACAGAAGGCTGGGCCGGAAAGTCTCGACCTTTACTGTAGTTGAGCAGTCCTTCCTCCAGAAATGCATGCAATCGGATATGTGCGCCCGATTCTCCCGGCTCCCAGAATTCCGGGAAGCGGCTGGCCCAGTCGGGTTGTTGCGGAAGCAACTGCCAACTGCTCAGGGATTCACTGCTTAACTGCTGTGTCAGTTCAGGTGCTAAAGGCTGTAGATCCGCTTGTGGTAAAGCCGGAGCTACCGAAAAACGGGCCATCAGGCTTTTCCAGAAAGGCGTAAAAACCTTGTAGGGTTGCTGATCATGATGATGCAGCCAGGGTTCAACCAGACAGTCTCCGGGAAAGGAGCGCACCGACAGTCCTCTGGCCTGTAAGTCCGCCTTGATGGCGGTATCCTGAGCCATGCCACGGGGGTCATAACGACGATTCCAAGCCACTCCATCTACCGCTATGGTATCGATTATTTCCTGCAGAATCTGCAGGGGATCCCCGCGCCGCAGTAGCAATGGTAATCGCAAGGCTGCCAGTGATTCTGCGAGTTTATGGAGGCTTTGATGCCGCCACCATAATTCCGCAGCCCCAGAGGACTCATGGGGATCGAGAATATACAGTGGGATTACCGCACCTTCCTGAGCGGCTTCCCATAAAGCTGGATGATCCGTAAGGCGCAGGTCCCGACGAAACCAGACAATCGTGACAGTCATGTTTTAGGCCTTAAAAAAGATTCTTGATGGTATTGATCAGCTTGTCTCCCGTGTCGGACCCCGCAGCACTGCTGGCAGAAGCCGTGGGCGCAATAGGTGGATAACCGGCCAGATAATCATTGACGCCAATCCCCTGGTTGTTGCCACTGGTCGTAGGTGCAGTGACCGAGGGGGGACGAAAAAAACCCGTCGCCGGACTTCCGGCCAAGGCCGTACGCATGTAGTGTATCCAGATGGGTAGTGCTTCGCGAGCTCCAGCAGCCCAGCGACCCATAGTATGATTATCATCATAACCCACCCACACGCTGGTCGTTATGCGCGGACTGAAGCCGTTGAACCAGGCATTGTTTTCATTGTTGGTGGTACCCGTTTTGCCAGCAATATCATTGCGCCCAAGACTCTGGGCCGCCACGCCGGTGCCAATTTTGATGACCTGTTGCATCATTTGCGTGAGCAAATAGGCGACTCCCGGAGGAATGGCTGTTTCAGTGGGCGGGGGGGCATAGCCCATAGGGCAGTTCAACAAGGAAATCTGGGTGCCCCGGCCATTGATGATTTTGGTGATGAGGTAGGGGTGGGGGAGAAAACCGCCGCTGGAAAATACCGAGTAGGCCCTGGCCATTTGCAGAGGGCTGTAATCTCCCGCGCCGAGGACCATGGAAGGTACTTCGGGAACCTGCTTGGCAGGGAATCCGAAACGCTGCACGTACTGCGCCGCATAGGGAATCCCGATGTCCATGAGAATGCGCACACTGGGAACATTATGGGAGTAAGCCAGATTGGACCACACCGGAATGGGCGTATTGGAAAACTGGTTACTGTAATTGGTGGGCGAATACACCTGTCCGTCAGGCAGGGTAATGGACAGAGGGGTGTCGGGTATGGGGGTCTGGGGAGTCATATAGGTGCTTTTACCCGAAGCCAGCAGTGCGGGTGCATCCATAGCGGCCGCATACACAAAGGGTTTGAAGCCCGAACCGGGTTGCCGATAGGCATATACCGCCCGATTGAAATGACTGAGTTCGTAGCTGAAGCCACCAACCAGTGCATGAATGGCTCCGTTCCGACTGTCCAGACTGACCAGTGCGCCCTGAACCTTGGGAATCTGGGTGAGTTGCCAGCCTGGGTCCTTGCCGGCTGATGACCAGACATTGGCTCCCCACTCATGCCCGGTGCCGGCAGTTACGGCGTTGACATAAGGGCGCAGCCAGATCAGGTCACCACTATGCAGGACGCCATTGACCTGACGTGGTAAAGGGCTGTTGAAACGCCGCCGAGCCCAACGCACATCTCGCAGCGTCAGGGTAATCTCTTTTTTACCCTCCAATGACACTGTGGCCGCTTTGGGGTCAGCACTGATGACCACCCCCCATTTCAGGTTGGCTGGATCATGGGGAGGCAGCGCCACCGGTCGTTTGCCAGCCAGGGCTGCTTGCAAGGCATCCCCAGTCAAGCGGGTAATCGGACCGCGATAAGTTTTCGGGTCCATACTGGAAAGGCCCATATCATAATTTTCCAGCCCTACTGCAACCGCTTGATTGGCCGCCTCTTGGTCTTTGGGGATGATGCTGGTAAATACCTTGAGACCCGAGCGATAGGTGAAATCGCTACCAAACTGTTGGGTCAGCCAGTTGGCGATCCAGCCTGTCACATAAGGTGCACTATCCGAGGCCTGGGCATGGTAGCGGGAAAGAATAGGCTCCGCGTTGGCCTGATTTTCTTCAGTTCTGGTGATGTAGCCTCGTGCTTCCATGCGTTTGAGGACATAAGCCCGTCTTTTTTTGGCCAGATCCGGATTAGCCACCGGGTTGAGTACAGAAGGTGCCGGGGGCAGCCCGGCAATGGTGGCCATTTCGCCCAGGGTCAATTGCTCAACACTTTTGCCAAAATAAGTCTGCGCTGCTGCCTGGACCCCATAAGCACCCTGACCCAGATAAATTTTATTCAAATACAGTTCCAGAATCTGTTTATGGGTAAAATGATCGGTGAGCTTGTAGGCGAGCAGTATTTCGGCAATTTTGCGGGTAATGGTCTTTTGCGGGGTCAGATAAAAATTGCGGGCGACCTGCTCAGGAATGGTGCTGGCACCCTGATTGGGGGCCATGTGGATGATATCGACCAGCGCCGCACGCAGAATGCCGGGATAGCTGACTGGATAATATAAGGGATTATTGCTGTAAAAGCGGGCGTTTTCCGCAGAAATGAAAGCCTCCTGCATTTTGACCGGTATCTGGTCAATGGGCAGGGCATATCGCATTTGCGGGCCAACTTCCTGGAGCAGCGTACCGTCCGCTGCATAAATGCGCAGTGGTTCATCGGGGTGCCATTCCTTCAATTCATGGACGGGTGGCAGGCTGTCCCAGATGCGATAGACGTAAATCGTCACACCAATGCCGATATTGATTAGAATCAGCAGGATGATCAACAAAATCCAGCGGCCATAACGGGGGCGCCGGGGGGCCTTACCCCGTGCCTTGGGGCTGTCAGTTTGAGCCATTATGTTTCTTCCATCTCCTGAATGCTTGGTAAAAGGCAGGCTGTACCGCCTTTTACCAAGTATCCTGTTGCCGTTTTGTCATTGCGAGTCGGCTTATGGCGCAATACTATACCACTATGAATCTCAAGAGTCGCTTCGCCCCTAGTCCTACCGGATATCTCCATCTGGGTAATGCCCGTACCGCCTTGTTTGCCTGGTTGGCAGCCCGTGGCGATGGCGGTAATTTTGTGCTGCGTCTGGAAGACACCGATCAGGCGCGGTCCCCGGAAATCTACGAAAAAGCCCTGTTCGAAGACTTGCAGTGGTTGGGTCTTGATTGGGATGAAGGACCTGATCGGGGTGGTCCGGCAGGCCCCTATCGGCAGATGCAGCGTCTGGAGATTTATCAGAAATACTATGGCCTGCTGCTGGCGGCAGAGCAGGCCTATCCCTGTTATTGCAGCCCAGAAGATCTGGCAGCGGAGCGGGCCGTGCAAAAAGCTGCGGGAAAGGCCCCGCGTTATGGAGGGCGGTGCCGGTATCTGGATGATGCCCAGCGTCAGGCATTGGCAGCACAAGGCATTCAGCCGGTTTTGCGCTTTCGGGTGCCGGATAGTGGCACGCTGAGCGTACCGGATCGGGTCTGGGGAGCGCGCAGCTATGCTCTGGCAGATATTGGGGATTTTGTGATTCGCCGCAGTGATGGCAGTCCGGCCTTTTTCTTTGCCAATGCCGTGGATGACGCCCTGATGGGGGTGAATCTGGTCTTGCGAGGAGAAGATCATCTCAGCAATACCCCGCGCCAGCTTCTGATTTTGCAGGCGCTGCAATTACCGGTGCCGGAGTATGCCCATTTGCCCTTACTGCTGGGTGGCGATGGTCAGCCTCTATCCAAACGGCATGGGGCGGCCAGCTTGCGAGATCTGCAGTCAGAGGGCTATCTCCCGATGGCTGTGCGGAATTATCTGGCCCGGCTCGGTCATCATTATACCGCTTCAGAATTGCTGGACGATGCAGCGCTGGCATCGGGGTTTGCGGTAGAAAACATCAGCCGCGCTCCGGGGCACTTTGATCCGGTCCAGTTGCAGCACTGGCAGCATTTGGCTCTTCAGGAACTCACTGACGCCGAGCTTTGGGACTGGCTTATGGCTGCCCCTGGAGCATTGCGGGATATGATTCCCCACGGATTAGAAATAGCTTTCGTGGCGGCAGTGCGGGCCAATATCCAGCTTCCCGGAGATGGCCTGGATTGGGCGCGGCGCTGCTTTGCCGATCAGTCATTCGCTGCGCTGGCGAAAGAAGAGGCGGCACTGCTGGCCCTGGCCGAAGCCCCAGCGACATTCTGGCCCTTGGCCGAGCGTCTGCTTCAGGAGTCCGCCGGCGATTACCGGATCTGGACCAAAAGTCTGCAGCAGGAAAGCGGCCGCAAAGGCAAATCCCTGTTCATGCCCCTGCGGGCTGCATTGACCGGCCTCTGCCATGGCCCGGAACTCGCGGCCCTATTGCCCCTGATCGGTATGGAGCGCGCCTGTGAGCGCCTGCGTACTGTGCGCCAATATCTCTAGAAACGAGGAATTCATGTCGCCAGCCCTGCCGTCCATTCGTCTTTACGACACGATGCATCATGACAAGCGCCTTCTGGAGCCTGCAAACCCGGGTCAGGTGGGCATTTATGTCTGCGGTATGACGGTGTATGACTACTGTCATCTGGGGCATGCCCGGGTGATGGTCACCTTTGATACGGTAGTGCGCTATTTGCGCGCCCGGGGTCTGAAAGTGACCTATGTGCGCAACATCACCGACATTGATGATAAAATCATCCGTCGTGCTTTGGAGAATAGCGAAACCATACAGTCCCTTACCGCCCGTTTTATAGACGCCATGCATGCCGATGAAGCGGTCCTGCGCTGCCAGCCGCCCGATCTGGAGCCCCGTGCTACTGAGCATGTGGGCGCCATGCAAAACCTGATTGCCGAGTTGATCGCCCGGGGACATGCCTATCCCGCCGCCAATGGGGATGTGTATTACGCCGTGCGCAGTTTTCCGGACTATGGCAAGCTCTCGGGCAAGTCCATCGACGAACTCAATGCCGGGGCGCGGGTGGAATTGGGCGAAGATAAGCGCGATCCCCTGGATTTTGTGCTCTGGAAAGCCGCCAAGCCCGACGAACCTTCCTGGGCCTCGCCCTGGGGTGAAGGACGTCCGGGCTGGCACATCGAATGCTCGGCCATGTCTGCGGATGCCCTGGGTTGCAGCTTTGACATTCATGGCGGCGGTGCAGATCTGCAGTTTCCGCATCATGAAAATGAAATTGCCCAATCCCAGGGGGCGGGTTGTGCTTTTGCCCGTTACTGGATGCACAACGGTTTTGTGCGCATCAATGACGAAAAAATGTCCAAGTCCCTGAACAATTTTTTAACCGTGCGTGAACTGCTGCCATTGTTTTCCGGAGAGGTGCTGCGTTTTTTCATTCTTTCCAGCCAGTATCGCAGTCCTTTGCACTATAGCGAGGAGGGACTGGAGCAGGCCCGGGCCGGGCTTACCCGACTATATACGGTCCTGCGCGGGATGCCCCCGCGTCAGATTGTGCCGGAACTGGGCAGTGAATGGCGAGAACGCTTTCATGCTGCCATGAGTGATGATTTCCATACGCCGGCGGCGCTCGCGACACTGTTTGATCTGGCACGGGAAATCAATCGCCTGCGGGATGAAAAAAGTGAGGTGGCGGCACCCCTGGCAAGCCTCCTGCGGGAGCTGGCTGCCCTGCTCGGCATTTTACAGGAAGATCCGGAAAGCTACTTCCGGGGAAGTATGGATGCCAGTGATAACGCCTGGATTGAAGAACGCATTGCCGCCCGCCTTACTGCACGCCAGCAAAAAGATTATGCCGGTGCCGACGCCATTCGCGAGGAACTGAGCGCCGCTGGCGTCATTCTCGAAGACGGCCCTGCCGGCACCACTTGGCGCCGACAGGAAGGCTGATCTAGTCTTCGCTGAGGGGGAGGGACTGCTGTCCGGGATCCTCGGCCGCTACTTCGCTTTCCTGAACGACAGGCGCTGTCTCGGTAAATAGAGGCAGATGCCAGTCCTCGGGATGGCTGGCGGGCGGAGCACTTTCTTCGACTGGCACAGGCTCGGCAACTCCGCGCATCGTCGACTCAGGCTCGGGTTCCAACGCTGGCGGGGGTGTTACGCTGCCCACTTCCACAGCGCTGTCTGGAGGGGTTTCGCGTTTGGATGCGGCATCGACTGGAGCAGAATGGTTGGCTGAGCCTTCTGCGGCGGACGCTGCGTCGATAGCTGTTTCGGCGTTGTCTACGGGGCTTGGCGTGGATATCAGCATCAAATGCCAGTCGTCCGTGGCGGGTACCGGACCAGGATAGACCAACTCCTCTCTGGGCGCTGGTGCTTGCTCGATCTTGTCTAATGCAGTTTTGGCCACCACCTTGGGCTTCGGAGCAGCTTGTTCATCTTCTACTGACGATGTTTCCTGGGGATTTTCCCCGCCGTTATTCTGGGTGGAGCGCCGGGCTCTGGCCCGACGTCCGCCGCGCCGCCGCCGCCGACTGCGGTTTTCTTCGCTGGGGTTTTCTTCATCGCCTTCGGTAGGCGCGGGGGTTTCAGCAGAGACTTCAGTGCCGCTGCTTTCCGCCATGAATGTGGCTGCATCGACGGGTACATAGCGCGACACTAGGGCGCGTACCAGGCGTGCCAAAATTCCTTCCTCAGCGACTGCGGATTTACCGGCGCTGCTTTTGGATTTGGCTGCTGCCGGCGCAGGGCTGCGCAGGGGCGGGAGCACGTCGGGTGGCGGAGGCGCAGTCAGCGGACTGAGAGCGGCCGATTCCACCCCTGGACGACTGGGCCTGGTCGGCAAGGCATTATTGAGATTTTGCGGGAGCGGCAGGGTGCGTACGGCACTGGCTTCCAGGCGCGTGCGCTCGATATTGTAATGAGGGGTGACCAGCTCCGGCTTGGGAATGATGACAATGCGGGTTTCTGTTTTGGCTTCCAGTTCCAGAATCGGCAGGCGTTTTTCATTGAGCAGATAAACCGCCACGTCCACCGGAACTTCACACTGGACCTCGGCGGGGCCAGGCTTCATGCATTCTTCCTGGAGCAGGCGCAGGACGTGCATGCTGGTGGCTTCGCAACCGCGAATCTGCCCCGTACCATTACAACGCGGGCAGGGCTCGGAAGAGGCTTCTTCCAGACTGGCGCCCAGCCGCTGTCGGGACATTTCCATCAGACCAAAACGGGAAATACGGCCCAGTTGTACCCGCGCCCGATCCAGCTTGAGGGCTTCCTTGAGTTTGCCTTCCACTTCGCGCTGATGTTTTGGGGATTCCATATCAATGAAATCCACCACAATCAGGCCACCGAGATCGCGCAGGCGAATCTGTCGGGCGATTTCTTCCGCCGCCTCCAGATTGGTCCGGAAGGCGGTTTCGGCAATATCCTGACCCTTGGTAGAGCGACCGGAATTGACGTCCACCGCCACCAGGGCCTCGGTATGGTCGATGACGATGGCGCCCCCCGACTCCAGGCGCACTTCGCGGCTGAAGGCGGACTCAATCTGCTGCTCGATCTGATAGCGACTGAAGAGCGGCACATCATTATCGTAATGCTTCAGGCGGTGCACCATTTTCGGCATCATCGCGCCCATGAACTGCACGGCGGCGTGATAGGCGCCTTCTTCATCAATCAGGACTTCACCGAAGTCCTCTGAAAAATGATCGCGCAGCGCCCTGACGACCACGTTGCCTTCCTGATATATCAGAAAGGGAGCAGCACGACTGGCTGCGGTATCGGCAATGGCCTGCCAGATCTGTTTCAGATATTCGAGGTCCCGGTGCAGGGCTTCCAGTTCCTGGCCGATACCGGCAGTGCGGGCAATAACCCCCATATTTTCGGGAATATCCAGCAGTTGCAGATGCTGGCGGATCTGGGTGCGATCATCCCCTTCGATACGTCGAGAAACGCCTCCGGCCCGAGGGTTGTTGGGCATGAGGACCAAATAGCGTCCCGCCAGACTGACAAAGGTGGTGAGGGCGGCACCTTTACTGGAGCGCTCTTCCTTGTCCACCTGGACAATCACTTCCTGGCCTTCGCGAATCAGTTCCTGGATGCGTTTGCGGCCTTGACCGGATTCCTGTTGCTGAAAGTATTCCCGGGCAATTTCCTTGAGGGGCAGAAAACCGTGGCGTTCGGCACCATAATCCACAAAGGCCGCTTCCAGGCTGGGCTCTATCCGGGTGATTTTACCCTTGTAGATATTGCTCTTTTTCTGTTCCTTGTAGGCGCGTTCAATATCGAGGTCGAGGAGTTTTTGACCATCTACCAAAGCCACCCGCAACTCCTCCGCATGGGTGGCGTTAATCAACATCCTTTTCATAAGTTCTTCTTTCTCCGGCGCTCAACCCGCCTGCTCATTCAAGCAGGCCGGGGAGCGCAGCGTTTGTAATTGGGACCGAAAGGCTTGCCCTTCGATGCTATAACGGGAGCCGCACTCTGTCAGCGCAGCGTCCTGAGTCGCAATATATGCCATAAAAGAATAGAATCGCAATCGAAAAAATGCGGGAGCAGTGAAAATATGGCGGAAAACGGAGTGCGACAGTGGCTGGTAACCGATGCCGATGCGGGCCAGCGCCTGGATAATTTCCTCCTGCGGGTCATGAAAGGCGTGCCCCGCTCGCACATCTATAAAATTTTGCGCAGTGGCGAAGTGCGGGTGAATAAGGGACGGGCACGGCCCCATTATCACATTGCCGAGGGTGATGTGTTGCGCCTGCCTCCGGTACGGGTAGCGGCGCCCGGTGATCCGGCAGTGCTCCCGGCCCATCTGCGGAGCCAGCTCGAAGCAGCGGTCCTTTTTGAAGACAGTCATCTGCTGGTGCTGGACAAGCCCAGCGGGTTGGCGGTGCATGGCGGCTCCGGTTTGAGCTGGGGCATCATCGAAGCCCTGCGGCAGTTGCGTCCGGATGCCCGTGAGCTGGAGCTGGTACATCGTTTGGATCGGGAGACTTCCGGATGCCTGATACTGAGCAAAAAGCGTTCGGCACTGCGCGCACTGCATGAAAGCCTGCGTCAGGGGCAGATGGAAAAACACTATCTGGCCCTGGCCTGCGGTGACTGGAAGGGGCCTGCGCGCTCGGTCCGCCTGCCGCTGCGCAAAAACACCCTGCAATCCGGTGAGCGCATGGTGCGGGTGGACCCCGTCGCCGGCAAAGAAGCCCATACCCATTTCTCGGCTCGGGAACATTTTTCCGGGGCAACCCTGGTCGAGGCTGATCTGGATACCGGGCGCACCCATCAGATTCGTGTACACCTCCAGGCCATCGCCCACGCTGTTGCCGGTGACGAAAAATATGGCGATCCTGCCTTTAATCAGCGCCTGCGCGCTTTGGGTTTGCGGCGTCTGTTCCTGCACGCCGCCAGTATTCGTTTTGCGCACCCCCGTGATCAGCAGCCCATGCATATCCAGGCCCCCTTACCGGCCGAATTGGAGGCCGTATTGCAGCAATTACGCCAGGAGTCATGTTTATGATGCCTATATTGCAAAATCGCCGACTGATTATTTTCGACTGGGACGGCACCCTGATGGACAGTATTTCCACCATCTGTCGCTGCCTGGCCCACGCCTTTGCCTATGCCGGGTTAGAGGACCGGGGAGAAGCACAATACAAGGAAATCATTGGTCTGGGCCTGAGCGATGCCCTGGCAGTATTGGCCCCCGAGGCTGACGAACATCTGCGCGAGCGCATTCTGGCAGGTTACCGCCATTGTTTTTTCGGAACTCCTGCAGCCGCCATGCCGCTGTTTCCGGGGGTTGAGGAAACCCTGTCGAGGCTGGCGGATGCGGGTTATCAACTGGCTGTGGCTACGGGTAAGGCGCGTCGAGGTCTGGACAAGGTGCTCACTGAAAATCCGCGTCTGGCAGCACTGGTCAGTGCCAGCCGTTGTGCCGATGAAACCCGCTCCAAGCCGGACCCGCTCATGCTCGAAGAGCTGCTGGATCATTACCAATTGCCCCCGGAAGCCGCTGTCATGGTCGGCGATACGGTGCATGACATGGAAATGGCCGTGGCCGCCGGTGTTTTGCCGATTGGCGTCCTCTGTGGTGTGCATGATGCGTCACGCCTGATCCAGGCGGGTGCGCAGGTGTGCATACCTGACCCGAGGTTTTTGCTGGGTAAACGGGATTAATCGAACTGGAGCTGCTGAAAATCAGGTGGATTCAAAGCTGAATTGACGCAAAAGGGATACTTCAATGTGCTGCGGATCAGCCCGCAATATGCTGCTTTTTCACATTAGAGGCCGCATTGAACTTCGCTTCAGGCTCCTGTTCTGCATCAGCTGCCACCTCCTGAGGGCAACGATTTTCCTTACCGGCGATCAACTCCAGACTTTGCGGGTAGGCAAAGCATGGTAGGCACCCTGCGTCAAAAAAATTTGACGCGAGGATAAAGTTTACCCCCAGCATTGGCGCTCGTAGGATCGCATCACTTTTGTGCTATAGTGCAGTGGTGCAGTGGTGCATGACATGGAGGCTATCATGCAGAACGTTAAAACAATTGGGAGCAATGGCCAGATTTCTTTTGGCAAACGGTATGCGGGTCGTCACGTATCAGTGGAAGAGCAAGAGCCCGGGGTATGGTTGGTACGAACCGTGAAGATAATCCCTGACAATGAGCTTTGGCTGAACACGCCCAAGGCGCAAAGCGATCTGCAACGTGCTATGGCCTGGGCATCGGCGCATCCGGCGGATGATACCGACACTCGGCACGCTCTGGATCAAATGATTCGTGGGTGATCAGGTTCGTCTGGACCTGAATAATCCGGTATTCCAGGAAAACCTGCTTGCCTTGCCCAAGCCAGAACGTCATTCAGCCCTGGAGACCTTGAGAAAGATTTTGCACATGACCTGGGATCAGGTCTACCGGGATAAGGGGCTGCGATGGGAAAAAATTTTGAGTGTGACGCCGCCCAAAGATATTGCTGCCATCTACTCGCTACGGATCACGCAATCCCGCAGGGCGACCGCCTACCGAGATGGAGACTACTTGCGGTTTTTAACCGTTGCCCCGCACCACGATGCAACTTATGGTAAGAAATGAGATGAAACGAGAATGTGACGCTGGCTAACGGGGATCTCACCGGGTTCCATAGCGGTTATCATCCTTCTGATAATTATTGCTTTAGTCGTCAGCAGACTGGGCGATTTTTCCGGGCTGAATACTTTGTCCGACCAATGGTGAAACCTTTGATAAAGCCCTTCCGGTTAGTGGCAACCGTCCAGACGTTCCTGGCGGTTCTGTTTTTGCTTGAACATATCGCCGTTTCGATAAGATAAGCGAGATAACCCATGCGCATCGCCTGCGCCTCCGACCTCCACCTGGAGTTCGATTCAACTATCATGCTGACCGCGCTATCCACAGCTGCCATGGGCACCACCGCCGATGTGCTGGTTCTGGCCGGTAACGTGGACAGGATGCCGGAATATTACATGGAACTCTTGCGCAGGCTGCTAGAGATGAGCGCTATCAGTCAGTCAGAAGACAAGCTTTGGTTGGCATGTCCCCCGGAGGACGAAGTGGAGGGCTGCAGCAATGGAGAAAGAAGATAAATTAATCCTGGACTGGCATTGCAGCATGGAGTCGAGTGCCGATTATCTACCCATGGACGCCTTGTGTGCGGGGGTGGCCTATCAAATATGGGCGCGTAATGCCTATGTAGGTATATGGCTCCCGGCAGAACAAGGCTTTCTGATATCGCGCTACAAAATGGGCGCGACGCCGCGTTTGTTTGTGGAATGGCATTGGGATGGGGGGAAACCAACGGGCACCGTGAAGCCTGTCTGTGTGCTGGAACCATGCCCGATGGAGCTACCAGAACGCCTTACGGAACCTACTGCGCAGGAATCGAACGATTTCTGTGCCTGGCTGGATGCGCTGGAAACGCAATATCCATTATTCCCCGGGGTAGATACCGTAGCCATGCGGCGCGATGCAGCTCTTCGGTGGCAGCAAAGACAAGCGGAAGCCCGACGGAACCCAAGTGATCGACCGAGAGTTTGGACCTTGGAGTCCCGCTGAACGGCTCTTGCAGCGACATCGGCAGGTTGGCCAGTGACCTATCGGATAGATGAAGGAGAAATCGATAATGCACGCCTTAACAACCCTGAGAGCACTGATGTCAGACAAGGAGATTCATGTTCCTTCCTATCAGCGGGCTTATTCGTGGGATACGCCCATAAAAAAATACGGAAACGACCATACCCAAACCGATGAATTCCTGACAGATCTGGAGACCTATAGTAACGCAAGGCAGCACACCCCTTACCATTTTGGGACTTTTCTGTTCGAGAAAAACGGGCAGGTGTTGAAGGTGATAGATGGTCAACAGCGCCTGACGACCATTGTCATGTTCCTGTCTGCACTGTTCTCGAGACTGGAATCCATCCGAACATGGTCGGAAGCAGAGAAAGCCTGTTACGGAGATATGCTGCGGCAGGGTGAGCTTATCCGCTTTTCGACCGTTGACCGGGATCAGCAGATTTTTATCGATTATGTTATCAAGCAAAGCAACTGTGACCATACGCGCCTCGAAACGGAATCCGCATGGCGCATTGTCAGAGCCTTTGACTATTTTAAGCAGCAACTTGCGGATAAATCAGAAGCATATCTGGTAAAAATGCTTTCCGTGGTCAGCGGGGCCACCTGTGTCGTGCATCTGGTTCACCAGAAATCCGATGCCATGCAGATGTTTATTCTGCAAAACGCGCGCGGAAAACCGCCGCTCAATGTGGAACTGGTGAAGACCCTGTTTATGCACCATGTCAATACGCCGGGATCCGCATCAGATGAACAAGATGCTCTTTCCGAAAAAGTCAGGCAGTGCTTTGAAAAAATCCATCATTTGAGCTGGCTTGCCGAATACGGCACCAGTGCGGATGATATTTTGCTTATAGCCTTGCAAGTTTATACCCATGCGCTCTGGGTATGTCTCGACCCGCTGGCTCAGGTGAAAAGATTGTTGCACAAGGACAGGTCCAACGATTTTGTAGCCAATTTCTCTGGGCTGCTGTCATCAACTTGTGATCTCCTGGAAAACTTCTTCGGTGAATGGTCTTTTCAAAATGCGGATATTCACTCACTTGTATCCCTGGGTGATATCAATATGGCGCTGCCTTTTGTCCTGAAGGCGTATCTGTATGGCTTGCCGCTGGCTGAGATTGGCCAGCTTTCCCGCGCTTTGGAATCCATCATTCTGCGGGACAAGTTGATAGGGGAGGGGGATCTGCATGTGGTGCTGGGAGATGTGTTTTCCCGGTTTACGAAGGCGGATAATGATTTATCCCCCATAATTACGCAGATTGACTGGATGAAAACCGCTGACCATTCATTGTTCGGCTCCTGGAGCAATAGTAAATTACATGAACTATTGCAGCACTGGTCTCCAGATGAACACCTCGCGACCTTTCTTCTCTGGAAGTATGAAATGCTGCTGGAGCAGCAGATCAACGGGAGTTCTCGTCATTTGTGGGCAAAACTCGGAGAATTCGAGCTCGACTATATTGGGCATCCCTGCATAACCGAACAAGACGATTACGCGCATGACAGCGAATATGTGGTTCGCGGAACCACCTTGGGAAATATGATGCTTTGTTCAAAGTCCGACCGCTGTGAGCTTGGTAAAACCCCAGTGGCCCAAAAACTTCCGGGTTACATCCACAATGAACAGCAAAAAGAGGTTAAAAGACTGGTTGCAGAAAATGCGGCATGGAGTGGTGCGCTCATGGGGCAGAGAAACGATACAATCATAACCCATATAATTTCAGCGTTATAAAAGGTGCATCATGGATAAACGCGTTCTTGATTCGTTGTGGGTAGTTATAGAAGAATTTCGGGAAAATCCCTATGCCTTTCTATATGAGGAAGATATTCGCGCAACATTGTTTTGTGAAATGAGAAAACGTATGCCAGAGATGATTAAAATCAAAGGGAATTCCGCTCCTGAGGCGGAATATCAGCTTCGTGAGGTGTATTGCGAGTACGGAACAAAGATAGACATTGCCTGCTTAGATACGGAGGCCGAAATCTCTCGTGACAAGCATAAAGGTTACGACACCTTTATTTATGGCATCCCGATAAAGGTTGGTATAGAGCTAAAATACCGAAAGATTGGGGATAGCTTTTCTGTGCAAGAATCGGTGAAAGATTATGAAAAGCTGAAGGAGGCAGGGGTGGCCCATTGCTTGGCCTTGGCCTTTGTTCAGGATGAGAACAAACTTGAGGATTTTCTCAGGCCTGGAACTGAATCGAAAGAAATGCGGAGGACGTGGTCTGATTTCTGCAATAACCCGGAAGGGGTGTTCGTTATTTCAAAGAGTAAGATACTCCAGGTAAGTTCTGGCTCTGTGTCGTTTTGAGTGGGTAGAATGGTAGTTGCAGACCCTGCCTCCGGCCCTCGCCAAACTCTGATAAAATCTTTTTCGAAAATGACGAGGATATTTCAATAACTTGATGAGCATGGAGCGGTACCCTCATGCAGCAGAGAGGTGAGATAATCCTAACCGTATTATGACTGTGTTATAAATAAGGTGCAGTTTTGGGCGCGGTAAGTATGTTCTCAGCCTCCTCCCGGCGTTGCGATACTGAATTTTGTTAAGCGCAGGTCATCGAAGACGAGCCGAGTATGGAAGCAGAGGATCCGCATCATTAGCGCGATTGCAATCGGAATTTTTGGGACACTGGGAAAAATATCCTGCCACTTTATCCCACATCAACCCGCATCAGGTATGATCTAACCAGATGTTTTCAAGGTGATACTACTTTGTACTACCATGGTGTGGTGCGAAAGGGGAGCATCACAAACGTCAGTGTTTTCAGTATGTTATATTTCCTATGGGACAATTTATCGACTCTTCCATGCCTTCTTGCGCTCTGCCCAAGCTCGAATGTCTCCTGGTTTCCAGCGCCGCTTGGCGCGAGTGCCGTTGCCAAAAACGATGGGCTTGGGTGCATCTTTCTGCTGCGACCAAGCTTGTGCCCAAGTATAGCGGGAAATGCCGAAGTAGTCGCCACACATTACCCGACATCTGTTAGCCCAAAGCAGTAATGTCCCCTTCCAGCAATTCTAAAATGTCTCCTTTGCTACGAGCCAGGACGGCGAGTAGCTCCCCGGTAGGCAACGCGGTGTGCTGCATCCGCCGGAACAATCGCGGTAGCTGGGAGTGCAGGCGCGTGCGGTGCCGCATGGTTGCCGTAGAGTCAACTGGGAGACGAGTGTGCCGCCTGCGCCCCAACGAGGGCGTGGCGGCACGCTCCGGTGACCAGGACGGTCGGGGCCTATCGACCGGTCGGGAGCCGCAAGAGGGCTTCCGATCCGCCGGTCGGAGAGTTGGTCGGTGGGTTGCCAGTAGAGCCGGAACTCATGATATCATATACGACATGCTTAAAGTCGTGCTCGATACCTCTGTCCTGGCCAGGCCCTGCGTAGCCGCTCAGGAGCCAGTCATGCCGTGTTACGGCTGGTGGCCCTTGGCCAGGTGGGGATATTGGCGACGCCCGCGCTGTTTTGGGAATATGAAGCGGTGCTGAAGAGGGACGAACAACGGACCGTTTCCGGTCTGTCGATTCCAGAGATAGACCATCTCCTGGATGCGCTGGCGAGTGCTTGCCTACCCGTGGAGATTCATTTTCAGTGGCGGCCACAGCTGAATGACCCAAATGACGAGATGGTCCTGGATACGGCCGTCAACAGCAACGCTGACGCCCTGGTTACGTTCAACCTGGCGCACTTCGCTATAGCCGCAAAGCGTTTTGGTCTACCGCTATGGCTCCCTAAGCAACTTTTGATGGAGGTTCACAAATGAACAAAGCCGCCTATGCGCTCAAACTGCCACATTCTCTCAAGGCGGCAGCACAACGCCTGGCTCGCGAAGATGGGGTATCACTGAACCAGTGGATTACCGTGGCGCTGGCCGAGAAGGTGGGAGCCGTGGAAACAGCCGCTGACTTCTTCAAGCGGCGGGCAGATGGAGCAAAGCCCTCCGACATCTTGCCAATTTTGGATAAGGCCGGAAATGAACCGCCGCGCCCAGGCGATGAGATGCCGTGATGGATCTGGAATCCTAGCGGAAACTGTCGCATTATGGAGCTGATCAATGGCGGTGGGATTTTTCAGGGAATGTACTTTTTGTCTCAAAACAACGGCGGTTTCAAGTTTGAAGTGCAACACCGCAGTTTAACTCCCTGATTTGCCGTGCCATCACTTCGGCTGGCGTTTGGAATCCCAAGGATTTCCTGGGCCGGTTATTGAGTTCCTCCGCCACCTGAGTCAAACGCCGTTGTGAATATTCGGATAAGTCCGTGCCCTTGGGGAAATACTGACGCAGTAGGCCATTCGTATTTTCATTGGTCGGACGCTGCCAGGGGCTATGTGGGTCAGCAAAATAAACACGTATGCCCGTATTTCGCTCCAGTTCCTGATGCCGAGCCATTTCGCGGCCCTGATCATAGGTGAGCGTTTGCCGGAAGCTCTTGGGCAGCGTACGCAAACGCCGCGTAAAGCTTTCCAGGATCGCCTCTGCCGTAGCATCCTCCACTCGCGCGAGGATGACGAAGCGACTGCTACGATCCACTAACGTGCCAATAGCACTGGCATTGAATGCCCCCTTGATCAGGTCGCCTTCCCAGTGACCGGGTACTTCGCGGGCTTGTGCTTCCTCCGGGCGCTCACGGATCGAGCGCATGTTCGTGATCCCGCCACGACGGTCTTTACCTCGTGTGCGGGGCTTGCGTTTGCTGTGCCCTCTGCGCAGCCCTGCAATCAATGTCTTGCGCAGTTCACCCGCCGGGTGGGCATAGATAAACTGGTAAATAGTCTCATGAGAGACGTGCCACTGTTTGTCTTCGGGATAGTCCATCCGCAACCTCCCCGCTATCTGCTCCGGTGACCACTTCCTTTGCAGAATAGCGTGTGTCACCGCGAGGGTTAAAGGCGAACCTTCAGTCAACTTCCTGACTCCCTTGCGTCGGCGCCTCTGCGCTTCTTCCCGACCGCATACGGCGTCATAGGTCTCTTCCACACGACCGCGCTGAATCTCCCGACTGATCGTGCTAGGGCTTCGGCCCAACTGCCTGGCAATGCCACGAATACTCAGCCCCTGATTCAATCCACGCTGTATCTGGTTTCGCTGATCGGGCATCAATTGCCTGTATTTTCTGGCCATCTCTCACCTCCGTCTGCCTTCGACCAGAGGTGTTGCACTTCATTTTAGAGCGCTCCAACCCTTGCCTAGTACCAGGCACCACCAGCAAAATCAGCCCATCCACCGCTCACGGTCTGCCATCATCGAGACAAAACAATCCCTTGTGTCTATAACGCTAACAGAGAATCCCGCATAACACATGCCAGAAACCACATCCTCCCCTCGCCATTATCATTTCATTTCCGGATTGCCCCGTTCCGGTAGCACCCTGCTGGCGGCCATTCTGCGGCAGAATCCCCGTTTCTCCGCCGGTATGAGTAGCCCCGTGGCAGGCCTGGTACATACCCTGCTGCACCAGATGAGCGGCCAGAACGAATACGCTGTATTTCTCAACAATCAGCAGCGTGCCACGATCCTGCGCGGGGTCGTGGAACACTACTACGCGGGCTACCCGGCAGCTGTGGTCTTCGATACCAACCGGACCTGGTGCAGCAAACTCCCCTTGTTGACCACCCTGTTCCCGGAGAGCAAAGTGATCGCCTGCGTGCGCGATATACCCTGGATCGTCGACAGTATCGAACGCCTGGTGCGCAAGAATGTGTTTGAACCTTCCATCCTGTTCAACTACAACACCGGCGGCACCGTGTATACCCGCACAAACGAAATCGTAGGTTCAAACGGGTTGATCGGACAAGCCTATGATGCCCTCAAGGAAGCCTACTACGGGGAGCAGGCCAGTGGCCGCTTGATCCTCGTGCCCTATGAAAGCCTGGTCAGTGCCCCAGAGCGGGTATTGCAGGCGCTGTATACCTTTCTGGAAGAACCGGCATACGCGCACGATCTGGAGAATCTCCAGTTCGATGCCGAAGCCTATGACCGACGGGCGGGAACCCCGGGACTGCATCAGATTCGCCCTCGGATAGAAGCCGCAGCGCGTACCACAATCCTGCCTCCGGATCTGTTCCAGCGCTTCCAGGGGGATGCCTTCTGGAGAGATTCCGCTCGGATGCGCCCGGATATACCGGTACTCTAACCCGCAGCGCGGGGATCCACATACGCTCGCTCCCGGATCCACTGCGTCGCAATCCATTTCTCGCCTTGCGTCACCGGATTCCCGGCATGCAGGGCGAGCGGCTCCCGTACACCGGCGGCATTGAGGTTCCGAAACACGATACCACTACCGGGTAACGGAACCACCGTGAGCCCGAGCTCCGGAAAACACGTCTCTCCCCCACCTTCCACCGGATTGAGGTAAAATATTAGGGTCCACTGCCGGTTCCCGCCACAACGCAAGGCCGGACTGTCCGTCGCAAAGGCATCAAAGTGCGGGCGGTACTCTCCGCCCGGAAGATACCGGAGAATCTGCAAGGGTTCCTGGCAGTCCAGAGACACCCCCGTGAGCTGGGCAATCCCCGCAGCCATCCGTTGCAGCAGGGGATACTGCTCCCGTTTCGGCCAGGCCATTTGCGACACCCGTTGCGGATGGGACACAGCCTCTCCGCTGTCTTCGTCCGTCACTGTCGCGTCCTGCAGGTGTGCGCGTCCTATCTGGATCAGTGCCGCACAGTCGGGCGGGGACAGCAGGCCTGCCCAGCAGGTCAGGTCAATCCGGTCACAGTGGAACAGTTTTTGTGCCACAACCTCCTACCAGCGATAGGTGGCCAGCAGGTCAAAAGTGTTCAGGTGCGTATCTCCGGCAAACTGACCATCGTAGGCCACCTTCATCGTCCAGGGGGCCAGACGGCCCGTCAGGGTGAGCCCGGCATCGGTATTCAGTGCACCATTGGGAGCAACCAGTGCGCGCTCATAGCTGTTCAGCAAGCCGACCGTCTCCGCTTGAGTGACGTGCAAGGTACCCGCATAGCCCGTACCGCCGACCGATACCCAGGGAATCACGGTCATTCCGGCAGTCCGCAGGTCGTAACCCATTCGCAGGCCACCAGAAAATGCCGCGACACTGGTGGATAGTCCGCCATACTGGATGTCCAGCATCCCGGCACCGTGCTCCGCAAAACCGTTCAGGTGCGTGTGCAGATAGCTGATCCGGCCATAGGGCGTCAGAAAAGCCTGACCCAGGGGAATCAGATACTGTCCCTGTACGCCCAGGCCGGCATACCAGCCACTCGTGTGACCCGAGGCAATGACGTTGCTCGGATAGAGATACCGGGTGCTGTCCTGATGCAGATAGCCCGCACCCAGGGTCGCCGAGACCCGTAAGTGTCCCGCCGTGTCGAGGGCATAGCCAAAGCCGCCGAAGGATTGGCCGTCCACCCTTTGCTGGCTGCTGCGAGTCCCGGTGCCCGAGCCGACAAAGGCCGCACCCAGAACCAGATGGGATTGCAGGTGGGCATGGACCGTCGCGCCATATCCGGCAATTCCACCGTAATCCTCGACACTCGCGCCATTGGCTCGACCAAAGCCTCCAAAGCCCTTCGCCCAGGATCCATCCCGACTGTTGGTGAACTGTGCCCCCTGCGTCCCGACCTGCTCGGCTCCATCCATCAGGCTGTTGATGGCGGTGAAGCCGCTGGCCGTATTGATGTAATCACTGTCCACCACGCCCTGCCCACTCCGAAATAGCCGGTCGTGGCTCAGTTGTGCCGGTGTGGGTGCCGGTGTGGGTGCCGGTGTAGGTGCCGGTGTAGGTGCCGGTGTAGGTGCCGGTGTAGGTGCCGGTGTAGGTGCCGGTGTGGCCGTCAATTCCAGATAGCTGTCGTCCTTCCCGTAAGTGACTTCCGGCGTGATATAGCTGGCAAAGAGGGGATTGTAGGTGACCTTGCTGAAGCTGCCGGATACACCGCCAGCCGCATGCACAATGTCGTACTGCTTTCCGGCCTTGTAGGTGCCGGATGCCCCGGATTCCTGCAGAATCTCCAGCGCGCCATTCAGGGCGGCCGTGCCGGTCACATCCAGCTGGTCATAGTCCGTACCCGCCGTGGTATCACTCGGGGTGATCTCGATGTCCAGCGTTCCCGCGCTGCTTTGAACGTAATTACCCTTGATCGTGAGCGTGCCGATACTACCGCCGGGATAGACCGTACCCGCGTTGCTCACATTACCAATGATCGTGCCATGACCGCGCAGGGTGCCATGGGTGTCCACGGCCACATTGCCTTTCAGGGAAGCCCCTGGCGTACTGGCATCCCCCACTTCCAGCGTCCCGCCGCTGATCGTAGTGCCATCCTTCGGACCGCCGGTGCCATTATCAATCACCGTGCCGCCCTGGAAATCCCAGTGGGTGACGCTGTTCCCTGTTCCAGCAAAAGATCCTGTTAGAGTCCAGGTAGCCGTGTTCTGGGCGTCCGTGCCAAAAGTGGTGAAGCCCTGATATTCCTGACTGCTGCCGATCTGGGACAAGTCAAAGGTATCACTGGTCTTGCCACCCAAATCCAGGGTATCCCCGCCGTTGGCGGTGCCACTGGTACTGACCACATCGCCGTTGAACTGGTAGCCATTTTCCAATACCAGGGTGTTGCCGCCACCGGAGAACTGAATCGCATCTGCCCGAGTCGGACTGCTGCCGCCCGACAGACCACCGCTGATCGTGCCTGCGTTATAGATGGTGGAACCACCCGTGGAGACAACACCAGCGCCGCCGTTGCCGTTGCTGCCGTTGCTGCCGTTGCTGCCGTTGCTGCCGTAGCCGCCGATGCTGCCGTTGCTGCCGTTGCTGCCGTTGCTGCCGTTGCTGCCGGGGGCGCCGGGGGCGCCGGGGGCGCCGGGGGCGCCGTAGCCGCCGGTGCCGCCGTCGCCACCCACACCACCGGTAATGGTTCCGGTATTCGTCAGTGTAAATCTCGTGCCACTCACCCCTGATCCACCTGCTCCGCCGTTACCGCCGTTACCGCCGATGCCGCCGATGCCGCCGATGCCGCCGATGCCGCCGATGCCGCCGATGCCGCCGATGCCGCCGATGCCGCCGATGCCGCCGGTGCCGCCGGTGCCGCCGGTGCCGCCGTCGCCGCCGGGG
>NZ_MXAV01000037.1 GCF_002847505.1 Acidithiobacillus marinus
CCGCCGAAGCCGCCGGGGCCGCCGTCGACGCCGTTTGCGCTACCGCCATTACCCCCCAATCCTCCGCTACCACCTGCAATCGTGACTTCCTTGCCTACTGTATAGGGAGAATCTGCCTTGCTGAGACTCGAATCTCCTGTACCGCCAGATATCCCCGCAGTACCTGCGCTGCCATTTCCTGGTCCTGTCACATCAGTCCCTGTCTTTCCAGCAGCACCCATCGATCCGGTAGTTGATCCAAGGGGCGTCCTAGACGCCCACGCCGGAGCCGCAACCCCCAACCCACTCGCCAGTAAGCAGGACAGCACCAATACCCGAATCTTCGGAACCGCTCCCGTGCGCCCCAAACGCCGCCCTCTCCCGCGTTTCGATACCCCGGACTTCAACTCCGAAACCACCTGCGGAGAAACGGCTCCGACTCTCCATAACAAGCGATATACCTGGTTCATGATAGCTTCTCCTTTGCGCAGTTGGTTTGGCGATTAGTTTTTGTCGACTGACTTTTCGGATGTTATGGCAATGGGGAAACAAAAGGTACTTCAGAATGTCACGATTACCTAATATGGTCATGGCGATAGATCAAGACACAGGTTTTAAGCAATCTGAACAGACCAAGAACTTCCAGCGATCGCCATAAGACTGATAGGCACCTGATGTATCAGTTTTGAGAATGAACCCAAACCCACGTCCTATGGGCTAGGTCAGCAAAATCAACATCATCCTCTTGGGGAAGTCCAGACGTTAATCGAATCTCCTCTGACATTGCGTATGCAGTGATCTACGTGGGCCTTGCCATGTTTCTCCAGATCCAGGAGCAGCCCATTGACTCGGTTCACAGACAGAGGTATGGCCCTGGCAATCTCTGCTGCCGTGCGTGAGCTGTTCTCCAAGTACTCCAGGACTCTGGCCTGGTCCTGAGCCCCCAGAAGCTGAACAGATTGCGGTTGTACGCTTGTCATCCCGGCAAAGATACCAGAATCTCTGCTCTCCTAGCTCGTAGCAGGGGATCTGGGCCTGCTGGAAGCGACCGAAGTGATCGAACCCAATCGTCATCAGCTCGACGACAGCACCGGCTACAGGGACCTGGAACACTGTCGCCCAGCGCCAGGTCCGAGCGGCGCTACAGTCCTGGGGTGCCCCGGGGGAGAGTGAAGTGACGCGAGTAGTGCGCCACGTCCAGCTGCAGCAGGGCGAGGACGGCCAGATCACCGCCGAAACCCGCCAGGAATCCCCAGCAAACGCCTCCGGCCAGCCACTGGGAAAAAGCTGGCGGCGCTGGTTCCCCTTCCAGAAATGATCGGCCTGCCGATCCTCGGGACAATATCCTGCCACTAAGAAAGGTGGTGCGAAAGGGGAGACTCGAACTCCCACGCCTTGCGGCGCTGGAACCTAAATCCAGTTGCAGGCATATTCCCGACATATTGAAGTATAAGTATTTTTTATTAATTTTTATTATCAGCATGTTAAGCTGTTTGTATCCCACGCAACCCTAGGGTATCCCCACCTATCCCGCTGTTCAGTGCAGCGCCAGTGCAGCGCCAGTGCAGCGCAAAACATGGATGTTTTTGTTGATTTTCATATGCTTTGATGACAGAAAATTGGTAATTTTTGTCAAACAGCGCTAGTGATCGACCAATTTTCAGTAGATATCAGCGTCTGAATTCCTCACCTCTGAAATTTAAATGGTTTCCTGATTAGCACGATGATTCCGCTGAGCGGAGCCAGTGCTCGGGCCTTGGTCCGGTGTTGATGGCGGCGCGAAGTAAACTCATGGGCAAGGTGGCCAGATTAAAACGGCGGTTGAAGCGATAAGTCACGGTGGAGAGATAACGTTGCGCATATTTCCGAAACTTAAAGGCATGATAAGCACCGGAAAGACTCGTTTTGAGATTTCCAAGCACGGTGTTAACCCAGCCGAACTGAGGCAAATCCTTCGGCTTGCGTCCACCAGAGACAATTACCACATGCCCCCGTCCCGCATCGGCTATTCCATTGAAGCAAGGGAGACCATCGGTCAGGACCTGACATTTTTTATCCAGCGTAGTGCGCGCCCAGTCTGCTATGGCCAGACCAGTAAATCCTTTAATGACGGTGAAGCGTGCGTAGATAGGATGCTCCTGTTCATCGACCGAAACGGCTGCGACAAAGGGCACCTTGTTTTCGGAGCAGCGTCCCGGCTTGCCGCCGGATCGTTCCCCGCCCAGATAAGCGTCATCGGCTTGTACGGAACCCTGCAGCGTATAGAGGGCTTCGCGTTCCAGCATGGATTGCATGAGCTTGTGATGGATGCGCCAGGCTGTGGGGTAACTGACGCCGAGCTGGCGACTCAGCTCTAATGCGGACATCCCGGTTTTCGCCTGGCTGATCAGGTAAATGGCCAGAAACCAAAGGATCAAAGGCAAACGAGTTCCTTGAAAAAGGGTTCCGGCAATCAACGAAGTCTGATGGCGACAATGGCTGCACTGAAAGGTCTTGCGCGAGCCGCCTTTCAGAACAGAATGGCGGGTACCTTCACACTGGGGGCAATGGAATCCGTCTGGCCAACGCGCCGATTCCAGGGCCGTTGCGCACTGTTCCTCGGTGCCAAAACGCTGCAGGAAATCGGGGAGAGACAATCCTTTCTGAAACTGCACGCGGTTCATCGCCATGGAACACATCGCTGTCATAAGAATCAGTGGATTATATCAGGATGGATTACTATACTGAAGTTTAGACATTCCGCTTCCTCGCCTGTCTCAGTGAGTGGCGATATGATGCAGTAAATTTGGGGTAGAAGTGCGTCAAGCAGCCTTTTTGCGGGGTGGGTCATCAGTATCGGCCCAAAAGTCAGGATTTGGGCACTGGAATTTCCCGGACTTTGGATCATAGCCCGTCCAGAAGGGAACTCGCAGAAAATGCAGATGGAGCCATTGGGCCATGAGTCCTGCAGTGACGGGCGTAGCGATACGCCAAGGCGCTATGGCGGTCATGGGAAAGTCCTCGGTGACCGTTTCCGCGAGGAGCTGCACCATGGACCAGGCAATGCAACGAATTTGCATCCAGCGTTCGAGAACCGCGCGCCTTTGCTGCCAGAGGTTATTGATGCCCCACCAGCGTTTCAGATTATGGAAGAGGGGTTCGATCTGCCAACGATTGCCATAGAGGGTGACGATTTCAGGGGCGGTCAGATCGGTTTCGGAAGCGAGATAAAGGCGTGTGGGCGACCATCGATGGTTTTTTGTATCGTAGATAGCGCTCCAGACTGCCCGGACGGGATGGCCGTTGAGGAAGCGTGCCTGGGCGACGATGGATTGAAGACGGACTTTCTGCCATTTTCCATAGACAAACAGGGTGCGGATCTCCGTGGGGAGTGAGTTCAGGGTTTCCGGGGTCAGTTTGTCCCCATATTTCCGGGGCCGGCCTCGTTGCGCTTTGGCGGGTTTGGGCGGGGACTGCCGATACAGTGCGGTATCCTGGCGCACTTGGCCGATGAACTGGCCGCGCTGACGCAGCAGGGGCAAGAGCAGGCGGCGGCGCATGAACCAGGCATCGGTGAGCAAGCGGACGGGTACGGGGATGTGGGGTATAAAGGCCCGCAGTAATGCCCCGGCGATTTTCAGCTTGTGGGTATTACCGGTGCGAGGCACGAGGCGCAAGCGAATGGGAAAGGAAAGGGCTTTGCCGGAGCGGCTCCGCAGGGTCAACGCCAGCCCTACCCAGTTCTGGGCGAGGACATAACGGGGGCGGTTGTGCTTATGGCTGTGATCGAAGTGGATGGTCGCGCCTGGGGCCTTGGTAGAGTGTCGCAGGACCAGCGTATCGTCGATGATCAACTCGACGATCGGCAGTGGCGGCAAAACGGACAGGAGCCATCGGACTTGGGCAATGGCCAGAACCTGGGTCCGCAAGGATTCACGCTCCAGGAGTTTGTAATAAGTGGTCCAATGGCAGCGCAGCGAAATATGGCTGAGGGCACGGGTGACCCAGCCATCAGGGGAGATCAGGCACCCGCAAAGCAGTTCGAGGAAGCTGCGCCGCGAGCGGGGCGGCACGGCCGCGAGAAAGTAGGAAATCCATTCTGAAAGGCGGAGGGTAACGAGACGCTGAAAGGACATGGCAGTGATTCCGAGAAGCCTAAAACGCTTCTCATTGGCCGACCCTTTTTTCCAAAGGGTCGGCCGCACGGCACTATCACGGTGTCAAGCACTTTCGTAGCAAAAATAGAAAATAAAAACCCGGCGGAGCCGGGCTGAATGTCTAAACTAGAGTTACTATATAAAAGTACAGCTTAAACATCGTGCTAATCAGGTAATTTAATGGTCATATTCCCATTTTCTGGATTATAGTGGTGAAGACATCAACGCCTTGAATTTTAGTTTAGTTGCTAACTGGTAGTAGATGCGATCTGGTGCAATGTGAACAGCGGACTCGACAAGGAGCGCTCCGATGAACAATTGGGTATATGAACCGTTTCCTGAAAGTATGCACGGAGAACCCGCAGAGGCTCGTCGACTTTCCCGCCTGGAAGATCATGAAAACATTCAAATCAGTCTGTATGTAAAACGACGCCCGGTGAATAATATTCTGCTTTCTCGTGAGAAAATGCTGGCGAGTCGGGAGACTCTGTATCGTTCCGACCTCGATATTGTCAGTACATTTGCCCAAGATCATGGTCTCAAAGTGTTGGAGGTGGATGCACGCCGCAGGCGGGTGCGTATTTCCGGGACGGCGGCGCAAATGCGGACAGCCTTCAAGGTGGATCTGTATTGGTACCAAGGAAACGCAGGCAAATTTCGTGCATATGTTGGTGTTCTTCAGGTACGCTCAGACCTCAAAAATGTCCTGGAATCTGTACTTGGTTTGGATGAACGGGTTATTGCTCACCCCCGGCTGAGGCGTATCGATAGGTCTTCAGCCACAACATCCAGTGCCTATCTTCCCAATCAGATCGCTGGATTTTACGGGATTCCCGTACATCCGACAGGTGCTGGAGAGTGCATTGGAATTATCGAGTTGGGTGGAGGCTTCCATCAGTCCGATATTCGTACGGAATTTGCGGCGATGGGGTTGATACCCCCCAATGTGTTAGCCGTCAGCGTGGATGGTGGTGAAAACAGTCCCACTACGCCTGACTCAGCGGATGCCGAGGTTGGGTTAGATGTCCAGGTGGCCGGCGCCGTCGCCCCTGGAGCCTTGATTGTTGTTTACTTTACGCAAAATACTGATGCGGGTTTTGCTGACGCCGTATCTTACGCGGCTACCGACAGTAGCCATAACCCATCTGTCATGTCCATCAGCTGGGGATCACCAGAATCAGAGTATTCTGCGCAAGCGCGCAACAGCCTGAATTCTGCTCTGCACGACGCAGCAGAGGCAGGGGTAACTATCACGGTCGCTGCAGGAGATAACCTTTCTACCGATGGTCTCAACGATGGCGCCGTACATGTCGATTTTCCAGCCTCCAGTCCCTATGTGGTCGCCTGCGGCGGAACGTCGATTACTGTCAGTAGCGGACGGATTAGTCAGGAGGTGGTCTGGAATAATGGTACCAGTGGTACTGGAGGTGGAATATCTGGAATATTCCCGGTCCCTTCTTATCAGTCTCAGGTGAAACTTCCAGTCAATGTTGGTTCTGGATCCTCTGGAAGAGGTATGCCCGACGTGGCTGCGGATGCGAATCCTTTCTCAGGATATCAGGTGACTGTAGATGGTGAGACTTTCCCGGTAGGTGGGACCAGCGCAGTAGCACCGTTATGGGCAGGTTTTTTTGCCCTGGTGAATAATGCTCGTGACAACGCGTTAGGATATGCAAACCCAATTTTATATAGCCAGACAAAGGGATTTCGTGAAGTTTTACGTGGGAATAATATTCCCGCCAACTTCAATCTAGGGTACCGAGCGGGCCCAGGTTGGAACGCATGCTGTGGGCTCGGTGTAATGATTGGTCCAGATCTGTTTAAATTTTTGACTCAATGAGGTTGAAAGTTGGAACCAAATGCCATGCCTTATGTGATCTTTGGACTAAGATGCGCATGATAAGTCTTCTTATAAAACAAACTGATAAACTTGCTAGTGGAGTGCTGCATTCTTGATGAATCTAATGATTGATCCGCGCTTATCCGGTTGTCACAGACACCCACTAGCAGCCCGTCGGACTTTCATTTTGCCTAAAATTATCGTGTAATTACTTATGGTTCAATGTGATGAGTGATTTTATGGCCCACTTCCTCGCTGCTGACCGCAAGACCGATTATCTTCTGCCACCCTCCATGGACGACTTGCTCCCGGAAGGTCACTTGGCCCGTTTTATTGTGGAACTCATTGATCAGCTCGACCTCTCGCTACTGGTCCAACAATATGCGGGTCGTAGTCATAAGGCCTATCACCCGGCCACCCTCCTGGCGATTTTGGTCTACGGCTATGCCAACGGGATCTTTTCCAGCCGTAAATTGGAACAAGCCACCTATGATTCTGTGGCTTTCCGTTACCTCGCGGCAGGCCGTCATCCGGATCACGATACCCTGGCCACCTTCCGTCGCCGCTTTCTGGGCGAACTGCAAGGATTGTTTTTGCAGGTGCTGGAGCTTTGCCCGAAGATATCCAGCGCCGTGCAGAACGGGAAGCCCTGGGACAAAAACCCGAGGCAAAGCCCCCAGGCACCGGACCCAGCCCCTCAAGCTACGTGACCATCAGCGCGTCTAAAACCATCAATACCTCTGACCGTACTCACAACTTGAAATAAAAGGGAACTACATGAACTTACATCTTGACGGATTACACGCTGTGGTTACGGGAGGCTCTGCTGGCATAGGGGCCGCAATAGTTCAGGTGCTGGCCGCTGAGGGAGCCCAAGTATCTTTCTGTGCCCGAAGACAGGTACAGATCGACGAGCCGCTGCGTCTGGCCTCTATTTACTCTGGCACAGTGCGAGCGGAAGCCATCGATGTCACGGATGGAATACGTTTTGCCAAGTGGCTCAACACCATAGCTCCATTTGATATTTTCATTCCCAACGTGAGCGCATTGAGCACGGATTGGTGCAAATCATTGCAAACGGACATTCAGGCTACTGTTGACGCGACCGAGGCTGCAGTTCCTATCCTCCTGAAATCATCTCATGCAGCCATAACTTATATCGGATCAAAAGCGAGTTCTCTGGCTGCCCCAGAATCAGCCTCTTATGGAGCAGGCAAGGCTGCCGTAGCCCATTACATGAAATCACTGGCTCGGCGTTTGTTGCCGACAATCAGGGTAAATACGGTTTCCCCGGGTGACACTTTTTTCACCGGTGGACTCTGGGATCGGGTGCACCAAAGTGATCCTGAAATCTTCAAAAAGGTAATGGAGCGGAACCTGTTAGAACGTTTGGCCACGCCTGAAGAAATAGCTCGAGTAGTCGCTTTTGTGTCAAGCCCGGCGGCTAGCTTTGTTGCTGGTGCTAACTGGTACGTAGATGGAGGATCGACGAATCATGTGCAGTTCTAATTGTGACAACCCAGCGAGGGAATTTTCTAATGCGTAACCAGTTGTTGCAGATGCCACGGAAAATATATACTTTAGTGCGTTATGTAACTCAGTATTCAACCATGCCCAGAATACCAAATGGACGGAAGTTAATTTATGGGTAGTTAAGGGGGAGCGC
>NZ_MXAV01000038.1 GCF_002847505.1 Acidithiobacillus marinus
GGGTAATCTACCCGCACAACATTTTTACAGGAAGTGGGGTTTTACACCAGATGGTGTTGAAAAGATAAACACAAAACTCGTTGGATCGGCTTTATATAAATTACTCTACAGAAGAGCTATCTCATAAAATACAGAGGATTGTCAATCCTGGTGTCTCAATCATTACCGTTACTGTAACGCAAAAGCTAGCGCTCTAAAGCTGCTAGGTTCAACCATAATTCACTAATGGAATGGAACATGAATAATGAAAATGTGAAGTTGAAAGGACTTCGGTACATCGACACCGGATCAAATACAACAATTGATGCGTACTTTCCCGAGGATGACGACGCGAAGCGATCGTGCCTGGCGGTGAAGTACGGCCTCGTCCGGAGTGAGGCTTTTGAAATTGAAGTTGATCTTTCCGTCGAGATCAGTAGTGTCGAAGATGCATACGCTAGACTGTATTTGCTATCGAGTCGGCGCGTGAAGCCAAATACGGTTTGTCTCGACGGGCTTTTTGAGAATCTGCCCATCGTGGCGTGGACTTCGGCTGGTCCCATCATGCCGTATTTAGTGGCTAATCTGCGCACACTCCTTGCCGAAGAACACCACCACTTGACGATCTTCTCCGTCGATAAGTTCCCTCGAATGACGGACTATGTGGTTCCGACCGGCGTGCGTATCGGAGATGCAGACAGGGTTCGATTAGGGGCATTTCTCTCGGAGGGCACGACAGTGATGCACGAAGGTTTCGTGAATTTCAATGCGGGCTCGTTGGGTAAGTGCATGATTGAAGGTCGTGTGACGCCCGGAGTCACAGTGGGCAATGGCAGCGACATCGGTGCCGGATCATCAATTATGGGAACCTTATCTGGCGGCGGAAAGCGAACGAACTCGGTTGGGGAAGGGTCGCTGCTGGGGGCAAATGCCGGAATAGGAATCTCGCTGGGTAACGAGTGTATTGTCGAGGCAGGTTTGTATGTCACAGCTGGGACTAAGGTCCGACTTCCAGATGGCACTGTGGATTACGCCCGCAATCTTTCAGGGAAGGATCACCTTTTGTTTCGGAGAAATAGCCAAACTGGCGTTGTCGAAGTACTTCCCACGAACAAATCCACTTGGGGCGGGATCAATGCGACGCTTCACACAAACGACTAAGTACTTACCGCATGGTCTTCGTTCCATTGGGCTTCAGACCCCTTTACTGGCATTTGATTGGTATTGAACAGCTGATGGTTAATCAGCTAGTTAAAAAACACAGCTTGTTACGGTAACTAAAAAGCGCGACTTGAAACTGCTCAGGGGACGGAATTTAAAGTACGTTTTTTGAAGCGCCCCCTTCATGACTCATCCCCGACCCGGAGGCAGGGAAACTGGAATAGTCCGATGCTTGTTTTTGGGCAAAAACATCCAGTTTGGTTACGCACTGGTTTGGTGCAAATTAAAAATTCGCACCAAAACTGCGCGTTCAGCAATATGGTTTTTATTTTTTATCGTTTTGATTTTATTAATCTTAATCTCATAAATTATTAGAAATTAATGTTTGGCATATTATATGCTTATATGTCAGTGCGGTTCATGGGTCATGGTTTTCAAGCACGCTTCGCTGCAAATTTTAATTTTTACGTCGGTTAGATAATAAGATGAGGAATTTGGTGTCAACAAGAGCAATCTATGGATAAGCTATGGAGCAGGGCAGCAATCGGATTATTTATTGGCTCAGCTCTGGCAAACTTCAGTGTTTGGATTGATTTCCTCGTAATCCTCACATTGACATCATATATATATCATGCAAGTGCTTTTCTAATGGCTTTTGTAAGTGCTTTGATACTTGGACCGTCGGTTTTCCTGGGCCCCCGTTTGGGACGATTGGTAGATGCTGAAAATAATCCATCCTGGATGTTGATTTTATCATTGGTTCTAAGGGGTAGCACCACAGCTCTTCTTTTGCTCATGCCATCATTTCCATTGTTCTGTCTGATCGTGTTTTTCAGATCGGTGATGGCGCTTCCAGAATATCCGGCAAGCAACGCGCTGGCTGCACAGATTATACCGCCCACTGATGTATCACGCTATTTTGGTTTATTGGGTCTCCTGAGGAGCGCATCCAAAATTGGTGCGCCGACTTTGGGTGTTGTGCTCGCATCCATTTATGGGGTAGCTCTTGCCATTCAGATTTCCATCGGAATGACACTCGTCGCAGCAGTAACAATTATTTTCGCTTTTTATAAAAAGCTATATAGTAATACAAATGAATACGTTGAAAACCATAATGACCAAAATATTAAAGAATTAAAGTCTGATAATAATATCTCAACTTCTAAAAATATATTTCTATTGAAAAAACTGCTATGGACGGTCACCACTTATTCTTTTATGGTGTTTTTTATCAATAATCAATTGCCAGTCCTTTTGAGAAACGCTGGCTTCAATATGATTCTACTTGGTGTGCTTGTCTCGTCTTCTGGTGCCGGTGGAATTTTTGCTGCCAGTTATCTCTCGCGACGAAGGCGTTCTAAACAATCCGACACCATGAATCCAATGCGCGCAACGATTGTATCTGTAAATGCTATTGCATTTTGCTTTGTGGCATTAGGTGGTGCATTCATGTTGCCTTTATCAATCGCACCGTACGTGGCTACCATACTTTTTTTCTGTACAGGGATATTTTCTACAACTGAGGCAATTCGGGCAAATGTTGTAGTTGTGCAGGGGTTTCCAAAAAACGCCGGTGAAATAACGGCAAAGTTAAGCGCGTTTCGCAATTTTGCGATGCTAATCGCACCATGGTTTGCTGCAATATTTATGCATTATGATTTATCGATAAGTGTACTATTCATTGTTGACGGCGGTATCGGGTTGATGATCATGTATGGTATTTTTCAGGTATATAAGCATGTTAACCAAAAAACAGGACATTCCCCGACTCTGCCGAGGTGACAGTATGGTGCGACTCGTCATGCAATCACAAAACCCCGTCAGAATTCCCACCGTTTGGGCTGAGCTAAGGGTTATAAGGGTTAGTTGTCCATTCTGCAGACGTAGCTCGGTTCTTGAAGCTGCTGACCATCGAGCTCAAATTCCTGCGGAGGCAGGGTCTCTGCCTCGAACCCGATAGCCTTGTAGAAGCGGATAGCTGGCTCTTTTCCCGCCCAAACATGATGGCGTGGCTATAGCGAGTATGTTAATCAGCGTCATTCGTTTACCATCTGTCAGCATCAGGTTTTTACCACCCCCCCCCCATATCGTGGAAATCAATCATTTTTTGTTGAAAATTTTGTATATCAGCAAAACTCTAGAATTTTCAGAGGTGAGCAATCCAGACGCTGATTGTGCTGAAAACTGGCTAATCACTAGCACCGTTTGACACCTGCCAACTGTGTTCTGCTGTGTTTTCATATCTATCGAGGCCACTTGGCTTGGTTTTACGAAGAATGGCCTTCAGTCGATCAAGCTCAATGGTGAACTCGAAGATTCTCTCGAAGTCATTTTTCATGTGATTATACTTGCGCCCAACATCCCATTGACGGAGGGGGTAGGCGGCCGGCTCATTGATGAGCACTCAGCGCGGAGCCTGCGGGACCGCGAAGACCAATGCAATTGCCCCACGGGTCTTGAACCTGACACATAAGCTGGCCATTCTCAATGGGCAAAGGACCGCGATACAGGCGTGCACCTATGCCTTGAAAGTGCTTGAGTGAGGCTTCAAAGTTGGGTACCTGCCAGTAAACAACAGAGCCGGAAGGGCCCGATGACACCTTGTCATCTGATGGTACAAGCTCAATGAGCTATAGTCAAATCTGGTGTATGAGCATTTTCTGACATAGATCAGGCGGCGGTCTGTTGATCATCCGGCAGGGTGAGGTTAGCCGGTATGCCATCGATAAATTTCACCCCTGCAAAAAGCTGCAGGACTTTCTCTGGAGCATAAATCCCAATCCAGCGTTTTTCAGCCTGCTGCAGCATCTTGAAACCCAATCCCAGAAAGCTGCTGCGTGATACACAGTTCTTCGTCCGGGTAGTCCGGTGGCGTACCGTAGCGAAGGTGGACTCAATGGCATTGGTGGTCCGGATATGCCGCCAGTGTTCGGCCGGAAAATCATAGAAAGCGAGCAATTCAGCCCGATCTTTTTCCAGTTTAGCCACAGCCTTGGGATACTTTGCCTGGTAATTGCGCACAAACACGTCCAGTGCTTTTTCCGCAGCCTGGCGATTGGCGGCCATCCAGATTTCCTGCAACGCTGCCTTGGCTTTGCTCTGTTGGGCTTTGGGAAGTTCGTTGAGAATGTTGGCGGTCTTATGCACCCAGCAGCGTTGCTGACCAGTTTCGGGATAGGCTTCATCCAGTGCGGCCCAAAACCCCATGGCACCATCCCCAATGGCGAGCAAAGGGGCCGTCTCCAGACCGCGCGCCTGCAGGTCACGCAGGATCTCCAGCCAGGAAGCTTTGGATTCGCGCAGGCCGTCACTGACACTGACCAGCTCTTTCTTGCCCTCTGCCGTCACGCCGATAATCACCAGCAGGCAGATACGCGGATCCTCCTCCGCACGGAGGTTCGTATAAATACCGTCTACCCACCAGTAAGCATAGCGCTTTCCCTGTAGGGAGCGGTGTTGCCAATGGGCATACTCTTGCGCCCACTCTGCCTTGAGACGTCCCAACACCGCAGGTGAAAGTCCCTTGGCCTCATCACCCAGCAAAATGGAAAGGGCTTCCTGCATGTGGCCGGAAGACACCCCATGCAGATAGAGCCAAGGTACTGTAGCGGCTACCGTTCGTGATTTGCGTACATACGGAGGCGCCAGTACCGAATTGAATTTGATCCCCGATCCTGAGCGGTCCCGCACCTTGGGTACTTTGACGGGTACCGGACCCAGAGCGGTCATGATCTCGCGCTCCGGCAGATGCCCATTACGCACGACCGCCTGACGCCCATCAACCATCCGCACCGTCGCAAATTCTTCCAGCAATACCGCCACCTCTGCCTCTATGGCCTGCTCAATCAGAGCGCGTGCCGCGCGTCGAAGTATCCCTTCAATGCCCAGACCCAACTCTCCCATCCCAACTGCTATTACGGTATTCTTTTCCACGGCGTACTCCTTATGTTGCTCTTTGAGTCGGAAACCCTTTGTAGCAACAGTACGCCACCTCATTCAAGCCAGTTGTAACGCGCCCGTACACCACTTTCGAGCATAGCTCAGCTCAATACGCACGCTGCCGAGAGAAAGGTACTCAAAATCTAGGTCGGAGACGCGCCGCCGGACCGCTTGTGGGAACGCACGCTCGTACCAGACAAACGCCTCCTGGATGCTTCCTAAGTGAACCATTACAGCTGCGACAGTGTGCTCGGTCATGATTCGCTTGTGCCGCCCAACGCTTGACCTGAGCGGACGCTCACCCCTGAACTTGAGTTCGTGCTCAGACGCTGCACCGCCTGGAAGTTGGAACAGATAGGCCTGCTTACCACGAACCCGCCTTCCTTGGAGCAGACGCGCGGTGGGCCGAGAGCGAGGCCGACACCTTGACCAACAGAGCCTCGTTGTCGGACGATCCGGAAAGCTTGAAGCGCGAGAACGACGTTCCGTCGAGTTTGACATCGACGAACAGACCGGCAGGATCTTCGTGGAAGTGCAGGAATGCGGACGCTCCTCGATAGAAGACGCCCGGCTTACGCTCAACGAGAGCGGGGAGTACGCGAAGGCGTTCGAGCAGTGGGTCAAGTTGACGCAGAGCTTCGGCACTCGCGTGTTTCATTCGTGCGCCCTAACGTAAATTCGACGACACTGTCGGTGCCGTGTAACAAGGGGGTATGCCGGATAACATGGGATGATCCTCCTGTGGGTTGTAGACTGGATAGAATGCGTCATTGTGTCTCGCGGGCCAAAAATCCCGAAGGGAAGACCGCCCGGTTTTACTAGCTTCTTTTGCCACCCAGAAGGGCCGACCATCAGGCATTATGATAAGTCTACTCATTTTGAGTAGAAACCGGAAATTCGCGTCGGGCATGCACCATATTCACGACCTCAATGCTGGCGGTTGCCACCCGATAGAAAACGGCGTAGTTCGGATGGGCAACAAATCAAGCAGTCAATGTTCACAAATTTATCAGATTCAGCCGTCGCGCAGCACCTTGCGAACGGGCCACCAACTACTGAACCAGTACACCAGCAGCACTAAAGGGAGCACCACGATTAGTGCCGGGGCCAGGTAGAGCAGTGCGTGTGGAAATTTGGTGTTCATCGCCCGTGCCAGGACAGCGGCCACAGCAATCCCCAATATCACTCCGGGGAGGAGGATCCGAGTTTGTTCCACTAGGGCGCGACGACGGAAGTGATGGATCTGGGCCCCGAGAAGTCGGCGAATTCGGTACTCGGACCTACGCGCCGACTGGACAGCATCCTGTACCACATAGACCCCAAAGAGGCTGATGAAGGTAGCCAGCAGCGCGAACACCACCAGCACTGCATCGAAGGCGAGAAAACCCGCCCGGCGTTTATGGATCAACTCAGCATAAGAGTGAATGTTCGCTAGAAAAGATCCCGGCAGTGCGAGACGAATGGCGTTACGTATCTCTGTTCGCGCTGCGCTCGTATCAGGAGACAGGCGCATGGCGATCTGCACTTTTCCCATCTTTGATAAAAAAATGTGTCCGATGGGTGTATTTAGGGGCAGGTACACGATCCCAAAATTACGTCGCATCATGGTGTGCAAGCCCCAAGTAATGGGAGCATATACTCCAGCGATAGGGTACGCCGAGTAAGTGAAGTAAGGACCTAAATGCAGGAGTTTTCCGACACAATCTGTATCTGGATAGTATCTTTTACAGGCGTCTGAACTGACCCACAAGGAGCGTCCTTGAGTTGAGGCAGAGAGTGGAGGAAGTGCTTTCCCTCGTTCAAGGGGAATATGTAGCAAAGACAGCATTTCGCCTATTGTGACTTCGAAAATTGCTCGACCTGACCCGTGTGGACTGGAAAACAGGCTTCCTAGGTTGATACCTAGCCACGGAAGAGTCGAGGCAAAGGCTTCGCCATGAACATACGGAACGGAGCGCAACGCACCCTGAACGGTGCGCAGACTGGCTTTGTTGGCTTGGCCCGGCGGGAAATATAAAGACGCATAGAACACGCCCTCAGGATCAAACCCCAATGGACGATATCCCAAGACCAAGGCACTGATGGTCAGACTCAGCGCTACCCCCAATACCGCAATAGCCAAGGCCACCTGAATACCGCTGGCCAGCTGAAGCAAGCGCTGTATCCCCTTGCTCAGACTGGCAGTCCGCTCATCCCCAGCCATCGCCTCGCGCAGCGAAGCCGGGCGGCTCCGGGACAATGGCAGGACGATGGCGATCATGACCCCCATCAAGAGCAAGACAAACACGAACACAAACATCCAAACATTGAAATGCAGAGGAAACAAGTGGTATCCGTCCCCCTTGCCGGAGAACAGGCTCGCAGACAGCCACCGGCTTCCCAAGCCTGTGAGCGGCAGGGCGATGAACAGGGCCAGAAAAAAAATGGGGATCTGCTCTAACAGCAGTTGGGCAAAGATCCTCAAGGGCGAGGCACCCAATAGCTGACGGATACCCAAAGAACGGAGGATAGCGTGGTGTCGCAAGAGGGCATAGTTACTGATGTTGAAGACGGCGATGATCCACAGGAATAGCCCCACGCCGAAATACAACCAGGGCAAGCGGTTCATTCCCATTTGGCGCAGGAAGGCCTCCCGCAGCGGTAGCGCTTCAATCCGATAGTTCTTCAATTGACTGCGAAACTGCGGCGGAGTGGCGATCTGCTGCCGTGCTGCCAGAGCCGCCAAACGGACATTCAAGTCATGGAGAGATTCTCCGGGAGACAGCCGGGCATAAAGAGAGTCATTGACATTGTTTTCCTGAACTTTTGGTAGCGGTTCGACTAAAGGAATGAACACGTCTGCGGAAGAACCGGGAATCAACTGCGCCCCTTTGGGTAATACTGCAGTAATCTGATAGCTTTGACCGTCCATCTGTAGCTCTCTATTCACCGCATCGGGATTTCCCGCAAACGCTTGCTTCCAAAAGTCATAGCTGATCACTGCTTGATGCGGGCCATCGGGTTTACCGCTGGAAATCTGCGGCCAAGTCCCCAGAGCAGGGCGCGTAAAGAGCAATGGAAAGACTTGCGGCGATACCCTCTTGTAGTCCAATACCATCACGACCCCATTGATACGGGTAGTGGTCGTTCGACTTAAGTCGTTGAGCAGCGCACTACTTTGAATACCGCTATGGGCTTCACGCTCCAAGTCCTGATGCAATTTTGGACTGGCTTGGAAGCTGGTACCCAGTCCTATGGCTGGCATTTCTTCGCGAATCAAGACCAAGCGGGATGGATCGACAAAGGGCATGGGCTGCAGTTGAAACGCGTACAAGACCTGAAAACCCACGCCCGCCACGCCCGTTGCCAAGCCTAAAAAGAGGGACGAGACGACAAAGTATAGACGCTGCTGCCACAGTTTCCGGAAGAAGGTGTGCAGCCCACCCCAAGAGATTGTTGGTCTTGTTATTTCACTAGCGTACATTGTCGTTCCATTGCACTTCAAACCCCTTGGATAATTCGGTTTCCTTCAGTTCCAATACATGGCCATCTGCTGCGAAGTGTTCATCCACCACCTGACCGTCGGCCAGACGGACGATGCGTTTTGCACGATTGGCATAGTGAAGATCGTGCGTGACCATGAGAATGGTTGAACCCAGACGGATATTCAGGTCCTCCAGTAACTGCATGACGGCTTCGCCTGCCTTTGAATCCAGGTTGCCCGTTGGTTCATCCGCCAAAAGAATGGCAGGCTCTGTAGCCAGCGCTCGAGCGATGGCCACTCTTTGCTGTTGTCCGCCGGAAAGTTGGCTTGGGTAATGCTGACGTCGATGGCTGATTCCCACAGCGTCTAGCATGGCTTCTGCCCGTTCTCTACGCTCTGCCGGGCGAACTCCGCCCCTATACAGCAAAGGCAGTTCCACATTGGCCAGCACACTCAAATCATCGATCAGGTTAAAGGACTGGAACACGAAGCCGATATGCTGATTGCGTAATTTGGCCCGGGCACTTTCTGAGAGACCGGCAACGGAGGTTCCGGAGAGCAAATAGGTTCCCGAACTAGGATCGTCGAGCAGGCCCAGAATGGACATCAAGGTGGTTTTCCCACATCCAGATGGCCCGGTGACTGCCACGTATTCTCCTGGATCAATACTCAGGTTAATTCCGGCCAAAGCAATCGTTTCAACGCTTTCCGTACGAAAAACTTTACGGAGATCATGCGTCGCCAACACGGCATGCCCAGGGCTTGGTGAGAGAGTGGCGTGTTGGCTCATCTGACAGGTGCTCCTGTGTGAGGTGTACAGATCTTGCCGTTATTGATGGACATAAAACCACTTACCTCCCATTTGATGGGTCGGAGCGCAACAGCCTCAGTAAACTCCGCATGACGTTGAAATACGATAATCCGATGGAAAACAGCACCAGGAAAAATGTCAACAACAGAGAGATAGGCAAAAAGCGCATGGCGTCGGGAAAGTCCTGTGCCGCCAAATGGACGAGCAGCAGAGCCACTGCTGTGCCGACAAAAGCCCCGGGCAGGATAACCCAGAAAAGGTCGCGGAGAAGCCCCCGATAAAAGTCTCTGTTTTCCGCTCCCAACATGCTTCGGATCCGGTATTCCGGCAACCGCGCTGCCTGCGTTGTTGCCTGCACCACGTACACGCCGAACAGTGTGATCCCAGTTGCCAGGAAGGCAAAAATGCCAAAGAGTAGATCAAAGTTTAGACCGCTCTGCTGTGTTTTGTGGATGAGCGCCGTGTACGAATGCAAGGGGCTAAACACAGCGCTGGGAAGAGCGAGATGCAGGTATTGCGATGCCGATCGCAATGCCGATGCCGACTGTACAGGGATGCGCAGCAAGATATAGCCACTACTTAAGAACCCCCCTAGTAACTGGTCAAAAGTACTGTTCAGAGGAAAATACTCAACCCCCAAGTAGCCACGATTCGGCATGAGTTTCCAGGCAATTGATGGGACGACACCAGCGACGTGCTGGTCAGGATGAATAACTGGCTGCCCTACGCACTGCTCGCTGGAGAAGAAAGATCTACAGAAATCGGTATCTACCCATATGGAAGGACTTTCTTGGTCATTCAGCGCGGGCATCGCCTGCCCCCGCTGTAGAGGGATGTCCAAAAGGCGGAAGAATCCCGGACTGACGATATCAAACAACACTTTGCCGGATCTTTTCGAGCTGGAAGCTCCTGCGGCGCCATCGGAGGAAGAATCCCACGGGAGAAAAAGTGCAAAGGCACTACTCCGAACATAAGGATCCCGTCGCAGGTTGCTCTCGATCTGTAGCCAGTCAGGCGTGATATTGGCTGCAGTCGGTAAATATACCCGGCTATATTCGACATTTTTCGGTTGAAACCCCAGAGATCGGTGGCTCAACACATAATTACCAATTGCGAGGCTCAGGGCGGTACTCAATAACCCGATGGCTAATGCTGCCTGCAGCGTATTGAGCGCCTGAAACATCCTCCGCAACGGCTTACTCAGACTGGCCGTACGCTCATCATGGGTCAGTGCGGTTTTCAAGGCACTGGGCCGCAGACGCCAGAGGGGAATGGCTACAACACAGACAGCAGACACCAGCAAGAGAACAAGCAGAAAAAGTCCCTCCCATCCGGTAAAACGCAGAGGGAAATCCGCGTAAGCGCTGCCGCTAAAAATGGTACTCGAAAGCCATCGTATTCCGAGAAAAGTGAGCGGTATGGCCAGGAAGAGGGAAAGCAACAGGGCGGGCAACTGCTCAGACAGGAATATCTGAATAACTGCCCCTCGACTCGCCCCTAGGAGTTGGCGTATGGCAAAACCTCGGAGCCGGCGTTGGTGGCGGAGGACCGCATAGTTGATGATGTTTAAAACGGCGATCAGCCAAACGAAGAGCCCTCCGCCCAGATACAACCAAGGTAATTGCGCCATGTGCGCCTTGTGAAGGACGTAATTCCGCAGAGGCGAAGCGAGGAGTCGGTAACCTTTGCCCTGATTACGGAACCGTGCGGGAATTCGACGGACTTCTTTCTCTGCTAAGGTCGACAACACCGGTCGGAGACTTTCGAGCGTATGGTCAGCGCCTAATTGAGCGAACGTGAGCTTGTCAAAGTAATGCGCTTCAACCTTATCTTGCGGGAGGACCAGAGGCACATAAACATCTGCCGCAAGGCCATGCAGAGTAAAGTTTTGTGGCAGGACGCCTACTACCTGGTAGACTTTGCCATGGAGGGATATTTCGCTACCGACGGCGGACGCTTTTTTGCCAAAGGCTTTACTCCAAAACCCGAAACTGAGCATTGCCTCCTGGGGTCCATCCCGGTGTCCTGCCGCAGCACTCGGCCAGCGCCCAAGATAGGGGTGGCGAAGCAGCATCGGAAAAAAATTAGGCGTAACCGACTGGTAATGAACGGCCAGCCGTTGTCCCTGCACCAAACTTATGGTCACTTTGGGGTTAGATGAGACTAGAGCACTATCCTGGAGCTCTGCGTGGGTTGCTCGTCGTAATGGGGACAGCAGCGCAGATCGAGAAAGGTATCCGGTCAAACCATACACCGGTAAAATTTGCCGAATCACGACGATGCGGTTCGCCTCCGGATAAGGCAATGGTTTAAAAAAGAACGTATAAAAGACCGTGAAACCAAGGGTGGCCATGGCGATCGATAGGCCGAGAAATATCCCGGAAACCACGGTGTAACTGCGGTCCCGCCAGAGGCGATTTGCCCAATCCGATAATACGCTTGAGTGGTTGTTCATGGCAGCTCCGGGGGGGCTTTTTCAGTCTCAGATGCCGGGTTTGCGGGGTCATACCAACGCCCATCGCGCAAATGTAGAACGCGCTCGGCGCGCGCGGCGTAGACCGGATCGTGGGTCGCCATAAAAAGGGTGGTGCCCCGCTCGGCACGCAGCTTCTCCATGAGCGCCATCACCCGTTCGCCGGCGTGACTGTCGAGATTACCTGTGGGCTCATCAGCAAGAATCAGCTCAGGTTCAGTCACTAGAGCACGGGCAATGGCGACCCTTTGCGCCTGTCCACCGGAGAGACGCGAGGGATAATGCCGAGCGCGGTGAGCGATTCCTACTTCCTCCAGCAGATACTCCACCCGTTCGCGGCGCTCACTGCTTGGGATGTTTCCCCGATACCGTAGCGGCAGCTCAACATTTTCAAAGACACTGAGGTCACCGATCAGGTTAAAGGATTGGAAAACGAAGCCGATATGGAGGTTACGATAGCGGGCCCGCTGGTCTTCCGTGAGTCCATCGACCCGTTCTCCACCCAGATACTGTTCTCCCTGGCTGGGATGATCCAGCAGACCGAGGATCGCCATAAGGCTGGTTTTTCCTGAACCCGACGGGCCCATGAGGACCACATATTCTCCGGCCTGTATGCGCAAATCCAAGTCCTGAACGGCGTAGGTCATCACCGTGTCGCTTCGATAGATTTTGCTGACCCCGCGCAGTTCGAGCAGCGGCGGTGACGGCTTTTCGTGGTGACTAGCTTTTGATAGGGGAAGACTCATGGGAACTCTCTCTGAGGGGTGATAGGGCTACGGACAATTGCCGGATCCGGGTTGGGGTCAGAACTCCTGCGGTGGCTGCGAGGCTGGCATAGTGCGTTACGACAGCGGCGTTCGCACTGTTCAATGCATTCCGCACGGTGAGGACGTTTTGCCGATCGATAATGGCATTGTTCTCCGTGACGAGACCAACGCGAACACCATCCTCGGCAGCGGCACTGGCATGCCGCGCCACCAAAAGAGCGCGTCGGTACAGGGCGGACTGCTGACGTGCGCCGTTGAGATCGGCGAAGTCGGCACCCAGTTGCTTCTCGACACTACGCTCGGTGGCGAGAAGCAACTGGAAGTTTTCTTCTTGTTGGTATCGCGCCTTGTGCAGAGTGGCCTGCTGCGAGCCGCCGGAAAAAATCGACCAGCTGAGCTCAACCATGGCAGACGATTCCGTATTTCTATAAGGATTTGGTAAGTTGTCGGCGGAGAGGGATCCTAGCCGATAGCCTAGCGTCCCATGCTGCGATTGCCATTGGTGGGCTAATACCAAGCTGATTGATGGTAGAAAACCTCCCCAGGCAGCAGATACGCTTTTCTGTGCAGCGGCCAGTTGGTCATTCGCAGCGGCTAGAGCGGGGTTATGCTGCGTTGCTGCTGCCTTCCAGAGGGTCAACGTTGACCATGAAAGCCGTATCTTCTGGGGTAGCGTTGGCGCGCGATCGGGGGCTGGCGTCCCTGTAAATTGTTGTAGCTTCTGGCGTGCCACCTGCCATTGGGCTCGGGCATCGGCAAGTTGTGCCTGAATCTGCCGCAGCGCGACCTGGGCTTCGTCAGCACCGAGAATACCCGTCGTTCCAGCTTGGTATCGTGCTTTTGCGGTCAATGCCTGCCGCGCGAATCCTTGTTCCGCCTCCTGCAGGCTGCGCACGTTGGCATCGGCGAGAAGCCACTGTACATAGGCGGCCGTAGCTTGATTTTCGAGATTCTGCATCGCTTCCTGGTAGGTCGCTGCGGCGGCGGCCACCTGATCTCCGCTGGCCTGATAATCCTGTAATGCCGACCAATTGAAAAGTGCCTGCTGGAGTTGGACCGACCAGGATTCGGTACGCGTGCGACTGTTTTCCTCCAGAAGGGCCGTGTCGGGCTGAACGCTGTTGTAGGGCTCTTGAGTATATTCTGTGGCAAACTGGACATTTGCTCCTGCGGTAATCTGGGGCAGCAGCGCCGCGAGAGCCAGTGGCTGCGCCGTCGAGGCAACCTCCAGCTGCCGCCGATAGACTTGAATCCGGGGATCGTGGGAAAACGCCTGATGCCAGAATTGCTCAAGGGTATAGGCGTGTGCGCCCTGCATCAGGAGCAATGGTGTCAATGCCGCTCCCAAGAGTAATCTGGGGTGTCTCATTGACGAATCCGCATGCGCGGCCCCCATTGCGTGGTGTCCGAAAGGACTATGCGCTCTCCCGGAGTTAATCCACTCAAAATTTGGATCCCGTTGGAGGAGGCCAAGCCAAAGCGCACTGGGCGCCTGCTCGCCGAGTCGCCATCGGTCGAGAGGACGTACACCACGCCCTTACTGTCCGGCTGCACGCCGACGGGGCGCCCGACATGCAATACGTTGGTCATGTGGCTCACGCTGATGACTCCCGTCACGGCCATCTGCGGGCGTGCCCCCTTTGGTATTTTACCCGCAAGACGCACGGTAACCGGAACGGCACCTTTGACCACGTTGGGCGAAACGCGTTCGACAGTGCCGTGCAGTACGGGCTCTTCTGGATTCGGCAGCAAGATCTCCACGGTTTGCCCAACGGTAATCTCACCGGCGTCGTCGGGTGATACCGCAAGCGTGGCGTTGAGGAAACGGGCATTGGCGATACGCGCGATAGCGGTTCCTGCAGTCAGGCTTTGACCGGCTTGGACAGATACTGTTTGTACTTGTCCACTCATCCCTGCCTGTGGCGTCAATGCTTGAATATTAGCCTCCGCAGTTTGCAGGTCGGCGCGAGCGGACGCGACCAGTGATTGCTCGTTTTCGGATTGAGCGGCTACGTTCCGTCTAAAAGCCCGAATGCGCTGCTCGGTTGATGCCACGAGTTGTGCGTCGTTGCGGGCGTCAAGGCGATTCGTTTCATATTGCAAACGCGAAATGACCGCCTCGCGTAATAAACTGGCGTCGGCCTTGACCCGCATCTCGGCACTGGTTGCCTGCGCCTTCGCAGACGCCAAATCTTCCTGCAAAGTATATAGATGGTCTTCCAACTGCGCCTGCTGCGCTGTTGCCTCAGCCTGGGTTCTGGTCAAGGCAAATCGGGCCTTTTGCAGTTCCGTTCCCAAGGTGGGGTTGCTCAATTTCAGGAGTGGGCTGTGCGTTTCCACCAAGCTTCCGGGGTGGGCCAGGAGCCGCTCTACGGTCCCACTAACATTGCTGGTTACCCAGCGTTCGGTTCGCGGTTTCAGGATTCCTGGTGCGCGGATTTGTATCAGAAAAGGCCCCTGTTCGACGGTCCCCAACAAGAGATCTCTCAACGAAACGGAGGGTCCGCTCGGAATGCTGAACCAAACGATGGGAAAAGCGATGAGCAGCGCCAGGAAATTGACCGCCAACAGCAGCCAGCGCCTGGATTTACGGCGGCGAATCTCCTCTGGGGGGATGGCTATATCCGTCATATCGGAAATCCGGATGAGGAACACCTGCCCGCATAAAATACGCTGTCGGGGCGTGCGCATCTAAAACCCAGCGAGATCATTGACACCCCCGCAGTGCAATATTACCGGTCCCACTTTGTAGATGAACCCGAACAGCGTCGGATCGCGTGCCAAACTGATACTTATGTTCATCAATTCTCGTAGGGGGGAGGGGATAGCTTAGATCCAGATGCCCAATACCGGAGTCGATTGTGCCGTCCAGAGACTGTTTGCCCCGGAAGCAAACCGTTAAATCGCCCGTTCCTGTTTGTGCATTGATGTGCGTTCCGGCAGCAAGCACCCCCGCATGGAGATGAACGTCCCCCGTGCCCGAACCAACCCGCAAGAACTTGGTAGTCCCACGCCACTGCACAGACCCCGTGCCCTCTTTCAGAATCGTTCGGGCTCCGTCGATTTGCTGCACAGAGAGGGTGCCAGTGCCATTGGTCGCGCGAATATACGAAGAAGAGGCGTCAATTTTTGTTTGGCCCGTGCCGTCTTTGACGACAAGAGGCGTTGTCGCTTTGGGGTTCTGAAAGACAAAATGGCCGGTACCCAATTCGGCGCGCACAGGGAGATAGGCCGGAGCCTCAATGTGTACCGACACATGAATGCCGATGGCGCGGGAGACAAGATCATGTATCGGTGATCCGCCGTGGATAATCCAGCCCCAGATATCCTGGAAAAATTGTACCGTACCCACGTGCGTGGTGAAGTTTTCGCCAATACTCGCATGAATGGGCTGAACCTGGATCACGTTTCCGACGGTTTTTACGGCCACCATCGCGTCCTGAATGCGTTTCTGGATTGCTGCAGAATTTTCGGAGTTTCCTCGCACCTCCCATCGCACTTGCAGAGCGTTCCCCGGGGTGGTGACAATGGTGCAATTTTGAATGGGCAGTTTGATGTGCAAGCTCTGCCCGACGTGGGTTGCCAGTTCCCAATGCTGCTCTTTGAGGAGAGTGGTCGCGCCAAAAGCAGACGAAACCCCGAAAAGGAGGAGAAGGGAGAGGAATAGGTAACGATAGGTTTTTTCACATAGAGTCATCGGCCAGGTCCCTTTCATTGTCATATTCCCCCTACCTCATCTGCTCAAAACGATCATGCAGATCATAAGCAAGGTCTGTGCCAATTATGAGCGCCGATATCTCATTATAAATGGTAAGAGTTTTTCTTATTGGTTAGGAGATGGGAATCCCAATTATGGGAAATTCAGCGTTTTGTGTCCCGATATCAGGACGCCCCGCCGAGGGCCGGAAAGACTCTCGGGGATAGCCGGAGTTTTTGGGTGATTGGCACGATTATATGGCTGACTCGACCTCCGAGGTGTCGACTATCGTGGTTTTTACCACCTTCAGAACAGCCGTTCGCGGATGTTTTTTCTTCGCCAATACTTCTGCAAATCTCACGGTAGGTGAATCTTTTTGTCGAGTCCATTATGCCGGAAGTCCTTACAGACTGGACCCTTCAGGTTATTTTTCCATCACCTCATCGCGGAATGAGGGGCGGACGGAATCACTATTTCGGCGTGGCAACCTTGCCGATCATCACGATTTTTCAATGAAAGACGACCGCCATGCGCTTCGATGATTTCTCGTGCCAGCACCAAACCGATACCATTGCCGCCTGCTTTGGTGGTAAAAAAGGGCACAAATAAATTTTCTGACGGAGGAAGTCCTGGGCCTTCGTCCAGGACATCAATGGTTATTAGTCCTGACGCATCCTCAATCTGCCAGATTACCGATGTAACTCCGCCGGTTTCTGAGGCGGCCTGTACAGCATTGCGAAACAGATTTATTAGTGCCTGTTGTAGTTGCGTAGGATCAGCAGTAATGGTTCTGCTTTGCTGGCTCTTAGGGGCGAGGACGGTGGTGATTTGTTCTTCGCGGGCGAGGCGATCGATAAATCCCTCCAGTGGAAACTCCTTGACTTGTGGCGCAGGCAGGCGGGCGAGTTCTGCATATCGGAGAATAAAGCCCGATAGCGACTGAGCGCGTCGTTCAATCAACGCGAGCCCTTCTTCCATTCTGGTTTTGGATGTTCCATTAGGTTCAGGCTGCGAATAGGCGCTATTTTCTTGGCCGCCGTTTTGCTGCCGTAGTAAAATTTGGGCGGTCGCCTGGATCGGGCCCAAAGAATTGCTCATTTCGTGGACTAGAACACGGATGAGCCTCCGCCAATTGCGGCGCTCTTCATCGCGCTGTATTTGGTAAATGTTTGTGACTATTACCAGCGTATATACTTTGCCACTGCGGCGAAAGCGAGTCGCACGCACTTCCCAAGGGCCGGTTCCGCCAGGTAAGGTATTCCGGCATAGCACAGGCTTACCGATTGTGCACCACTCGACAATACCCAGACTGTGCGCACTACGACCTATCAGTTTTTCTATGGTTTGCTGAAATAATTCGGCGCCCGAGTCGTTGGCACCCACTATATGCAGTTCGGGATTGAATACCAGAATGCCGAGTTGAATAGCACCTAAGAGCTTTCCCAGTAGAGCATCGGATTCTATTCCGGATCGATGGATGCCTGCAAGTTCATCCGCTAGCATATTCAAAGCGTTGAGCATCTGACCTTCGGCACCTTGGGCAGAAATTGCTCGTAAGCTATAGTCCCCTTCCTGGAGACTCAACAACAAAGCCGACACTTGTCGAAAATGAGCTTTTAATTTTTGTATTGTCCAGAGCCCTCCTATCAGAGGCACCAGAATGGTTACCAAAAGGCATAACCCTATTAGCGGTGATAAGTATTTCAACTTGAAACAGATCCAGATAAGCAACCCCAGAGCGGGGACTGCACTGATCAGCACCATAAGGCCAATTCGCCATTCAAGTCCTGGGGTTTTCATGGCCCTCGGATTTTGGCGAGGAGGCGATAGAATGAACTGCGGGAAAGACCGAGACGGCGGGAAGCAAGCTCAGCATTTCCTGAAGATTCATGCCAGGCTTTCTGGACCAGATAACGCTCGGCCTGCTGCAGGGTCATTCTTTCCAGTGATGGGTTATTTTCTGCGGCAGGCAGATACAGATGTGCCGCACTGACAAGCTTACCCTTAGCCATCAGCGCCGCCCTCTCTATGGTGTGCTCTAACTCCCTGACGTTACCCGGCCAGGTGTATTGCAACAGAGCTATTTCCGCACTTTTTTCGAAACCTTCAATGTCCTTCTCAAAACGTTGCGCGGATTGGTTAAGGAACTGTTGCGCAAGTAGAAGAATATCCTCTGGACGTTCCCGTAGGGAGGGCATGTGGAGCTCGACGGTATTCACTCTATAATACAGGTCCTCCCGAAAAAGACCCTGGAGAATCTTGTCCTTTAGTACGGCATTGGTAGCGGTAATCACGCGCACATCAATAGGGATTGGATGCGTGCCTCCCACTCTTTCAACATAATTCGATTCCAGTACCGTCAGTAGCCGTCTTTGTAGTGACGGACTAGCGTTGCCCAGTTCGTCGAGAAACAAGGTACCCTTATGGGCGAGCTCAAAGCGGCCAGGTCGATCTTGACGCGCATCCGTAAAAGCACCGCGCACATGCCCGAATAACTCGCTCTCCATGAGGGTTTCCGGGAGAGCTCCCAAGTTCACTTGTACGAATGGCTGGTTAGCTCGCTGTGAATGCTGGGCAATAGTTCTTGCAAGCAGACCTTTGCCCGTTCCGCTTTCGCCTGTGATTAGTACGCTGACATCGCTCCCGGCAATATGTAACGCCATGTCCAGAACTTTTTGCATCTTGGGCGAATAGGTGGCTATTGGGGTGTGGGTTACCTTGCTATCCAGGCTCAGTAGGCTGCCCTGTCGTTGTACGCGGGACCGCAAGACCTGATGGCGTACTACTTGAGTCAGTCGATCGTTGTCCCACGGCTTTTCTAGGAAGTCCCTAGCGCCCAGTTGCAGTGCCCGAACGGCAAGTTCCGTATTCCCCCAACCGGTTAAAACGACAGCAGACATGTCGGGATAGGAATAAGCTAGCTTTTCCAATAGCTGCAGCCCTTCCCGACCAGAAGTCGTGTCCTGATTAAAGTTGAGATCGAGCAGAAGCACAGCATAGGCGTTTTGTTCGAGTAGCAGCAACAGCTCTGCAGGCGAAGCGGCGCAGGTGACCGAATACCCTTCAGCTTCCAACAGCCAGCACAAGCTGGAGCGGACGTCGGCTTGATCATCAGCCACCAAGAGGCTCGGAGTATCCTCAGAATGCATTATTTTGGCTCATCATAAGGGTTGTCTCATTGCTTTACTATCGGATGGCTTCTCCTGAAACGCAAATTATGTCATTCGGCATGGAGGATTCGCCACCGTAGCTTGAGGTCAAAAAGCAAATATCGTGCCACTATTATGAAATATTCACGCAACCAGATCATAATAAGCTTATCCTGCTGAGGATGAAAAATTAAGTTGTCGATTTACCATTCATGCCCAAATTTCTATATGCATGGCTCCATCTGTGCAAGAGGATGCGATGTCTGGCATATTGATGTCGAGTTTCTGCCCTATATCCGATTTTTGATGCAGAACAATTAGCCTGCGTGCCCTGATGGAATCCGCCGGAGGAACTCCTCATCTGCGATACGTCTTTGACGGACTAGAATTTTTCAGGCTTTTCTTCCGAGGTCTGACCTTTTTTGCTATCAATAGTTTATCCGCCTGCGCAACTCGTTTTGGGGTGCTTGAGAAAACGGAAAAAATCGTACGATAAGCTTCCTTTAAGCTAGCAGCTTTATGTCTTGGAGCCAGTCGGTATGTACTGGTACCCTTCGGCTGATCCCCGGAGCGAGGCAAGATAGATTGTTAGCAGCTTAAGGAATTGATCCTGTCCGACAGATTAATCGCTTGCCTCAACTTTGCCACCCAGTTCGGACGGTATCCGAGGCCTGCATTGCGCATGAGCCTGCACAGATAAGGATGAACCGGTATGGTCCGTAGATCGCCATGATGCTAGTCAAGGAGGTGCATGATGATGGATCCCGTTTCCTGTGTTGGTATTGACGTAGCGAAAGCCAAATTCGATGTTGCCCTGCTGAAACCCAATGGTAAATATCGCAGCAAGGTCTTTTCCAATAATCCTGAGGGGTTCCGGCAATTCCTGGATTGGTTGGAGAAGCAGGAGGCCCTCAAGGCTCACCTCTGCATGGAAACCACTGGCGCCTATGGCCGAAAAGCCTGGCGCGCTTTCTGGCGCAACAACAGTTACTGATCAGTGTGATGAATCCTGCCTTGATTCACGCCTTTGGTAAAACCGAGCTTTCCCGGGCTAAAACAGACAAAGCGGATGCCCGGCTCATTGCCCGCTATTGTCAGATGCACCGACCTGCCCCTTGGGTGCCACCGGCAGAAGCCATTGTGACTCTCCAGGCTTTGGTACAGCGTCTGGATGACCTTCTGGGTATGCAGAATATGGAAAACAATCGCCTCGAAATGGCAGAGCCTGCCGCTCGCGCGTCCATTGAAGCCCTTTTGCTTACCATCCATCAGCAAATTGACGTCGTCCGCCGACAAATCCAGGATCATATGGATGATCACCCGGACCTGAAATCCCAAAAGGCGCTCCTGCTGAGTATTCCCGGCATCGGCGAGGCTACCGCAGCTATGCTGCTGGCTTTCCTCAGTCCACTCACGCGCTTTCATTCCGCCAAACAGGTCGTCGCCTATGCGGGACTCAACCCGCGTATTCGTGAGTCGGGCCAGTGGGCCGGTAAAAGCCATATTGCCAAGGCAGGCAATGTTCTTCTACGCAAAGCGCTGTACCTGCCAGCCGTAGTGGCCAAGCGTTACAATCCAGCGATCGCCGCCTTTTGCGATCGGTTACTGTCACGGGGTAAATGTCCTATGCAGGTGATCATTGCCGCCATGCGCAAGCTCCTGCATATCGCCTATGGCGTCCTCAAATCCGGTCAGCCGTTCGACCCTGAAAAAGCTCTTGCATAGGTGTCATCAAGACGGTATCTGTCGGACTTTCCCTTTGCGTCGAATTATCATATAATTACTTATAATTCAATGTGATGAGTGATTTCATGACCCACTTCCTCGATGCTGACCGCAAGACCGATTATCTTCTGCCCCCCTCCATGGACGACTGGCTCCCGGAAGGGCACCTGGCCCGTTTTATTGTGGAAGTCATTGATCAGCTCGACCTCTCGCTACTGGTCCAACAATATGCGGGTCGTGGTCATAAGGCCTATCACCCGGCCACCCTCCTGGCGATTCTGGTCTACGGCTATGCCAACGGGGTCTTTTCCAGCCGTAAACTGGAACAAGCCACCTATGATTCCGTGGCTTTCCGTTACCTCGCGGCCGGTAGCCATCCAGATCACGATACCCTGGCCACCTTCCGTCGCCGTTTTCTGGGCGAACTGCAAGGATTGTTCGTGCAGGTCCTGGAACTGGCGCAGGAGATGAAACTGCTGAAGATCGGCCGGGTGTGTCTGGATGGCACCAAGATCCACGCCAACGCTTCCAAACATCAAGCCCTGTCCCATGGGCATATCGAACAGATGGAGCGCCATCTCCAGGCTGAAGTACAGGAACTCTTTGCCCTGGCAGAACAAGCGGATCAGTCCGGGATTCCCGAAGGCGTGAATCTGCCCGAAGAGATCCAGCGCCGAGAAGACCGGTTGGCCGTGATGGCAGCGGCCAAGGCGAAGATTGCCGAGCGGGCACAGGCCCGTTATGCCAAAGAGAAAGCGCAGTACGACACGCAAATGGCGCGCCGTGCAGAACGTGACCCTGGGACAAAAGCCCCGAGGCAAAGCCCCCCAGGCACCGGACCCGGCGCCTAAAGCGCAAGACCAGATCAATCTCACCGATGAAGAATCCCGCATCATGCCGGTCTCAGGCGGTGGCTTTGAACAAACCTATAATGCCCAGGCCGCCGTAGATGACCAGACGATGCTGGTGGTAGCCACCGGAGTCAGTCAGGCCCCCAATGACAAGGAACAGGTCATCCCCATGCTGGAAACCCTCCAGGCACAAACAGCGCAACTGGGGCCCATAGAAGCGCTGGTGGCCGATACGGGTTACTGCAGCGAAAAGAATGTGGAAGCCTGCGAAGCGCTGGGGATTACCCCATTCATTGCCGTGGCCCGAGAAGAACACCATCCCGACTGGCGGCAACGGCATACAGAACCGGAAGCCCTCCCCGAAAATGCGACCCGGATGCAGGCGATGATGCATCGTCTGAAGACGCAGGCAGGCCGAAGCGTTTACCGTCTGCGCAAACAAACGGTAGAACCGGTCTTCGGGATTATCAAATCGGTGATGGGATTCCGGCAGTTCTCCTTGCGCGGCCTGCGTCAGGTTCAGGGAGAATGGAGTCTGGTCTGCCTGGCGTGGAACATAAAACGCATGGCCGTATTGCGTCTGTAGGACAGGAAAATGCAGATAAACCGCAAAAAACAGGGCAATAATGACCAAAAAAGACTCAAAACGAGCGATTTCAAAAAATTCGTGGCAAAATTTGGCAGTAGCCTGAGGTTAAAACCGACGGGCTGCTAGTAAACAATGGGGGGTCAGGTTTTTTGGTGGTTCACTGGTGAATGGCTGACAATAATATTCTATCAGAGACGCCGCCCTGCACAAAGGAAGGTTTGCGCGATAGTCGGTAGCCCTCTTTTTTACTGATCTCAAACGTAGCAAAATCTAATTCCAGAATGAAAACGATTGGTAAGTGGAATCTGCCTACTGGTCGGTCTTCACCGCATAAACGTAGGACCTACAGCACTAACGTACGATTTTTTCCGAATTCTGAGGGGACCCCAACGTGAGCTTATCCGGGAACGGGTTCTCTCTGGCTTAGCCAACGCACGTGCCAAAGGAAAACGCCTGGATCGGCCCTGCGCGACCATGTGGCAAAAGGACAAGGTCTGTCTCTGATCAAGCAGTGCGTAACCTACCAAGCGGCGGCTAAGCAATCAGGGGTAATTGTTTCCACGATGCTGCGTGCTCACAGAAAAACTCGGGCCGCTTGACCGTCGCAAATCAGGTTGGTGGGGCCAGCCCTCGAAATGGTTCACTCTCCTACGGACAGACCGCGCTGATAATCACCACAAACCTCTTCTTCGGAGAATGGGTGAAGATATTCGGGGACGCCAAAATGACCAAGGCGCTTCTCTTTTTAAACGCTATTGGCATTCCGTCACCAGCCGAAGTAATAGCAAATAAAATTATTCAGTTAAACAGTATGGTTGCACATCAAACTTAAAACCGCTTTAATAAGCAAGAGGGGCTCCAGCGATACCTTGGCGAATACGCTTCAGGTCCGGCGTGGTTTGGAGCTTCAGTTGCTTACGATGCGATAGGAACGAGCGATAAATGAAAACACTTTACCTTCATGCCGGTGGCAGCAAGACGGGCTCCAGCGCCTTGCAGGTTTTCTTTTCGCAGTATGCCCGTGCTCTGGAGCAACAGGGTATTGCCTATAAAAACAATTCAGAAGTGAGGCATGAATATCAAATCACATCAGGAAACGGCTATGCTCTATTTGAATTGCTTGTCTCCGCATCAAGCAATGATTGTATCAATGAAATCATTATGAGTTATTTTGGAACCTGCAATTGCGCCATTATATCCAGTGAGTATATGCAGCATTTAGATGCTAAACAGGTCTACAGACTAATGTCTGCGACATTTAATTTGGGGATACAATTAGAGTTGATATACTTTGTGCGCAGTGTCATCCCTTTTGTCTGTTCTGCCTATGACCAGGTCATAAAACGGCATGGCGAATGGCGATCAATAGACGACTGGATCCCAGATTTAAGTACGCTTGATCATATTGAGTTTTTGAAGCGTGTGTCTGGCATTATTCCCAGTACGAACATTCACGTGTTTAACTACGACAGCATAAGCGAGCACCTTGTCGATACGGTGCTTCAAGTGCTTAAAATTGTAGATAAAATTAAAACTGACGTGCGACATAAGCAGAGAAGAGTAAACCGGTCGTTGACGAATCAAGAACGCAACTATCTGCGTGACTTTAACAGACGATATGGCGGCCAATTTTCACAAGAGGTATCAGATAGGCTGATCTATATAAAACCTGAGTATTGTTCAGAAACACCGCGAATTTCTGATCACTCGGTAAGCATTCTCGAGGAAAAGTTTCAAGCCGACATTGCGTGGGTGAATCAAACCTTCTTGGGCGAGAAAGATGGCATATCTATATATTCCAGCCATAGTGCAATGAGGGGAATACATCGAGGTATCATCTCGGCTAATGAACTTGAACAAAACGAGATACACAACTTTGTGCTGGAATGGTCCATCGAGCGTATTAAATCGCTTCAGAAGGAGCTCGATGACGTTTATCGGTCGCGTTCTTTTCGGTTAACGTACCCGCTGAGGCGGATCTGGAGATTGATACACTGCATTAATATTGTTCAAAGAAAGAAAAAATATGAGGGGAAGCTTCCTGAATGTCAAACAGCGCCTGAGATTGATCATTTTCAGTAGTGATCAGCGTCAGGATTGTCTGCCCAAAACCAGGCTCATATCTGGAGATTCTTACAACTATTCAGTTGGCTATTGTCAGCTTTTCATGGCACAGGGCGGTAAAGTCATGATGATGGCAATGGATAATGGATGGCGCCGAATTATACTGAGCAATAGCCAAACTGGCGTTGTAGAAGTACTTCTCACGAACACCAAGCTTTCATGACGAATGTTAGCCCCTAAAATCGGGATTCAGGTCATTTTGCTACGGATTTTGTAGTAAACGGCGTTTTTATGGCCATATTTCCATGGTTTTCCGCTTACCCCCCAGGGCTCCGTCAAGCTCGCCAGATATAGTAGCAGAGGTTTTCGCCACTGATTTTAATGGTGGTTTGAAGGGGCTATAGTTGGTGGAAATGCGGCATTTTCAGGCGATTTTGGGTGCAGAATCGTGAATGGGGTGGCTGACGGACGCAGCTCGCCCTCCGGAGCTATTCTCGGATAGGTAAACCCCGTGGTGGCGCCTCAGTATCCGAGTTGGCGGAGCGTTTTGTGCGCGCTGGCGGCGAAATCCCGGCACGCTTTGGCGATATTCTTGACGCCAGTGAGACGCATAATGCTCATGGCCAGTTCGCGCAAGGTCGCCATCATATGGGGACCGTTCTGGGTACGGACTTGGGAGAGGTCCTCGTGGAAAGTCACATCGCGGACATGATGGTTCCGGTTTTCAATTTCCCAGTGACCACGGGCCAAGCCCAACAGATTTTCGGGCGTGGCACGATCCGGGGTCAGGCTGGTGAGTCCGAAGGCATAATCATCCCGAATCGTGCCCTCTTTGCTGTTGATGGTGGAGCGTTGGATCAGGAAAGCTTGTCCGACATGCGGAAAATGGAGGCCGGTTGCCCGGGTGGCGACGATGATTTTGCGGTATTCAAAGCGGCCATGCCCGACCTCTGTGGTTTCAGCGTTGAGGGGGAAAATCGCCCCAAGGGAGGCACGTCAGACGGTCGCGGAGTTTTCGTTGATTGCCTTTGACGGCGGTGAAGAGATAATCGGCTTTCTTGTCTTCGACGAGGAAGCGGGCGGTCTCCCGCTGGGTATGCAGGGCATCGGCGGTGACGACCTTGCCCGCGATGTTGACGTCCTGGAGCAGGTTGCGCAGTTCTGGAATTTCGTTGGTTTTCCGGGCGATTTCTTTTTGCGCGATGGTGGCCCCCTGTCCATGCAGGAACGCGCTGAGCAGATGCACCTGAGCGCCGTCTGCGCGTGCGGCCCCTTTGAGGACTTTGCCATCGACGGCCACCGCTTCAAAGCCCGCCGTACCCAGTAGCCAGGCGCCGATCGCCGCATCCAGCGCCTCCACATCGGCCCCTTGCAAGACGCGCCGGATGGTCGGTTCGGAGGGGGCGAGGTAGCGCTTGGTTTTGGGATCGAATCGGGCGCGGATGCGCTTCAATTGAGCCTGGGTCAAGCGACCGCCCCACTCGGCGATGGCGGCATAACTTTCGGCCCGCGTCAGGACAGCGGCCACGGCCACCGTCAGGATGGCCGGGAGGGGATGCTGCTTGCCTAGTTTGCTGCGGGTATCGGGAAGGCGGAAAAAGATTTGGCGCAAGCCTTCCATTTGCGCGTCGCTCAACGTCACGGTTTGCATGGGGGTATGGGTCCATTCGAGTTGGGGCTGCGGCTGGGCCAACCAGGCCCGCGCCTGTGGATGGAGAGGAAAGAGCAGAAGACGTTTAGGTTGGCCGTGGTGGACATAGCCACCACCGGGACGGCGGGCGAAGCCCTTGGTTCCGCCGACATCCACCCAGTTGGCGGCCCGGTAGCAGGCACCGGTAAAACGGGGGGATTCCACAAAGGTCTCAGCCAGCACGATGGGATGCCCATAGACGGATTGCCAGTCCGCAGAGAGCCTGTGCAGGTTCAGCGCCAGAATACGGGACGCCAGATTCGGGAAGGATTCTCCGGGCAGGATCAGAAAACGGGCATTGTTGGCGATGAGATGCAAGCGCTGGCGGCGCAAGATCCAGGACCAGCCGATCCACCGATCCCGCGCCTGGCATTGAAAAGCGGCGGCATGCCAGCCCAGTAACGCTACCCAGCGACCATCGAGCGTAGCCACATAGCGCAGGTTACGGCCCGCCAAGGTGCGAAAGCCCCGGTAGTGATACGTTTGCATCAGCGTATTCCAGCGTTCCCGCTCCGTGGGCAGGATGGGTCGCACCTGAACACGGTGCAGGCTGGCTTGCTGGTTTTCGGTGAGAGTTGGGACTTCCATGCGGCAAAAGTTACCGCATTCATCCTGAGAAGTCCAGAAAAACCCTTTGTGCTACTCCATCAGCAGCTTAGATGGAAGGTTGACAGGGCCCTGGCTTACCCCCAGATTGCTCTGACGACGTTTCGCAGGGTTCCAGTCAGCGCGCCCCTTTTCTTTGGTCTGCTCTTTGCCTTCCCATGAAAAATGCTACTTGGGTACGGGGATCAGTGTGGCATCAATGATCAGTAACGATCCCAAAGCCGGTTGTTTGCTGGGTCACTTAATTATACTCTAGATAGAATTCTTTTTGAGAGCGCGGCGTTGCCGTATGGCCTCTTTTTTTAATAACCAAACATATGGCGCTAAATTTTCTTCTTTTACATGCTTATAAACTACTGTTATTAATGTATGGACTGCCAAGTCAACTCTTTTCTCATCTAGATTGATTAGTGATTTCATTATTGGGAAAAGAGATTCGTCAGGAAACTCTTTAATGGCTTTGTTGATCAATTTCTTTGCCTTGTTACTTTGATTTGTGTTTCTGTACGATGACGCCAAGCAAAAATACACGTGAATCTTTTCTTCTGGTAAAAGGCTTCCAGATAGAGCGGATAGGTAATGCCTTATCGCATCAAATTCTTTACCAGCTTTATCAAGAGCAAACCCCAGTTCCATTGCGATATGTTCGTCATATCCATTATCAAGAGCCTTATAAAGATCAGCTATAGAGGGTTTTTTATTAAAACCACTCGGTTCTCTGGAGATGTTTTCATGCTCTTTGTCTAGTGACATATCATTCACCTTTTAAAGGATTACAGGCTTTTTTCCACGGTTTGTCAGAAAAAAGGCGGCTTTTAGAGGCCGGGCGGGTGGTGCTCACCTCCAGTTTGACTACGTGCAATCTGAGCGAAGGGCTAGGCATCAGTTTCAATAGGGGATCCACGAACGATTGCTCCACTGCCGAGAATGTCGGCAAACAGCCCGCCACGATGAACCCAGTGCTTTATGACCGCAGCAGGGGTAAGAGACCCACTACTTAAATGATTACCAAGAAGGGCGCATGGTTCGCACAGTTCAACGCCGCGCAGCCTGACATTTCCAATTGAGAACTCAACATTCACCAGATCGTTTAACCTCACTCCTCTGGTTACAAGGTTTCGGCGCGTCAGTGAAAAATCAGTGCTGCGAGAGAACAGAGCGCAGAAGCGTTCAATTTCTTCAGCTTCGACCAATGTGATGTTCTGACCCTGTTGGGTATGTTTCCCAAAGTTCCGGTCACCTAAAATTCCCATTCCGTCTTGAACAGCGATGTGTTGGCGCTCTACTTGATCCGCGCCGCGTTCTGGACTGATGAAAATGCGTTCAACGATCACCGCTTACTCCTCGCCTAACGGTTGTTGCGAAATGTTGGACGGCATTATCACTATCCCTCAACGCCGGCCATGCGCAGAATTTCCTGGGCTGGTGTGGACACAAGCTCGGTTGCAGTAAGCCCAGTAGACTGAAAAGCTTTGTCAGCAAGGTAGGTGCCCGCTTTATAGCCGATCCATTTGCGACCGTCTGGGTGCTGGAACATCCAATGCTGGTATGGTGCGTCGGCTTGCAGGCTGAGAAGCTCTTGGACCCATATTGATGCTTGTTCGGGATAGGCGCCCCAAAGTGGCGTTATTCCCGTAATGTCGCGCTGGAATGCCGTGGCCAAACCTTCGCTCACAACGGCCTCCAGCATACTGTACGGGCGCTGGGGGTTCTCTTCGATGACCCAGCCGCGTGTGAGGTGATGGCACTCGTGGGCAAGCATTGCAATCAGGTGCTTTTGTGCAACTGCGGCGATACCACCAGAATGATGAGGATCTACAACCCAGATGATTCTGTCCAATGAAACTGCCATACCGAGAGAACCGACTTCGGGGATGACGCGGCTACCGGTTTGAGCAGCGAACTCGATCATCGCAGGCAATAACGGTAGAGCCGAGCGAATCTTCGGCTCAGCATCCGTGCAGATGCTATGAATGACACGCCGATCGTCCGCTGGGAAATGGCGCTGGTCATCCGAGTCCAAAAACAAGCAATCAATCACTTCGGCTCCATTTTATGCTTTAAGCTTGAGATGCCACGCTGCACCTTGATGAACTGCGTGCAAAATACCGAAACACCAACCGCTCCAGTTACTACGATGATAAATGCCGTGCCTGAAATGTGCGAACCCATACGCACCGACTCGGAGATGGTGATTCCGACCGGAATTGCGGCTACGTTAAGCAGACTTGGTTTTATGCGGCCCATAAGGCGAAAGAACGCAGCCATGATAATAGTGGCTGCCAGACATATAGCGAACGTAAGTGCCAAAGCTTTTATGTCATACATTGATGGTTCCCGTAACGCCTAACATGGGGTGCTCTTCTGTAAGTTGTGGACCAGACACAACGCACCATTGCATCTCTTGGGCATTTCCTCCAATATCAGTAATGTACTGATTCTCGTCATACCCGGCAAGCCGAAAAACCGGGTATTATGAGGCATTACAAACGTTGTGGAGACTTGTCCGTGTCTGAATCTTGAAAAAGTACCCTCCCGAATGCCCCAAAAACCCCAGAAGGCACCTTGGCAACTGGGCATTTTGGGGACAAACGCCAGTGTTGGCTGTACCCGCCCAATGGACAACGCTCTCCATGATCTCGGCGATTTCTCCGCAGGGTAAATTGCTTTCCAGACTGTCGATGGCAGCAGGGAGCGGAGGGTTTCATCACTTTTCTCACCGCCTTGATTCAGAGCGCGCCCCAGAAAATCTATCTAGTCGTCGATAATCTGCGGGTGCATCATGCCAAGGTGGTAACGGCCTGACGTCGGTTATAACGGCCTGATTAATAAAGCAGTGACGTGATGTTAGATCCCTTCAGGAAACGGAATTTGGAGTACGTTTCAGTTTCGATGAGCCTTTTCATGATTGATGTACCCCGATACGAAGGTCTGGGGAGCTGGAATTGCCTGATTCGTACTAATGGGCGGAAACACCCGACTCAGAACATCTTGACAGGACTATATTTGCAGTGCACTCTGTTTTTCAAAGTGCACTGCTTTATGATTCGAGGCGATATTATGCAAGAAGATAATCCCAATCCAAGCGATGTCATCCAGACGGCACAACTTCGCCAGCAACACAAAATCATCCGGATGCAGATCAGTTACTGGCTGTTCTTCGGTATCCTGTGGCTATTTGCCAGCGTCGCGAATCTGCTCCTCGCAAACGCCCATTATTCTTATTTAACCCTTATTCCCTGGCTGTTGTTTAGCGGTTTCATGTTTTTCCAGCCATACCTGATACCCTCAGCTAAGGGCCGTGCAGGATTAACAAGCAGTCGGGAGATCCAGTCTATCTGGAATTTTTGTATCGCTGGTATATGGATATCAGGATTGTTGCTTCCAGCGAGCAAAATTTTACCCGGACAATTTGAAATTCCTTTAGTGCTGTGGTGGATAAGCATCGGAACCTATGCAACAGGTGTGTTATCAAAAAGCCCTAACCTCAGATACGTTGGTTTTTTATGGTTTTTAGGAGGCACAGCCGCCTTCTATCTCACCATAAAAGAGCAATGGATTCTTCTGATAGGCGTTGGAGTCATGAGCAGCATGAGCGCCGTACTGATGCTCTCCAGAAAACTACAAGCGCTCTAAAATGCAGTTCACCTTACCGGAGATCGACAATCTCATCCACGCACCCATCCGTCTGGCAGTGATGACTGTCCTGAATGAGGTGGAATGGGCAGACTTTAAATGGTTACAAGATATTACCCAAGCCAGCGATGGCAATCTTGCCAGCCATCTGCGTACTCTTGAGAATGCTCGCTATATTCAAGTTGATAAAACTTTCCAGGGGCGACGACCGCAAACACGTTATGCCATTTCTGATCTTGGCCGAAGCGCTTATCTACACTACCTGTCCGAAATGGACTCTTTTTTGACAAGGAAGGGAAATGCGCGACAGTGAATATTTACTCAATCTTAATTGTATTAGCAAAAAATACTCGTCAGTTAAAGCGCTTGATGAAATTGATTTGAATATCGCGCATGGCGAGGTTCTTGCGCTGCTTGGGGAGAATGGTGCCGGAAAGACCACTACCATCAGCATCGCGCTGGGATTTATAAGGCCAGACTCCGGGTCGGCGAAAATATTAGGTGAAAATCCACTCAACCTTTCTATAGCTGCTCGTTCGCGGATCGGTTTCATGTTTCAGGACCAGGAGCGCTCGCTACCATCTTCGTTGAGCGTAAAGGAGATCATAACGCAAACCTGTGGCTATTACCGGCACCATGAAAGCTTGGAACGCTGTGCAGAGATTGCGGGAATGTCTGACGTTTTGTCCAAAAGGTACAAAGAGCTGTCTGGGGGTCAGAAGCGAAGCATGCAATTCGCCATGGCTATCTGTGGCCATCCGGAGTTGATTTTCCTGGATGAGCCAACCGTAGGAATAGACGTTCGCACTCGTCAGCGTATCTGGAAACATCTACGCGAGTTGAAAAAACGGGGAACGAGTATTCTGCTGACAACCCATTATTTGGAAGAAGCCGAAGCTCTCGCCGATCGGGTTGTGGTGTTGGATTCTGGACGAATTATTTACTCCGGCGGGATTTCCAGCATTATAGGTGCGGAATCGCCAACAATCATCACCTGTTACACAACAATTGCGATTGAATGCCTCAAATCCCACCGTGATGTAGTTTCTGTAGAGCAAATGGAGGCCGGAGTCATGATCGTGACAAAGAACTCTGATGCGCTCTTGCGCTGGCTATTTCAGCATGACGAGAACCTCGCCAATATCGCTCTGCGCAAAGGTAGCCTGGCAGATCTCTTTTTGGGACTCACACAGAACGAGCGGGAAGGACGGGACGGAGGTGAATCATGATACGGGTCTATTTCAAGGAGGCAGGTTGGGAGCTGCTCGGAACATTCAGGGAATATGGCTACGTTATTCCCATCGTTTTGTTTCCATCTTGGCTCTTCGTCAGATTGAGTGGGTAGGGGGTAGAATGCTGTGGAGCGGTCGTGCCCTGAATTGGAGTTAGCTGATGGTCCCTGAAGAGCTGTTTTCTCTCGCGTTAGGATTGGTTCCGCCGTGGTTGGTGGATCATGTGACTTTCACGGTGGAGGAGAAACGCCTGGATCTGCACATCAACTTTCCCAAGGGTAGTCGCTTTGCTTGCTCCGTCTGTGGTGAGGAGTGTCCGGTACATGATACCCGTGACCATACTTGGCGGCACATGGATTTCTTCCAGCATGAAGCCTATCTCCATGCCCGCGTACCTCGTGTGAAGTGCCAGGAGCATGGAGTGCATCAGATATCTGTTCCCTGGGCACGGGAAGGCTCGCATTTCACCCTGCTCTTCGAAGCGCTGATCATGACCCTGGTGCGGGAGATGCCGGTATTGACCGTAGCCCGCCTAGTCGGCGAGACCGACACGCTCCTGTGGCGGGTGATTGACCACTATGTGCCAGAAGCCCGTACCAGAGTGGATATG
>NZ_MXAV01000039.1 GCF_002847505.1 Acidithiobacillus marinus
AAAGGGGCTGCCGAGCACCTGCCCAATGCGGAGATCACTTTCGATCGTTTTCACCTCATGAAGCTCGTCAACGAGGCCGTGGACGACGTGCGCAAGGGGGGAAGTCCTCACTCAGCCAAATCTCAAAAAGACCCGCTGGCTCTGGCTCAAGAACGATTGCAACCTCAAGGTGAAGCAGAAAGAAAAGCTGCAGGCATTACTCAAAGACCAGAACCTCAAGACGGCGCAGGCCTACCAGTTCCGCCTGACCTTTCAGGACATCTTCACGATCAAGAATCGCCATCAGGGGGCTACCCTCTTGAAAGCCTGGTTGGAAAACGCCAGAACCAGCGATCTGCCGCCTATCGTCAAGGTCGCCTACACCATCATGAATCACTGGGATGGCGTGCTCCGATGGTTCGAGAGCCAGATCACCAATGGAATTCTGGAAGGTTTCAACAGCCTCATTCAATCCGCCAAGGCCAAGGCTCGGGGTTACCGCACGCACAAGAACTTTATCAACATGGCCTACCTGATCCTGGGCAAGCTGGATCTCAGGCTACCCACTTGAAATGACGAGGAACCTCCATCTTTCATCTTCCTGCTCTACGGCGTTCTGGGACAGCCGCATGGGCATGTCAATCTTCATAAGGTTTTTCACGCGTTCTCCGCCATGGTTACCTTTGAGAGCATGAGCATTGGTTTGTTTACGGTAGGGGTGTTCGTAGCAATGGACCGCCAGAATGGGGTATTGCGCTTGAAGCGCCTATACCCAACGCCACCCGGTACCTACATGGTGTCGAAGATCTTGTCAGCCATGGCGCTCCTCTTTTTATCGCTATTTTTACTGAGCATTCTATTATTAATAGCCAATGGCTTACCCTCGGTAGCTGCGTGGGTAGAAACTATATTTTATGCTGTCATTGGCGTCGCTCCGTTCGCGGCTATTGGTTTGACCATTGGACTTTATGCTGGGGCGCGGGCAGCCGGAGGTATTGCAAATGTAGTGATGCTCTTCTTGGGTTTTGTCTCGGGTGTGTTCATTTCGATGCATTCCCTCCCCGGATTTATGCAAGAAATCAGCATGATCTGGCCATCACACCAGCTATATGAGCTTTGCTACGGAGTCATCAGCCGTGCTGCTCAAGGGTGTCTTCTGGTTCACTGGGCCATACTTTCTTCTGAAACGTTAATTTTCGCAATGATCGCACTGTATAAATGGCAGCGGATGGTATTATAGCCAGGGCAGTCGAGCCGCCATTTTTGTCAGTAACGCTTACTCATGTAGTGAGCTTCTGCTCTGATCCCCAGGATTTGGGGTACCCAAGCCAGCTACGGCGTAATCAATAGATATCTTGCAACGCTTATTCTGAATAGTTATTCCTCAGAACATCAAAAAAAGACACAAAATTTTTATTCATTAGCATGATTACTGGAAATGCTGTCATCAATAATGCGCATACAGAAAAAAGAATTCGTGTATTATTATCTAACATAGCAAGGGTAAACCCACTGAAAAGAGATGCTATTGGCGTAAGACCGCCAGACATTAATCCGAAGAGAGAGTAAATTCTTCCAAGAGATTCTTTGGGCATAATCAATTGAACTGATGTTTCAAAAATGATGCTCCAGAAGCCATTGGAAACACCGGCAAAAAATAGTGATAAATATGATAAATATATATTTTCAGATAACGCAAATAAAATAAAAAATGCACACATAATTACAATGGCATATATGATTATATAAGGGTTTTTAAATTTGATTAAATGTCTTCCGGATAGGATGTATCCGACAACAATTCCGACTGAAAAACTTGCCATTAATAATCCATATGTTGCTGCACCGGAACCAAATATTCTAGCGACCTGAAATGGCATTAACACAAATATTGGTGTTGCCAGAAAGTTGACAACCAATGCCATAATAAAAAATTCTGTAGCTCCATTTATATTTGTAATAGCGTGAAGTCCATCTCTAAATTCATTTATAAGCTTGGGTAATGAAAATCTGTTGCCTGATATTGTAGTTTTCTGTGGGATAATATTTATATTTGACAATCTTGATATGAGCAAGGCTGACAAGAAAAATGTTAACGAGTTAAAAGCAAATAACTTCGATGCTCCAAAGGCATTATATATGAAACCAGAGGTTGTTTCGCCAATTATGTTTCCAATTCTTATGGCGGATTTATATAGCGAATTGGCTGATGACAAGTCTTTGCGTTCTACAATATCCGGAATTATTGCTCCGAATGCCGGCCAAAGAAATGTCGAAATAATGGATAGTAATATGCTGCATATAACAATAATATAAGGAATTAGATGGAAAAATTTATTTTGCATAAAAAAGAAAGATAAGACTAATATTAAAACCACAAATCCGCTAAGTGTATCGCAAATTATCATAATGTTCTTTCTGCTGTATCGATCGGCAAATATCCCGGATAAAGGGTAACTGAGCAGGGATGCGAAACCGGATAAAAAGGCAGCAATTCCAACAAAAGGCGCTGAATTGGTGGTGTGAGCCAGATAGAAATAAACACCTATATGCTGAGCGGAATCACCCAAATTGCTGACCACTCGCCCCGTCCATAGGTATTTATAATTATTATTTGATAACAAACCGCCTTTTGTTGTATGGCTATTGGTATTTTTGACGGTCATTGTTGGTTCCTCGCTGTTTTAATCGATAGCACGAGATAGGCTTATTCAGAATAATGTATATATCTATATTGATGCAGTTTTTACGGATCCAATAGCTCCGAGCGTTAGGTGTTAATTCTGCAAACGTAGCGCAGTTCTTGAAGCTGCCGACCATCGAGCTCGAATTCTTCCGGCGGCAGGGTGTCTGCCTCGAACCCGTTAGCCTTGTAGAAGCGGATAGCTGGCTCGTTTTCCGCAAACACCCACAAACTACATGTGCTGTAGCCCTGCTGAGATAAGAGTTCGCGCGCCCTTAGCCACAACTGACGCCCAACCCCTTTGAACCAATTATTCGGTGCCACGTAGATGGCCCACAGCTCTGCTTGAGAGGGTGGTGCATCCTTATCTCGGCAAGCCCCGAATGATACCCAGCCAAGAATGGTCCCGCCATCCTTAGCAACGAGAAGCTCCGTTTGCCCGGCTTCGATAATGTTCTTCCACATCTCTTCCCGTTTTTCGACGGACAAGGAAGCGAGATAATCCGCAGGTAGGATTCGTGAGTAAGCCGAGCGCCATGCATCGACATGAATCTCGGCGACAGCACGGGCATCTTCTGGGGCAGCGTGGGCTATTTGCATGATGGCTAAGGTTTTATAAGATACCAGAGAAAAATAGGAGACAGCCAATAATGCCACGACAAAAAATGAAAATCTATAGGTTGATATTATAATGTTCTTTTTATTCTTTTTGCTGGTGTTTTTTATTTATATTTTTTGCCCATGAGGTATAAAACAGAAAAACCATTATGAACCCCGCTACCATAGAGGCTCTATTGTGTATGCAATAAATGCAAATTCTAAAAAAATAACCAGAAATATACTTGCAGGCAATGTCACGCGGATTATGAGCTGTAACCATTTGAATCACATTGTATTATCCATGTTGAATTTATGGGATTGGCTATGTAAATAAAAATACACGTATGAACTCATTAAATCATCATACCGATTGCGAGTTTGTTAAATTAAGTTTATTCGATATTTTTTAGAATTTTATTAATCGAATTAACATCTGCGCCCATTACAACTATTTTTTGACTGACTGAGAAACCGAATTTTTCGTAAAAGTCTTGGGCTGGACTCGAACGACTTGTAAGGAGATAAATAGAGCCGACATTTTCAGCAACTGTCAACTCAGAAAAAAGTGTTGATAATAATTTTTTTCCGATACCTTGCCTCTGAACTGAAGGCAAGACAAAAAACTCCTGTAGCTGAAATTTATTTTTATTGAGCCCACCCTCAATTTGACCGAAAGCGGCACCAACAACTGAATTATTGATAATAGCTACATAACCGCGCCTCGATTGGGCTTGAAGCTTGAGACAAATGCAGGCGCGGGCGGCTTCGGCAGTCCATGCTTCATTCCAGGGAGGCGCTGAAAAACAAGTCACAAAAACCTGACTGATTTCTTCAACATCTGACTCGTCGATAGGGCGAATAATCATATCGTGAACCTTAAGGACTTAACGTAGAACTAAGTGTCTGCTGAAAGCGTACAGCTTAAGTAACTGGGTATATAATAAAGCTATCACGCTGTCTCACGCTTCATGAAAACCCAACCCCAGACTGACTACCTCCAAGTGCCAATGGACGAATGTCTTGAATATTCCACTCTTTTTCCCCCAGAGCATTCAGGCGATCCTCTAATTCTTGCCACTTTACTTCGCCTTTGACAAAACCCTTTTCATTGAACTGCTCGATTTTGTATTCGTACCGCATATTTCTCTCCTTCGAGTCTGAGCCTCTCAGCGCTTGGGGATAACTAACAACGGACAGCAAGAAAGCTTTGCCTTGTGCCGCCACGACGGCACTTCATACTCGGAACAAAATAGTCGTTCAGAATATTCTATTGCAACGATATGAATTCGTATTTTAGGATCTCGGGCCTACCAGCGCCAATTGCTGTTTTGCGAGAGGCAATGTTATGGGCATGGATAGTTCCAATCATGGTCTTTTCACCTTCACCTGCTTTATTGAGCAGTGCCGCAGCTTCACGCTGCACATATTTTGCGAGCCCTCGTCCCTGAAAGGCTGGATGAATAATTTCTTCAACCACAACATAATCCTGAATAAATTCAATGGCCCTCCATGCTGTAGCAAATAAACCAATCCGCTCATTATTCAGGGTAACAAAATGTAATGTTCCCGTTTCCAGGCATTCCGCCAGATCTTCCGCATCGGCGGGCCGAACCTCAAGAGCAAGACTAGGGTTCAAACTGGCAAATGCCTGATGACATTCCGCTACATAATCTGCCGCTTCTCGAGAATCCTCACAGTCTATCAATTGTAAAGAAGGTAAAGGTGGATATTGGGCCAACGTATTGATTCGACCAGAATGGATCGATTGGTCAACACATCCTTCGGGTAACGTCATCCCGTCATGAGGGTTTCCCCGCAACGACCTAACATGCAATGGCCTAAATATTGCCCACTCCCGGCGAATGACAGCCATCCACAAATCCCAATCTGGCACTCCAGACCAGGCCAGAAGATCAACAAAAGGACGGTTCAGGTTTCGGTTATAAAAACGAATACCACCCAGCAATAAACCATCACCCACAGGAATGATGCGTTGCAGATAATCTTCAGATTTAACTCCCGGCAAGTCAATATGATCGCTGAAAAGTGCTGAATATGCAGAATCGCTGCAACAACCTATCTGCATTTCAAGCCAACTTGATATTCTTTCGTTAAGCCAGCTTGCGGAATAAATGTCCCTCAAATCATAAAATCGTTGACGGGTTGACTGATACAACTGCTCAAATTCAGAGTTTAACTTCATGGTTATTAACCTTGATAAATAGCTTATGAATGTTAATGCTTGAACTTTTTAAGGTTTGTGGAATACATATTCTGATAGACAATAAAATAAACCCAAGGATCAAAGGATAACGTAGTTCTCACAGGAGGTAACCCACCAATCACATTCCGCAAAGTACACGGCATGGTCAACGTATTGCCCTCGCAGGCATTCGGCCTCCTTACGAAAACCATGAAAACGATAGCCAAGCCGTTCAGGGATTCGCCGACTTTGGTTATTTTCGACTGCGCATCGAATTTCCACACGACGAATACCTTGGCGGCATAATGCCTCTTCTGTTAAATAATTACAGACTCGTGACATGATTCCCCGTCCTTGGCTTTTCTCGTTCAACCAGTATCCCAGTCGACCAGCGCTCGAAAACGGTTCAAAGTAATGAAAACCTACACGCCCCACAATTTTATGATTGCATTTAATGACGTAATTAACATCCGTTCCCTGCTGAAGCTGAACAGGAGCTTTCAGAATATGATTCCTTGTATCATCAACACAACGGGTTTCATCAACCCACGGGAGCCAACGAGCTAGATATTCCCTGTTTTCATCAATCAAAGCAAAAACTTCTTCTGCTTGTTCAACCGACAGAATAGCAATGATTAGCGATTGGTTGATTTTTATCTCTGGAGGCCATAAAAGTTTTTTTGTTGTTTCTTTTTCCATACAATTTATCTCGATTAGTAAATAAATGTTTCATTGCTACTAAATTTTACTGACCTCTTTCAAGAACCGACAAAATAAATTTTGCTTTTTCATTGCGATAGCAATCTGGGCTAGAGGAAGCAAATTTGCGCTTGATCTCGTTATATTGATGTACAAGGCACGCATTGGCTAGCAAAGCATCTCGAAAATGCATGAAGAACTCGAACTCTGAACCCGCCGCAACAATTTGCAAGGCAATGTCCAAGTCCCGGCGAGGAGACACCAACATGCAGAGTTCCGGAGTGCGCAGCGTCCCAGTCTTAACTACATAGCCCAACGCCTCTAGAGCTTCAACGGTATCTCGGTGCTTGAGTGCGTCAACTACGATACAGATATCCAGATCACCTTTGGAAATAGCACCAGGAATAGCCGATGCACCGATATGTTCAAACCTTGCATCTGTTAGCAAGGGGGAGAGTTCATCGACCACCGACTCATAAGCAGCGCTGGCGAGAGATTGGTAGCAAGATGGTTCGAGTAGCTTCACTGGGGCAATCCCTCAAAAGTAATAAATTTATGACGCATTAAATATACAAAAAATGAGTAAATAAGGCAATAAGGTAGAAAAAATTCATCAAGATGATTACATCATCCCTGTTGTGGAGCATATGGTTCGTTATTTTTTTATCATTGAGTGTGCTGGATGCATACTGTCACCACTTTATATCCAGGTTTCGATCCATCGCGGAAAAAGGTACTTGGTGGATGCACAGTGGATTCACTTGCTGCTCAGTCCGGAGCCTCATTGTCACCAGTGCTATGACTGGTGCCAATAAGGATGTTAAGTGTCTCCAGTTTGTCACCATTCAGTACGCGATCAATTGACACCAAGTTCACAAGTGATTTGCAGTGATCCATTCATTTTCGTTCGAGAAGGGTAAAGAAAAATTCAGCTGTTATTGAGTGGGTAATGATCTATCAAATGAGGAAATATGGATTGCTCTGGTCGGAGATCTCTGTAGGCTTCTTTCGATTCATGCCGTTGCTGAATTCTGGCCAGTGAATCTCAAATGATAATTTCATCTCATTGAATATATTATGTTTAAATAATATATTTTGAAACGATATAAGGTGAATATGCAGTTCAAGTTAACCCGGATAAACCAGATGTTCGGTTTCCATGTGTGGTTCCAGTGCAGGGCTTGCTGGATCAACCTGCTATTATTGAATACCTAGGTAATCCAATAAATGATCTCTTCCTCTCTGTCTCGATATCTGATAAGTTTCATCTGGTATAGATTTTTAATAGCGTATATTATTGCTGTTGATGAGATTGTGAAGGAACAAAAGATGAAAACTCATAGACCCACGATCCGAAGCCTTTATATCACGGGAAGCATTTATCTGGCTGGAATGCTTTTTGTGATTGTGATGGGCGCCCATTGCTTCCATTTGCACCTCCCGCTATCGTTTGGCTGGTTGGGTTTAGGTATTTTGGGTAATTTTGTCATCGCTTATCCGGCTGGCATGATCTGGCATGCATTTAGATCCAAGCAGTTTGATTGGGAAATTGGTCATGCCACCCAGGCTTATTGGGTTTGTGCGACAAAGATCGCCAAAGCAGCGGTGACAATACCTGGATCGATGCGAACGCTGCATCAACAAACCTTCCCCAAAAGCCTGCTCCAAAAAGGTTCGGTAGGTGTTCGACTCAACGGTACCCATGCGCGGGGCCGCCAGTCCGGCAAAAAATGCCGGGGTGGTGGACAATCGGCCAAAAAAGCCAGCTCCGATGATCCTGGAGGGGATGCGGGCGGAGAGCCGCCTCGCACCGTTCCTCCATGCTTTCTCAGCTTTGCCGATCTCGCGCACCGATGGGCCTGCTCGGAAAAAACGCTCCGCAATCAGGTATGCCTGGGTAAACTTCCCGCTCCGCATAAACTCCCAATCGGTCCCCGATTCCCCATTGGCGTGATCGAACAGATTGAACAAAGCGCCCTCTCTGCAAAACGCTTGTCCCCAAACCTCCTTCCGTCGTATCCGCAAGTCCCCGTTGTACCCAGTCCACGCCGGCGTGGCCGTCCGCGCATCATTTCCCGAAAAAAGGGAGGTGACCTATGAGGATGCGTAACATCATTGTTTCAGGCGCAATGCTCCGTCCAACCATGGGCAACAGACGAGGGAGCGCTACTTTCCCCATATTGGCTGCGCAGTTCTTAAATGGTGTTCATACCCCGCTCAGCTTTTACGATATTCCTGGAGATCTTTCCTGGTCGGACCTGATGGTGCGGTCATCCGGTGGCTTTCCCCCCGGCGCCGATGGCGCCGACCCCCAAGGGTATTACCGGCGGGGAAAACGAGCGATCGGGCAACAGCGCGGCATGGCCAATCCCCATGGCGATTCCAAAGCACCGAAAGACAGACGGCCAGACTCGGTGATTCGCATGCGGAAGGGATGTCTCCCCAGGGACGGCAGAAAACATCTTTTGCAAGGAATCGGCCTGTTCGCATTGGGGGAATCGGTGAGGAGGCGGGGCTGTTGGGTGGGGAGCGAGCCATGTTATCCCCCCGCGCACTACGTTTGCCGGGTGATAACGTCTCGCAATGGGGTGAACCCCCTTGACCCCCGCCATCATCGTCACCTGCGCCCTCCGGTTGCAGGCTCGGCGATGATGGCCACGGAGGTTTTGCCATGACGGATGAGGTTCGGAACCCCATCAAAAAGCGGGGTGGTCGTCCCCGATTGCCGGATGATGTGCATCGGACGATCAGGCGAGAGGTTTGGCTTTCTCCGGTCGAGCTGGCCGACCTGAAAGCCAAGGCCGCTGTGCAGGGATTGCGGGTTGGGGAATATATGCGATTGGTCATTACGGAGGCCAAGTTACCCACACCGCCAGTGCCGCCGATCAATCTTCAGGCATGGCAAGAACTGGCACGGTTGGCGGCCAATGCCAACCAATGTCAATGGGCTATCAATGGAGGCAAGGCCCATGCGTGGGACCGTGATTTGATTCCGCAGCTGATAGAGGCAATTCGTGCAGTCCGTTTGGCTTTGCTGGGCGTGGAGGCAGACGATGATTGAAAAAATCATCAAAGGCACCGGTGCACGCGGATTGGCGAACTATCTGCTGGCCGAAAAAGACCATAACGGCGCGGCGCGGCCAAGGCATGATCTGATCGGCGGCACGCTTTCGGGACGTAGTGCCCGAGAACTGGCGGCAGAAATAGGGGTTTTGCGCCGGATGCGCCCGAATCTACAGAAAGCTGTTGGTCATGTTTCCCTACGGGTTCCTGAAGGGGATCGGGTTTTGTCTGACCGGGAATGGGCCATGATCGGTGATCAATGGGCTTCAGATATGGGCATGGATGCCTACGCCACCGTCTGTCATGGCGACCATATCCATATCCTTTTTTCCCGCATCAACAGCGATGGTTCCGTGGTTTCCGATGCTCACGATTACCGAAGAGGGGAGGCCGCTGTCCGGAAAATAGAGCAGGATTTCGATCTGGTGAAAGTAGAACCTTCCTCTTTACTGGAGCCAGAAAATGCCCTCAATCACAAGAAGGCCCCGACCAAAGGGGATTTCATGGCGATAGAAAAAGGCGAGATACCTGCACGCCTGTTCATGCAGCAGGCTCTGGATGCGCTCCTGGAGAAAAAGCCGACCGTGACGCAGTTCATCGAGGATCTTGAGACGCTGGGCGTCATCGTTAAGCCGAACCTGGCCACTACCGGAAAACTGTCCGGCTTTGCCTATCACTACGGTGATTATCGCTTCACCTCAAATAGCCTGGGTCGTGGTTATACGTTTGGAAACATGCAAAAAAAGGGGCTTTCCTATGAGCAAGACAGAGATATTGAAAGAATACGCGCAGCAAAAGACCGAACAGCAAGTTTCCTTGCTGACGAACGCGCCGGAGATGATCCGGCAAATCCAGCAGATGCGGCAGGAGTTATTACGGTTGCCGGAAGCGTTGGCAGTGCAGATAGCCGAGAACTTGGGGCCGATGGAGGAAATGGCTCAAGCCCTGGACCAGGGACTGGATACCCAGAGGGCGATCATGCAGCCTCTGATACAGGCCGCCGTGGACGCCATCCAGAAAGAGATGCAGATGCTTTCGCAGGACAAAGTGAAGCGGACCGTGAAAATGGCCAGGGAATCTCACAAGAAAGCGATGCAATCAAATCGGGAATTGAAGCACTGGAGGCAGGAAGCAAAGGCTTCACGGGAGGAGATTCAAAAGATACGGCAACAGTTCTGGATAGCGGCAGGATCAGCGGCGACACTGGCAGCGGTCGTGATAGGGATGATTCTGGGATTGTTACGGTAACGAACTGGAATGATCGCTTCAAAAAGGCCTCTGCGGCAAAGCGTCGGGCTAAAGAACAGCCTGACCCTGATAAGCAGAATTATTCGAGTTTGCGCGATGCTGCACACATGGCTGATCTGGTGGCGTACCTGCAGTCTATTGGCTTGCCCGTCAAAAAATCCGGGGTGAAGGATTGGGTGGTGGTTGACCGTTACCACGTAACGCAAGAAAAGGATGGGTATTTTGTCTGGTGTGACTGGGAAGGGGCTGATGGTGGTGATCCCATCGATTTTTGCGTGAAAGAAATGGGATTGAGTTTTCAGCAGGCCTTGGCCAATCTTTCAGGTTCAACGATCACGAAAAAAGCGGAAAAAAGAACGGTCCTATCTCATCAACTGCCTGTTGCTCCACCCGTCTGTCGGAATTCTGATCCGGTTATGCAATATTTGCAGGATCGCGGTATCAGCCAAAAAACCATCCGGAGTGCCCAAGGGGCAGGGTTCTTGCGTTTTGTGGATTACAAAGGGATTCCCTCTGTGGCCTTTTGTGGCAGGGGGGATGGTCAATTGCGATCCATGACTCTCAGGCTGATCCAATCTATCCAGTCATGGGACGGGAAAAAACCACTGACAAAGTTGGAGGTAAAGCATTCCGATAAATCCTATCCAGCCATCTGGCGTGGGGATGATCCAAGTTCTGTCTGGGTTGTGGAAGGCGGCATAGACGCGTTGGCTGTTATCGATTGGTACAAGACCCATCGGAAGCCTATCCCTTCCGTCATCGTATCTGGTGGGGCAGGTGTCCGCTCGTTCTTAGACCAGACGCATGTGCAGAAGATACTGAAAGAGGCCGATACGGTTTATGTGGCTATGGAACGCGAGAAAAATACCAAAATACAGGCCAAAACTGATGCCGCGCACGAACAGCAGATCGATACAATCTGGAAGCTCGGTTGCGAAAAGGTGTTTGCCTGGATGCCGCCAGTCGACACCAAAGACATCGCCGACGCATGGAAAGCGGGGGCTTTGCCGGAACCGCATGATCCGTTGGCTCATATGCGGAAGAAAATTGGGGATGAATCCGCATCAATTTCGCCACAAGCGCCTGCAATTGTATCAACGTTTGATTGGGAGTAGGGAAAAATCATCCGGCGACCATACAGAAGTTGAGCGCGATATTGAATCACTCTAGCAACTTCGCCAGATCTTCTGCCCTCAAGTGCGTATAGCGTTTCAGCATCTGCAAGGTCTTGTGTCCAGTGATGGCGGCAACCTGCACAGGATTAAGTCTTTTCTCAAAGAAGCGACTGGTGGCTTCGTGACGGAGGTCGTGGAAACGCAGATCTTTTATTTCAGCGCGTTTGCAGGCTGCGGCAAATGAATGGGAAATATCTGTGCCTGGAAAAACCTTGACGTTGATGTTAGGCGGTAACTTTTTCAGGACGGCAATGGCGCGACTGGACAGTGGAATGAACCGATCTTCCCCATTTTTAGTGTCAAGTAATTGGGCAGTACATTTGGTAAAGTCAACATCTTTCCAGAGTAACTTCTGTATCTCCCCCCGCCGCATCCCGGTTTCCAGGGCGAACAGGATGATTGCCTTTAATGATGGAGTACATTCGCCCAACAGCTTCTTTTCTTCAATCGGTGACAACCGTCGGTCCCGTGCCTTACCTGGCGATGGTTTCCGCACTGACAATACCGGATTGCGTAACCCTTCCATACGCCACTCCTTCATGGCGACCGTGTACAGATTGGAGATGATGGCGAGTTCCAGGCGGACGGAGCTATCAGAAAGTCCCGCCTTCAATCGCCGATCCCGATATTCTGCGAGGTCAGCGCCGCGAATTCGTGATAAGTGCAGTTTGGCGATTTTGTCCATCTTGAGGTTGCCGATACGGTAGAGTTCAATCTTGCCCGATTTCTTCAGGCTAGAGACTTCTCTTCCGTAACGATCCAGAGCATCAGCCAGCGTTGTGCAGTCCGCGTCGCTCTGATTCTGCCACAATCCGCGCTCCATGGCGGATTCTGTGAGTCGTGCCCACGCTTCCGCATCCCGTTTGGTCCGAAAGGTTTTCGACTGGCTCGGATACCCCTTTTTGCGCACGATGGCTTGCCATCCGATCGTGACGCCATCCTGGTCTTCCCGTGAATTTATAGTCGCCATGCTGCACTCCCGCTGCAATCAATCCGGAAGCTTAGTGCAGCATATGTGCAGCGTAAAATCAATTTGAATTTGCGAATTGACTCTAAGTATTTGGTGCGAAAGGGGAGACTCGAACTCCCACGCCGTGCGGCGCTGGAACCTAAATCCAGTGCGTCTACCAATTCCGCCACTCTCGCATACGCGCTATCTTATGCGTTATAGATCCTGAGGACAATCACAGGAGTGCCGAGCATGAGCAAGATACAGCAATCCCAGCGCTTACGTCGTTTGTTGGCAGTAGAATCGGCGCGGATCATGGCAGAGGAAGGGGTCGTTGATTTTCGGGTGGCCAAGGAAAAAGCGGCGCGACGTTTGGGGACGGGCGGGGATGCCCAGCACCATTGGCCGAATAATAGTGAAGTGGAAGCAGAATTGCAGGCTAGACTCACCCTTTTTCATGGTCCGGACCATGCCACAGATCTGCGCCAACTGCGTGAACAGGCGCTGCAAGCCATGTTATGGCTGGAAGACTTTCAACCGCGCCTGACGGGACCAGTGCTGAGTGGCACCGCGACCCGGCATGGGGTTATTACCTTGCATCTGTTTGTGGATACGCCGGAGAGCGTGATTTTCTTTTTGATGGACCAGAAAACGCCCTACGAAGAAAGCTGGCAACGTCTGCATTTCGGTGATGCTCCGGCAGAAGATTATCCCTGCCTGAAAGTAGAGCATGGCGGCGCGGAAATCCGTCTGGTCATTTTTGGTCTGGACGAAGATCGCCGAAGTCCGGCTTCACCGGTGGACGGCAAGCCCCTCAAACGATTCGGAGTCCCGCAATTACGGAAGCTGCTGGAAAAAACGCAATGCAGTGCGGTCTAAGGGTATCTGTGCTGCTTTTCCCCTGACCAGTGTTTGCCAGTTTATTCTTGGCCTGTAGGCAGAATGGCGGATTTTTATTCCTGGGGACGCAAATGCTGCCAACTGACCAGAGCTAGAGCGATGAAAATACAGACCATGCCCACCGCTTCCCAGCCCCCGGGGGTTTCGCCCAATTGCAGCCAGGCAGTGACCACGCCAATGAGAGGGGCGGCCAGCGTGCCCATTCCGGCAATGCCGGAAGGCAGTTTTTGCAGGGCGTAAGCCCAGAGAAAGTAGGCCAGAGCAGTTCCAGGAATGGCGTTATAGAGCAGGGCACCGACAAAAACCGGGGTCCAGTGAATAGTCAGCGGGTCAATCAACAGGGTCATGACGATCAGTCCAAGGCCGCCAAAAATGGTCTGCCAGAGGGTGCTGTTGAATAAATCCATGCCGGGGGGCGCATAACGCTTTTGCCAGAGGGCCGAGGCCGCCCATAAAATGCCGGCAATCAGGGCAATCAGGCTGCCTGTCCACTCTCCACCAAAACTCCAGGGCTTGAGAATGGCGATCAGACCCAAAAGCGCCAGTACCACCGCCGGCCACTGCCAGCCGTGGAGTTTTTCGCCCAGCAAGGGCCAGGCAAAGACAATCAGCCAAAGCGGCATCATGTAGACGAGAATAGCGGTTTTCCCCGCCCCGCCATATTCCAGCGCCCACAGAGCCAGACCGATAAATCCGGTGGTCTGGAGCAGGCCAAAGGGAATGATGTAGCGGGCAGAGGGCATGGATAATGGTCGTTTCATCCAGAGCATCAGGGGAATGAGGACGAGCACGCTCAGCCAGATACGGAGAGTGGCAAAAAGCAGGGGCGGGCAGTCAGTAATGGCGACTTTCATGACTACCCAGTTATATCCCCAGATCATGGAGAGCAGGGCCAGGGCGCTTAAAGGCAAAAGGGCGGCTGGCGATTTTTGATCAGAGGACATCAGTCAGAGGCTCCGAATATAGAGAAAGCCGGGATAGTAACTGTCCCGGCAACATTCATGTTTACTTCTGAATGGGGTTGGAAAATGCGTCAGCGCAATTTTGCCCGATCATATTGCTCCGGCCACTGCAAGTCTACTCCCAGTTCCCGGGCGGCATGCAGGGGCCAGTAGGGATTGCGCAGTAATTCCCGGGCGAGAGCAATGCCGTCTGCCTGCTCGTTCACCAGAATATGCTCAGCTTGCATGGCCTGGGTAATTAGCCCGACGGCCACCGTAGGAATGCCGACTTTTTCGCGAACATGTTGGGCGAAAGGGGTTTGAAAGCCGGGTCCGGCAGGGATGACAGCATCAGGAGTCATCCCGCCGCTGCTGCAGTCGATGACGTCTACGCCTTTATCCTTCAGGTGTTCGGCAAGAACCGTGGATTGTTCCAGGTCCCAGCCGCCGGGTACCCAGTCGGTGGCGGAAATGCGTACCCACAGCGGCAGATGCTCAGGCCAGACAGCGCGCACGGCATCAGTAATTTCCAAAGGCAGGCGCATCCGGTTTTCGAGGCTGCCGCCATAGGCATCTTCCCGTTGATTACTGATGGGTGACAGAAAACTGTGGAGGAGATAGCCGTGGGCCATGTGCAATTCCAACACTTCGAACCCGGCCTCCAGAGCCCGGCGGGCTGCGGCCACAAAGTCCTTGCGGACTTTTTCCAGATCCTGAACACCCATGGCTTCAGGAACGCTGTGACTGGCACTGAAGGGCAGGGGGCTGGGACCTACTGGTAGCCAGCCGTGTTCTGCGTTTGCGGCAATAGGGGCGCCACCATCGAAAGGTGCCTGAGTGGAGGCTTTGCGTCCGGCGTGGGCAATTTGTATGGCCGGCACTGCGCCCTGCTTTTTCATAAACTGGACGATAGGTGCTAGCGCTGTAGCCTGTTGATCATTCCAGATACCCAGGTCCTGGGGTGAAATGCGACCTTCAGGGCTGACCGCGCTGGCTTCGGCCATGACCATTCCAGCGCCGCCCACTGCCCGGCTGCCGAGATGGACCATATGCCAGTCACTGGCCACACCATCGGGTGTGGAGTACTGACACATGGGGGCGACGATTATCCGGTTACGCAGGGTGATGCTGCGCTGGACCCAGGGTGTAAACAGTTTATGCGTCATGCAGATCTCCCGAGATACTGGTGAAAATGATCCAGGGTCAGGCGCCAGCCTTCTGCAGCCGCTTCCGGGCGGTAACTATCACGGGGGTCGGCAAAAAATCCATGGGGGGCACCAGGAAACAGGGTCAAGGTATAGCGTTTTTGGGCGGTGCTCAGGGCAGTAGCAATACGCCCATGTTCTTCCGGGGTGATGGAGGTATCATCAGCGCCATACAGCAGCAGGAGCGGTGCCCGCATCTGGTCGACCAGGTGGAGTAACGGCTGACGTCCGGCGGGATCCTGATCCGGGGCGATACCGCCACCGTAGAAAGCCACGGATGCCCCGAGCTTGTCGGCATGCACCGCATTCGCCATAAAGGCAAAACGCCCTCCCATACAGAAACCCACGGCACCGATGGCATCGCTGCGGACTTCTGGACGTTTGTGCAGTTCAGCAATAGCCAATCCAGCCTCCTGCATGGCGAGATCGTCCTTCAGGGTTTTGAGATGCCCGATGGCATTTTCGAAATCGCTATATTCATAGACCTTGCCGTGATAGAGATCAGGAACAATGGCACAGTACCCGGCTTTTGCAAATCTTTCGGCAACATCCTGAAAATGACTGTTTACTCCGAAAGCTTCGATAAAAATCACGACTCCGGGATGGGGACCCGGGCTGCCGGGACGGGCGTACCAGGCACGCAGACTTTGATCCAGTTGCAACCATTCGGAATGGATTTCAGACATGACACTACCTCCTTGTGCGGATGTGAAAAGAGGATGCTTATACCGCGCTCAGGCGGCTAATGATTGAATATAAACTTTCAGTTGTTCGAGGCAGCGTTGATAGGCCGCTACAGACTGGGCATTTTTCCCGAGGCCGACACAGCCTTCAATGGAGGCGACAATGAAAAGGGCGATATCCTGGGGCGCGGTATCTGCGCGCACTTTTCCTGAGGCCTGACCTTCCTTGAGCGCCTCGGCGACCACTTCCACCCAGCTCTCGATAATTTTTTGCAAACTTTGACGAAAGGATTCATCCAGAGGGCTCATCTCTTGAATGAGATTATTCAGGGGGCAGCCGTAGCGAATGACCGATTCATCAGCAGAAGCAATTTTTTCTTCGATGAGTTTGAGCAGACCACTGATGGGATCACTATGCTGGGCGAGCATGTTGAACCAGCGACCTTCGAGTTGAGGGCCAATCACTTCTTCAATCACCGCAAGACCGAGATCCCGCTTGGTGCCGAAGTGGTGATAAAGGGCGCCTTTACTCACCGAAGTGTTGGCAAGAATGCGCTCCAAACTGGCTGCCTGAAAGCCGGATTCCAGAATTTCAGAGTAGGCAGCATCCAGCAAGTCACTACGGGTTTGCTCTGGATTACGGATTTTACGTTGAATCATCGTCGTCATGAAAGTTGAAGATACCGACTAAGCGGTATCTTGTCAATTATGGTTGCGCCATTCTGCTGTCATCGTTGCAGTGCTTGGGCAGAAATCTGCCCCGCGTTACACTGAAGCGGTCTGACGGAGATGATGGAGAAAATCAATGAAAGCGTCGATGGATTTCCAGCGGCAGGGCGACAAGCAAAATTCGGCATTTTTTGAGGAATGGTTGGGACGACTGCTGGAAGATCGGGATCGTCAGGGGCTTACCGAGAATATCGGCCGGATTGATGCTCTGATGATTACCGTGGAACCGGGCCATTCTGCCGCCTATGTCCATGAGCTTTGTCTGATGACACCGTATAATTATCTGGTTACCCTCGAAACCGATCAGCATTCCACCCATATTCTCCGCATTGACATGAACGCCCCCGATGTACTGGTGCGCGAAGTCAAGGATCCTGGTTTGCATGGTATCTTCCGCAGCCTGAATGAAGTGTATCCGGTGGGTGCCAAACGCCCCAATTCCCGCTATATGGGTGAAGTCTTTCAGGTCAAAAATCTCCATGAGGTACTGGAAGTCCAAAAAAGCCGGGAAATCCGCTTTTTCAACCAGGAGCAGGTGCGGCAGCTGGAGTTGCCGGGCAATATGGCCATCGTCAAGCCCTCTCCCTACACCCACAATATTGTCGGTTACTGGGAACGCCCTGATAATGACATCCGGGTGTATTCTCTGGGCCTGTCTTCTATTCGCGATGATATGCAAGTGGCCTTTGAACAGGCCAAGCTGATGCGGGAGAAGCTTGGTCTGGATCAGTTGCTGCTGCCCATTGATCATCTGGCCACCCGGGTATATAGCCAGAACCGGGAGGTGGCGATTCTCGAATATCTGACCTTGTCCAGTTATTATTATTGGGGTTCTTACGATATTCCAGATCAAAACTCTTCCACCAATGTCACCAAGAGCGTCCATTACGAGAATGTGCTGAACAGCCCTGCCAAGGTGTTTACAGCGGCGAACCATCCCTACTTCTGCAATCATCTGATCGGGCAACCTTCTCCCACGGAAGCCTTTGTACGCAATTTTGGACCACGTCTGCATCATCTGGCAGTAGGGGTCCAGGATGGTCATACCAATAATCAGATCAACATTGATTACGTGGTGGAAGCCCTGCAAAACTGCGGACAGAAGTTTCTCCTGCAGGTGATTGGGTCAGAGCAGGAAGGCTTGAAGCAGATTTTTTCCAGCGCTTCGGAACACTCCTCCCTGATTGTTGAATATGTGCAACGCTTTGGCGGTTTTCAGGGCTTTTTCACCAAGGAAAATGTAGCGGACCTGACCGCCGCAGCCGGGGCGGACGAAACTCTGCGCAGTCTGGATGCTGAAGCCCGGGCCTGAAAGTCTCCTGGCCTGTCAAAAATAGCGCAGGGACAAATCCAGACTCTGCAGGTTGCGGGTCAGACTGCCGACGGAGATGAAATCGACACCGGTGGCCGCCACCGCAGCCAAGTTATGCAAGCCCATGTTACCTGACGCCTCCAGCGGAATTTTGCCATTCACCCGCTGGACAGCCTTGTGGAGGTTTTCCAATGTGAAGTTGTCGAGCAGGATCATATCGGCACCAGCGGCCAGAGCTTCTTCCAGTTGCTCCAGATTTTCCACCTCAATTTCGATGCGGGTCAGGGCCGGGGCAAGAGCCTGAGCGGCGTGGAGTGCGGCCGTAATGCTGCCACAGGCGGCAATATGATTTTCCTTGATGAGGATGCCGTCAAAGAGTCCGAGCCGGTGATTATGACCGCCGCCTATCCGTACCGCATATTTTTGTGCCTGACGTAATCCGGGAATGGTTTTACGGGTATCCAGCAGACGGGTGCGAGTGCCTTGCAGTAATGCCACACAATCCTGTACCGCTGTGGCCGTACCCGATAAAGTCTGCAGGAAATTGAGGGCACAGCGCTCGCCGCTGAGCAGCGCCCGGGCTGGACCTTCAACGACGCAGAGCTCCTGATCGGCTATAACGGCGGACCCTTCGGCAACCTGCCAATGCACATGTAATTGTGCTGACAGGGCGGCAAAAGTGGCGGTCGCATAAGGTTGTCCGCAGACAATGCCGGGCTCCCGGCTGATAATGTGCGCCCTAAGCCTTTTTCCCTCAGGAATCAGGGCAGCAGTCAGATCGCCGCTACCGATATCTTCGCGCAGTGCCTGGCGGACAACATCCGATAGATCTTCAGGAATCATTCCAACTCCTTGATTTTATTGCCGACCCAAAAAAGCCAGAGCAGTCCTATACAGGCAGCCGTCAGGGAGGCCAGCAAAATCCCCAGCTTGGCTTCTTCCACCATGAGCGCATCCTTGAAGGCCAGATCACTGATAAACAGGGACATGGTAAACCCTATTCCCGCCAGCCAGGCTGCCCCCAGTAGATGCGGCCAGCGCACTCCACTAGGCAGACGGGCGAGCTTGATTTTAATGGCCAACCAACTCAACAGGGAAATTCCCGCAAATTTTCCCAGTACCAGACCCAGATAAATGCCTAGGGTGACGTGGCTGAGTAACATGCCACTGTTGACGTGCGCGAAGTTGATGCCAGCGTTAGCCAGGGCAAAAATGGGAATCACCAGAAAAGTCACCCAGGGTTGGATACGATGTTCCAGATGCTGCTGGGGCGCAATGGCTTCGGCACTGCTGTGTTCAATACTCTGAATGATCCCCGCCAGTTTGCCATTGACCAGAGGATCGAGACGCTTGCTGTGAATGATGGTGTCACGCAGGTTTTCGCTGCGCGCACTGAGGCTATCGGCCAGTTGATCAGGACGGATACGACCTCTTGCCGGAATGGTAAAGGCCAGCAGGATCCCGGCGACGGTGGCATGGATACCGGACAGCATGACAAAGTACCAGAAGGGTAGCCCCAGAATCAGGTAGGGCAGTACTTTACGCACCCCGCTTTGATTGAGCAGTACCAGACCCAGCAGGAGCAGACCGGCAATGAGTAACGCGATCAAGTTCAGAGAGGGTGTATAAAAAATAGCAATAACCAGCACCGCGCCCAGATCGTCGGCAATAGCCAGCGCGGTCAGAAAAACAATCAGATTGCGGGGAATACGCCAGGCCAACAGCACCAGAATGCCGATAGCAAAAGCGATGTCCGTCGCCATGGGGATGCCCCAGCCCTCGGCCGCCGGTCCACTGGGATTGATCTGGTGATAGATCAGGGCTGGCACCAGCATACCGCCCCCGGCGGCAATAATGGGCAGAGCAGCATCCCGGAGCGAAGATAATTCGCCAACCAGAAATTCCCGCTTCAGCTCCAACCCTACTACAAAAAAGAAGACCACCATCAACCCGTCATTGATCCAGTGATGCAGGCTCTGGTCCAGGATCCAATGACCCCAGTGGATACCAAAATGGTTTTCCCAGAAGAGATGATACTGGCTATGCCAGGGTGAATTACTGAGAAAGAGGGTCAGGACAGTCGCGAAAATCAGGATGATGCCGCCCGCTGTTGCCCGCCGTAGAAACTGTTCGAAAGGCGAAAAAACCTTGCCGAAAAGGATCTCCAGCGGGTAGTAATGATTCTGCCGGGATGGTTTATCCGACATTGTCACAGTTGTTGCAGGCGGGCAGCCTGTTCGGCCAGTTGCTGCAGGGCAGCTTCGATTTCCCGTAGGCGCTCTTCCTCCTTGGCGACGACCTCCGCCGGGGCGCGACTGCGAAAACTTTCCTGCCCTAACTTGGCTAAAGTTTTGCTGCGATCAGATTCCAGGCGTTGCTGCTCTTTGTTTAGTCGCGCCTGCTCTGCGCCCACATCAATCACTCCAGCCAGGGGCACAAGAATTTTAAGATCACCCAATAACTGCAAAGCAGCTGGTGGTGCTTCCACGCCGTCCGTCAACCACTCCAGGCTACTCAAGCGGGCCATGGCAAATAGCCAGGGAGCGGTGTCTTCAGCACGCCGACGATCTTCGGCATCTCCACCTTGGAGCAGGACCGGCAATAATTTGCTCGGAGGAATGTCCATTTCACCACGGACTGAGCGCACAGCACGGATGAACTGGAGCAGCCATTCCGTATCGGCATCCGCTTCAGGGTCTACGCGCTGCAGGTCGGCTACCGGGTAGGGCGCCAGGGCAATGCTGCTCCCGCTTTTGTCGAGCATGGGGGCAACGCGTTGCCAGAGTTCTTCAGTAATGAAAGGCATCACCGGATGGAGCAGACGCAATCCTGCTTCCAGTACCCGCAGCAGGGTGTTGCGGGTGCCGCATTGCTGGGCGGCCGTGAAAGTACTTTCTGCCCGCAACACGGGTTTACACAGTTCGATGTACCAGTCGCAGTAGTCGTTCCAGAAAAACTGATAGAGCGCATGGGCGGCATCGGCAAAGCGATATTGGTCAATGGCATGGTTCACAGCGGCCTCGCAATGCTGCAGGCGGCCGATGATCCAGCGTTCCGGGGCCATCAGGGTCTGATCGCCCTGTAACAATCCTGTTTCTGGTACCTGCATCATGGCAAAACGGGAGGCATTCCAGAGCTTGTTACAGAAATTACGATTGCCTTCGACGCGTTTCAGGTCAAATTTGATATCCCGGCCCTGGGTCGCCAGTGCGGTAAAGGTAAAGCGCAAGGCGTCGGTCCCAAAAGCGGGAATGCCCTCGGCGAACTCCTTGCGGGTGGATTTTTCGATTTTGGCGGCCATTTGCGGCTGCATCAGTCCCTGGGTGCGCTTGCTGACAAGGTCCTCCAGGTTGATGCCGTCGATAAGGTCTATGGGGTCCAACACATTGCCCTTGGACTTGCTCATTTTCTGACCTTCGGCATCGCGCACCAGACCATGGATATACACTTCCTGGAAAGGCACTTCATCCATGAAGCGCAGACCCATCATGATCATGCGCGCTACCCAGAAAAAAATGATATCGAAGCCGGTAACCAGGACGCTGCCCGGATAAAAACGCGCCAGATCCGGGGTTTTCTCCGGCCATCCCAACGTGGTGAATGGCCATAGCGCCGAGCTGAACCAGGTATCCAGCACATCCGGATCGCGCTCCAGCACCACCGGCACACCATAATGACGATTCGCCTGGCTCTGCGCCTCGTCTTCATGACGGGCCACAAAAATTTTCCCGTCCGGACCATACCAGGCCGGAATCTGATGACCCCACCAGAGCTGTCGGGAAATACACCAGTCTTCAATGCGATGCATCCAGTCAAAATAGGTTTTGTTCCAGTTTTCGGGGACAAAACGAATGCGGCCTTCTTCCACGGCCTTGATGGCGGGCTCGGCCAATGGCGCCACCCGCACATACCACTGATCCGTCAGGTAGGGTTCGATAACCGCCTGAGAACGATCACCACGGGGTACCATCAGTTTGTGGGCGTCGGTTTTAACCAGCAGACCTTCGGCTTCCAGCTGGGCAATGATCTGTTTGCGGGCAGCATAGCGGTCCAGACCCTGCAAGGATTCGGGAATGGCTTCGGCAGTGGTTTCGGTAATGTCGGAGCCGGTAAACACTTCCATCTGCGCGCGAATGCGGGCTTCAGGTGTGAATACATTGAGCAGCGGCAAATGATGACGTTGACCCACCTGATAGTCATTGAAATCATGGGCCGGGGTGATTTTGACGCAGCCCGAGCCAAATTCGGGATCCACATAATCGTCGGCAATAATGGGAATCTCGCGGCCCATGATGGGCAGGCGCAGGGTTTTGCCGATCAGGGATGCATAACGCGGATCGTCGGGATGGACGGCCACGGCGGCATCGCCCAGCAGGGTTTCCGGGCGGGTAGTGGCGACCACCAGAGAACCGCTGTCATCACTGAGTGGATAGCGGATATGCCAGAGAAATCCATCTTCTTCTTCACTCAGGACTTCCAGGTCAGAGACCGCAGTGCGCAGGACCGGGTCCCAGTTGACCAGACGTTTGCCGCGATAGATCAATCCCTCATCATGGAGCTGAACAAACACTTCGGTAACCGCCCGGGAAAGACCGCTGTCGAGGGTGAAGCGTTCCCGGCTCCAATCACAGGAAGCACCCAGGCGTCGCATCTGCCGGGTAATATTTCCTCCGGAATGATGTCGCCATTCCCAGACTTTATCCAGAAAAGCACTGCGGCCCATCTGATGCCGGTCGCCACCGGCACTGACAATCTGGCGTTCCACCAGCATTTGCGTGGCAATGCCGGCGTGATCTGTGCCGGGCTGCCAGAGGGTTTCTTCACCACGCATCCGGTGAACCCGAACCAGAATATCCATGAGGGTATCCTGAAATGCATGGCCCATGTGCAGGGTGCCGGTGACATTGGGCGGTGGCAACATGATGCAATAAGGCTTTGCGCCAGAATGCGGTTGAAAGACACCAAGTTCTTCCCAGCGTAGGTAGCAGGCGGCTTCAATCTCGGCGGGGGCAAAGGGGCGGTCTAAATGGTCAGTCATGAGCCTTCATCAGTCAGCTTCGGTGGGAATGATTTGTTCCAGGCCATTATGCAGCACGCGCTGGAGGATTTCTGGAAGAGATTTGCGCATCTCCTGGGCGAGACTTTCCCGCAGTTTGATCCCTTCCAAGGCTAGAGTACGCATCATGGTCAGACTTAATTGTTCTTTCCAGACCTTCTGCAGATGTTCGATCATCTGCTCTTCCATTTCGTTCATGACCCGTCTTTCTATTTCTTGAAATAATAACTGCTCAAACTCCTTCAGGAAGTCGAGATCAAAAGCAGTTTTTTCGAGAGCCGGATCATGGGCGCTATGGGCCGTAATCCGAGCAGTTTCTTCAGACGCTTCAACAGGGTTTTCTGGCTCTGGAGAAACTGATTCTACCGGCGTTTTTTCTGCTGTGGGGGCAACCGATACTGGGTCGGGATCTTCTTGTTTGGCCGCTGATAAGGTCGTCGTTTCGACCGCTTCATCCGGGTCGGCATGATCAGTGGGTAAGGGCTCCGGCTCCTGATCTTCAGGACTGGTCAGAGAGCTTGTTGATTCACTGTCTTCCAGGGCAGGCTTCAGCCTATCGCTCACTATACCGAAAACAGGAGGCTCAACAGCAGCACTCATGTTTTCGTCTGCAGCTGTTTCACTTTTCGATGCGGTAAACTGACTGAGTCCTTCACGCATCCGTGCAAGCGCGGCTTCCAGGTCGTTGTCTTCAAAATCTTTCGGGGTTTTGGAGGGTTGCGTAATTTCTGAATCCTGGAGGTATGCAGTGCTTTGGGTATGGTGAGGAGCCGCCGCAGGATGTGTGACAGCCCCAGCAGGCGATTGTGCCTCTTCCCATTGCATCGCGAAGGTATTTTCAGTGGGCGCCGCTTTATTACCCGGATTTTCTGCGAATTGCTGGCTTTGGGATTTAGCCGGTTCTACGGGTTCTGCGGGTTCTTCATGTCGCCAAAGCGGCGGCGGCAATCCTTCCCTGACCATCTTGGTGAGCAGCAGGGGAGCATCTTCGTTTTCTTCCAGAGCTTCTTCGAGCACGGGTTCCTTACGGTTATGGTTCATGGCGATTTTTCTCCGCTCAGGCTTCCAGGGCATGTACTTGCAAAGTGTATCCAAGACTTTTCAACTGCTTATAACGTTCTCTGGCCTGGTCTCTGGCAACGGGTGAGACCGGAATAAAATCTACCAGCCTTTCTGATTCGGGTAACGTTACAGGCAGCTTTTGCAGGTTACAAAATACTGCAACTTTACAAAAATCCGGCCAGGGGTCTTGGTAATGTATCCGCACAGCATTGCCAGCACCCAATCCATGCGGAATGAAAGCATTTGCCTGAAAAATCCAGAGCATGTTATCCACACTCTGGGCGGCTTCCAGATTGTCACAAAGAATATCTGCTTCCCCGACAACTTGCCAGACCTTGTTAATCACGCGACAAATGGCGCGTAACTGCTCTTGTGGCGTCAGCAGAGTTGCTGGTAAATCATAGAAGGAAGCTGTCTTGTGGGCAATCTGCACCACTTCAGGCGCTTTGACGGACCCGGTGAAGCAGATACTCCACCAGCAAGGAAACCGGACGCCCGGTAGCCCCCTTGTTTTCACCGCTTTTCCAGGCAACTCCGGCAATATCCAGATGCGCCCAATGATAATTCTCGGTGAAACGCGAGAGGAAACAGGCTGCCGTGATCGTACCCGCCGGCCGGCCACCAACATTGGAAAGATCGGCAAAAGCACTTTTCAGTTGATCCTGGTATTCATCATACAGGGGCAACTCCCAGGCGCGATCCATGCTTTCCTTACCGGCGTGGATCAGGTCATGAACCAGACCTTCGTTATTGCCCAGAACGGCGGCAGTTTGATGGCCCAGGGCAACGATACAGGCGCCGGTCAGGGTGGCCATGTCAATGACGACATCAGGTTCAAAGCGTTCTACATAGGTGAGGGCATCAGCGAGGATCAGACGACCTTCGGCGTCAGTATTGATGATCTCTACTGTCAATCCCTTCATACTCTTGTGGATATCGCCGGGTTTGGTGGCCTGACCGTCGGGCAGGTTTTCTGACGCGGGAACGACCGAAATGATGTTCAGAGGCAGTTTCAGCTCGGCGGCAGCCTGAATAACGGCCAGAGCAGAAGCGCCGCCACACATGTCATATTTCATCTCATCCATTTTATCAGCGGGTTTCAAGGAGATGCCGCCAGCGTCAAAAGTCAGGCCTTTACCCACAAAGACAATGGGTGCCTGATCTTCCGAACCACCCCAGTATTCCAGAATGATCAGACGGGGTTCCTGCCGGGATCCCTGGGCCACACCCAGTAACAGCCGCATACCCAAGGCCTCCATGGCATCGGGCCCCAGAATGGTACTTTTAATGCCGGTGCGTTCAGCCATGTTTTGGGCCTGGTCAGCCAGCCAGGTGGGCGTGCAGACATTGCCGGGTTCATTGGCCAAATCCTTGGCCCAAGCTACGGCTCGGGAAGTAGCCTGGGCTTCAGCGCAGGCTTGTTTGACAGCTGCTTCCTCTTCAGCACTGCCCGCTAAATGGAGATGGAGCTGGCTCAGGCTGCGGCGAGGCTTTTCTGAAGGCTCCTTGTGATGGTCAAACTGGTAATCACTGTCCATCACTGTTTGTACCAGGATTTTACTGAGAGCAGCGGGAGAGCGACGGGCTACAGGGGTGTCCAGCAGATAAAAGCTGGCCTGGACTATTTGTGCCTGACGCAGAGCTTTACTGGCACCCTGAATAGCCTTACAAAATTTGCTGTCACTCATCTTGCCGTGGGTGCCCAGGCCGAGCACCATCACCCGTGGAGCAGCCAGACCAGAAAGTTTATAGAGTATTTGGGTTTCTCCGCATTGGCCTGTGAAATCTCCGGTCGCCAGAAATGATTGGATGGCTCCTGCACTGGCCACATCGACCAGGGTGGCTGCCGGACTGAGGATGCCTTGTTCATAAACACCGACAATAATGCAATCCTGTTTGTCGGCACTTGGGTTATGGTTGTGAATGGCTATCTCCACGGCAAATCTCCTGATAATCTGTGTATGAGGAACATATATGAACGATGGTGTACAAAGTAAGCCCCAAGGCCGTCCCAAATCAAGACGTGTTCGGCAAGAGAATCTCTCATGACCCGCATTCGCTGGCAGATTATTCGTAATGTGACGGTCACTTTTCTGCTGACCTGTCTGGTCATACTGGCCATTTTAGCCATTGGTCAGCTGACCCAGCTCCTGAAACAGGTGGCTTCCGGGCAGTTGCCCCTGCCCATTGTGCTACAACTTCTGGGTTTGGCCGTGCCTACCTTGCTGGTCACTGTTTTGCCTCTTGCTTTCTTTTTTGCGGTCTATCTGGTTTTTAATAATCTCTATCGATCCAACGAAATGGTCGCTATTCGCAGTACGGGTACGGGGCTAGCTGGCTTGTTACCGGGAGTGGCTCTCGTGGTGGGTGTGGTGTTTTGCCTGGAACTGATACTTTCCTTATCCTGGGCGCCCGCAGCCCAGCGGACGCTTCAGGCAGAATCCGAGCGGCTCGCCAATGCTGCCGCCGAAGCCATGCTTCAGCCGGGCAGTTTTACCTCTTTGCCGGGGGGGAGGGTGATATACGTAGGTTCAGCTATGGGCAAAAATACCCACCGCTATCATGAAATCTTTTTGTCCATTGCTGATGGCAAGCATTCGGATATGGCTTCGGCAGCCTACGGTGAAATCATTCCGGATGATCACGGCGGGCTCAGTCTGGTGCTGATTGATGGTCAGCGTTATCTGGGGCAGCCGGGACAGGATGGTTTCAAGGTGCTGTCTTTTACCCGTTATCGGGTGATGCTAGACAATGCCGCCACACATAACAATCAGGCCGGTGGTATCAATTGGGATAGTGCTTCTCTGTCAACCTTAATGCACCACTTTCATGACGCTGACCGGCGGTATGCGGTTACCGAACTGCAATGGCGGCTGATTTGGCCGATAGCCCTGCCATTATTGGCGTTGCTGGCCATACCGCTGGCTTACAGTGACCCGCGCGGAGGTGGCAGGGCGGGGGGTATGTTGCTGGGAGTTCTTTTTTTGCTGGCGATCAACAATATCCTGATTTATTTCAAGGAGCACATGATGGCGGGAAAAATGCCTCTGTATCCGGGGTTTTTCTGGGTGGTATTCGTTATCGGGGCATTGTCGTTTTACACCTTCTGGCGCAGGAATCGGGATCTTGGCCTGCTTCCCATATGGTTTCGACAGGGGTTTTCATGAAGCGCGCCGATCAACTGCTGTTTAAGGGCTTACTGGCGTACAGCAGCATTGTGTTGCTGCTGCTGCTGGGCTTGGTCTATGTCGCCCAGTTGATTGCCAAATCATCGGGACCCGGGCATGGGACCTGGAGCATGGCAAGGCTCATGGAATATGCGGCATTGCAACTACCGGATGTGGCTTATGATGTCATCCCCCTGGCGTTATTGCTCGGCACCCTGATATGGATAAGTATTCTCAGTGGGCATTCGGAAGTCATCGCCCTGCGGATGTCCGGCTGGTCATTGTGGCGTCTGGAACAACCCCTGCTTCTGGTGGGTTTGATAGGCACCCTGTGCATGTTTGTACTGGGGGAGTGGGTGATTCCGGTGACGGCACCCGCTGCCGAAGCCATGTGGGCCAATGCCAGTCAGCCTGGTGTCGGCTTTCATAATATGGGAGAGCAAGGGCTCTGGTTGCGCAGCAATCATCAATTGATCCAGATCGGCGCTGTGGGGAATGATGGCAAATCTTTACAGGGCCTACATATGGTTTCGCTGAGTCCGGGCATGGTACAACTGAAGACTCTGACCAGCGCCAGCGCCGCCCACTTTGTAGGTGATCAATGGGTTCTGCAAAATGTGGTCATTGCCAGTATCACCCCGGATCAGATACGCATGCACCATCTGCAAAGCCAGCTTTGGAACATGGCGCTCACGCCTTCCACGCTGAGCAGCTTTGCGCATCCGACACGCACCATGACTCTGCCGACGCTTTGGCATAACTATCAGAATCTCCAGACGGGAGCACTTAAAATGAACCGCTTCGCTTTAGCCTTTTGGCAACGGCTGAGTTATCCGTGGGTAGGGCTCATCATGATTTTACTTGCGGTTCCCTTTGTTACGAGAAACCCTCGGGGAGGTGGTCTGGCCGCGCGGATTATGGCTGGTCTGATACTTGGGCTGGGTTTCCATTTTCTGACGGAGATGTCAGGTTATATCAGTGTGTCAGGAGGTATTAGTCCCTCCATTGCTACTATCATGCCGATTGCACTGTTTGCTTTTATTGCCTTTTTTTTGCACCGCATGGCCTAGCTAAAAAATTTAAGCCTATTTTGATTGTGGCACGAGAACTTTACATTATAATGGTATAGTTTCACCGGAATCAGCTAAGCCAGTATCAGTAGATTTATGGCTTGTATGGAGAGATGAACATGTCCCTGCCTTTGCTTGTTGAGCGTTTGCGTGATTATCATCAATGGCGCTTGCAAATCGCAAATGCTGTACATCAAATTGCCAAGCTCTCCGTAGACCTGGAAATTCTTCCCAGCGGCACCATGCTGCGTATGGATAATCTTTCTCGGGAGATTGCCAGCGATCAACTGCGTATCTCGTTTTTTGGCGAGTTTGCCCGGGGGAAATCAGAACTGATCAACGCCCTGTTTTTTTCAGATTTGGGCGCGCGGTTAATGCCTTCCGGCCCTGGTCAAACGACCATGTGCCCGGTCGAAATCACCTACAGCCACGAGACTCCTTCGTTGCAGCTGTTGCCTATTCGTAGTCGGACGCTCCACGATTCTGTCGAAAAGCTTAAGAAAATTCGTGATCTTTGGACGTTTTCTTTGCTGGACCCTGAAGACCGAAAGGACTGTACAGAAAAAATGGCGCAACTGACAGAAACCCTTTGCGTGCCTCTGGAAGAAGCCCGCAGGTATGGCTTGTGTGCGCAAGTCAAGGCATTTGGTGAGCAAAACGAGACTACGCATTGCAGCTCTTGTGGTGACGGCAAGGTGAAAATTTCCCGATGGCGCTATGCGTTATTGCAATGGGAACATCCAGTTCTGGAAGCGGGGTTGGTTATCCTGGATACCCCAGGTCTGAATTCTCTTGGCAGTGAGGCTGATTTGGGGCTGGAAGCTGCCAAAGGCGCTGACGCTTTAGTATTTGTGCTGAGCGCTGATTCTGGCGTGACCCAGAGCGATATGGCTATATGGGAACAGTCTTTGGGGCGCAGCACAATGCACAATCAATTGGTTGTGCTTAATAAGGTGGATACCCTCTGGGATGATTTGCGTTCACCTGAAGAAGAAGCCGAGGCTATTCGAAAGCAGCGGGAAAGAACCGCGAAGCATTTGGGCTTGAATCTGGAGCAGGTCATTGCTGCTTCAGCACAAAAGGGTTTGTTGGGGCGAATTCGCCATGAGCAGGATTTGTGTACGCGTAGTGGGTTGGCTGATTTGGAAAGTGCTATCGCAGAAATTTTGATCCCTGGGAAGCGAGCCGCCATTCTAGCCAGTGCACAAAGGTTGATCAATCGGGTGGTCATTGATCAGCGGGTGCTCCTGGAAGAGCAGGTTAAAAATCTCTGTAGTGAAATTGAAAGCATGGAGCGTCTGCAGGCGCAAACGGGAGAGCAATTGCCCCGTCTGCTGGAAAGACAGCAGAAACTGATGCGCACTTTCGCTGGGGATCGTGATACCTTCATTATGAAAGAAAAAGAATTTCTGGAATCTGCCAATACCTGGTTGTTGCAGGCGCTTTCTCTGGAAAAACTCGATCAGATTGTCGCTTCTGCCCGCGCGGAATTGCTGGCAGCCTGGACTACCGTGGGCATCTACGAACGATTCTCGAAGTTTTTTGAGGAAACCATCGCTCAGTTTGATAATGCCTTGGAACGTGCCAATCGCCTGTCGGCGTTGATGCTGGACGCTTATCGAATACTGGAACAGCAATATGGCTTACCCAAGCTGGATACCATGCCCTATGCCATTTTACCCCGCCGGGCAGAGCTGCTGGCGATGGCGGATCGTTATGAACGTTTTGGCAAACGCCTGGAAATAGCGGCCTCCACCCAGGGATCCGTAGTGCGCAAGGCTTTTTTCTCTTTGGCCCAACAAGTAGAAGCTTTTGTCGGGGAAACCCGGAAGGATTTACAGCAGTGGGTCAATGAATCTCTTGACCTGATGAACCGGCAGCTCGAGCTTTTTGCCACCCAGTCCCGGGAAAAATTGACAGCCCTGGAATCTATCGTCGACTCATCGGCCAATATCCAGCCGCGTATTCAGTCCCTGAGCCTGCAGCGCAAAGTTAAAGAGGATAATTTGTCTGCACTCAATGAAACTTATGCCTCGCTCTGTACCCTGCTGCAGATAGATAGTAGAGATGCAGTTCCGCAGAAAAATCATGCTGAAGTTTTTTCGTCTTAAAAAAATCTGCGTAAAACAAGCGGAAACTTTTTTATGCTGAAGATACTTCTGCTTCTGTTGCTGCTTTTCGGTTTGTTTTTTACCTATCATGCGCTTGTTAAAAATCGTAAGGCTAACAAGCAACTGAAAGCACAATTGGCTTTGCAGACGGCTTTGCAGGAAGTGAATCGATTATTGGGCGATTCTTTGACCCTTGAGCTCTCTTCAACGATGCGGCAGATGACAGACGTTTTGGCTAATCGTCTAAAAGCTTCGCTGGTATGGGTGGGTGTTCAAAAGAACGCGGAGGATTACGTCCGCATTCTGTCAGTTGGCGGACCCCGTCAGGATGTGATTGAGGGTTCCTCGTCATTTCAAGTGGGTAGCCTGAGATCCAGCTTGCCCAGGATCAGGTAGGCCATGTTGATAAAGTTCTTGTGCGTGCGGTAACCCCGAGCCTTGGCCTTGGCGGATTGAATGAGGCTGTTGAAACCTTCCAGAATTCCATTGGTGATCTGGCTCTCGAACCATCGGAGCACGCCATCCCAGTGATTCATGATGGTGTAGGCGACCTTGACGATAGGCGGCAGATCGCTGGTTCTGGCGTTTTCCAACCAGGCTTTCAAGAGGGTAGCCCCCTGATGGCGATTCTTGATCGTGAAGATGTCCTGAAAGGTCAGGCGGAACTGGTAGGCCTGCGCCGTCTTGAGGTTCTGGTCTTTGAGTAATGCCTGCAGCTTTTCTTTCTGCTTCACCTTGAGGTTGCAATCGTTCTTGAGCCAGAGCCAGCGGGTCTTTTTGAGATTTGGCTGAGTGAGGACTTCCCCCTTGCGCACGTCGTCCACGGCCTCGTTGACGAGCTTCATGAGGTGAAAACGATCGAAAGTGATCTCCGCATTGGGCAGGTGCTCGGCAGCCCCTTTCTGGAAGGCCGGCGAGAGGTCCATGCTCACATCGGTGATCGCTTCCGCGCTACCACCATGGGCCTGTAGATCTGCGGAGAATCTCTCAAAGGTCTTGGCATCCTTGCCGGGAGTAGCGAACAAGAGTCGCCGGGCATCCAGATCCACGAAGAGCGTGATGTAGTCGTGGCCGCGCCGACTGCTGGTTTCATCGACGCCGACGGCATGGACATGGGCCATATCCACTCTGGTACGGGCTTCTGGCACATAGTGGTCAATCACCCGCCACAGGAGCGTGTCGGTCTCGCCGACTAGGCGGGCTACGGTCAATACCGGCATCTCCCGCACCAGGGTCATGATCAGCGCTTCGAAGAGCAGGGTGAAATGCGAGCCTTCCCGTGCCCAGGGAACAGATATCTGATGCACTCCATGCTCCTGGCACTTCACACGAGGTACGCGGGCATGGAGATAGGCTTCATGCTGGAAGAAATCCATGTGCCGCCAAGTATGGTCACGGGTATCATGTACCGGACACTCCTCACCACAGACGGAGCAAGCAAAGCGACTACCCTTGGGAAAGTTGATGTGCAGATCCAGGCGTTTCTCCTCCACCGTGAAAGTCACATGATCCACCAACCACGGCGGAACCAATCCTAACGCGAGAGAAAACAGCTCTTCAGGGACCATCAGCTAACTCCAATTCAGGGCACGACCGCTCCACAGCATTCTACCCCCTACCC
>NZ_MXAV01000004.1:0-222500 GCF_002847505.1 Acidithiobacillus marinus
CGCCGACGGCATGGACATGGGCCATATCCACTCTGGTACGGGGCTTCTGGCACATAGTGGTCAATCACCCGCCACAGGAGCGTGTCGGTCTCGCCGACTAGGCGGGCTACGGTCAATACCGGCATCTCCCGCACCAGGGTCATGATCAGCGCTTCGAAGAGCAGGGTGAAATGCGAGCCTTCCCGTGCCCAGGGAACAGATATCTGATGCACTCCATGCTCCTGGCACTTCACACGAGGTACGCGGGCATGGAGATAGGCTTCATGCTGGAAGAAATCCATGTGCCGCCAAGTATGGTCACGGGTATCATGTACCGGACACTCCTCACCACAGACGGAGCAAGCAAAGCGACTACCCTTGGGAAAGTTGATGTGCAGATCCAGGCGTTTCTCCTCCACCGTGAAAGTCACATGATCCACCAACCACGGCGGAACCAATCCTAACGCGAGAGAAAACAGCTCTTCAGGGACCATCAGCTAACTCCAATTCAGGGCACGACCGCTCCACAGCATTCTACCCCCTACCCACTCAATCTGACGAAGAGCCGTAATTTCGAGTTGGATATGGAAGACGGCGAAATCAATTTCAAGACCATTTTACAGGCCCCTGCCAGCGTATTATCTACCGATTTGTTGCGTCCCTATTTACTGGTAGGGGTAGAAACCATCAATCATTATCTGCCGGGGCTGGACAAGGTGCTGGCTGGTCAGGAAACGCCCGCAGCAGCCATCAAGGCGCTGGAGACCGGGACAGCGGTGCACTAGAGTTTGCGCCGATGATACCCTTGCCGATCAGCAGGGGGGTGATGCCCATGCCACGAATTTTGGCCAGAGTCGGCTGGGCCTCGGCCAGGGAGTCAAAAGTCCGGGTTTGCAGCCGATAGAGCGTATTGCTGCCGTTATTGTCGACCTTGGACATACTGGTGCTGACCCCCAGCAGGGCCAGACGATCGCGAAGGACCACCGCCGCAGCCCGGTTGGTGAACGCTCCCACCTGGATGGTGACCGGCTGATGCACGGGCATGGCAAGGGCGCTGTCAGTGGCTGCGGCGGGAATGCCGGGACCACTCCCGAGAATATCTGCGGGAATATCCACATGCATTTTCGGCAATATCTGATAAAAGTTGAAATCTACCCCACTGCGAGTGGAGGCCGCCGGCGCGGTTGCCGGGCTGCTGCTCGTCGTGCTTGCCAGCGCTGAACTGACGGTGTTGGCTGCGGCTGATACGCTGCCGGGGAGGACAGCGGCGGCCAGGGCCATGGAGCTGGCGCTGCTGGTTACTTGCGATGTGGCACTACTGTTGGCAGATGCTGTTGCTGCAGTACTGCCGTTGGTACCCGGCAGCAGACCCAGTTTGCCGGTGTTGATGGGTAATTGCGCAATCCACCACCAGACCCCGGCACTGAGCAGGAGGATCAGAAAAAGCAGCACCCAGGGCCAGCGCCGAACGCTGCGCGGTGCAGCAGAGGGTTGCGTGTCTTCCTCTTCTGCATATATTTCTTCAGGTTCCACTGGTTGCGGTCGGCGCGGAGGTGGCGCTGGGCGCTGTTCTCCTGATGGTGGGCGGCTGGTCTGGTTTTTGTAGTCGCGCATGACAGCCTACATTTGCTCCGGCGCCGCGACACCCAGCAGACGCAAGCCATTGGCAATGGTCTGGGCAACCCCCTTGCAGAGGATCAGGCGGGCATGGCGTAAAGGGGTTTCCTCCACAAGAATTCTCGTCGAGTTGTAGTAGGTGTGAAAAGAAGCTGCCAGATCCCGTAAATAAAAGGCGATCTGATGCGGTTCCCGATCCCGGGCGGCACTTTGTACCACTTCCGGAAAGCGCCAGAGGACATCTGTGAGCGCCAGTTCGCGGGGATCCTGGAGGCATTCCAGGTCAGCTTCATGGTCTGCGGGCAGGCTCAAGCCCTTTTCGGCAGCCTGGCGGAGCATGGAATAGACCCGGGCATGGGCGTACTGGATATAAAACACCGGATTCTCTTCCGAGTGCTTCTTGGCCAGATCGAGATCAAAGTCGAGATGCTGGTCGGCACGTCGCAGGACATAGAAAAAGCGGGCGGCATCATTGCCGACTTCCTCGCGCAGCTCGCGCAAGGTAACGAATTCGCCGGCGCGGGTGGACATGGAGACTTTTTCCGTGCCGCGATACAAAATAGCAAACTGTACCAGCACCACTTCCAGTTGGTCGTCATTCAGGCCCAAAGCCTGCAGCGCCGCCCTGACCCGGGGTACATAGCCGTGATGGTCTGCGCCCCACATATCGATGACCCGGGTAAAGCCCCGGGCGAATTTTTCGGCATGGTAGGCGATGTCAGACGCAAAGTAGGTATAAGCCCCGTTTTCGCGGCGAATGACCCGGTCCTTGTCGTCGCCAAAAGCTGTGGATTTGAACCAGAGCGCGCCCTCCTGCAGATAGCAGTGACCCGCCGACTCCAGTGCGGCTACAGCCCGGTCAACGGCACCAGAATCCACCAGTTGCCGTTCGGAATACCAGTTTTGATAATGCACCCCAAACTGTTCCAGATCGGCGCGGATGTCGCTGAGAATGCTGTCCAGCCCGGCACTGTGCAGGATCTGGTAGTCATCCTTACCCAGGCGTTCTTTCAGGTGTGCAATCAGAGCGTCTATGGCCGCATCCGGGTCTTCCATGGCGGGCAGGTCGGGCATTTCGCTGCGGGCATGTTGCAGCGCTTCGCCCACCTGCGTGCGGAGTTCAGCCGCAATTTCGCGCACATAATCCCCTCGGTAGCTGTTGTCGGGGAAAGCCCAGGGTAACAGGCCTGCCGCTTCCAGATAACGCATGAAGACACTGGCGGCGAGAATGTCCATTTGCCGGCCGGCGTCATTCACATAATATTCACAAAAAACGTCATAACCATTGAAGCGCAGAATATTGGCCAGACTTGCACCATAGGCGGCACCCCGACCATGACCTACATGCAGTGGACCGGTAGGATTGGCGGAAACAAACTCCAGTTGCAGTTTTTGCTGCCCGCCTTGCTGGTTGGCTCCGAACTGATTTTTCTCGGCCTGGATTTTGGCGATGACCCCATGGAAGGCGGCAGGAGCCAGGAAGAAATTGATGAAGCCGGGCCCGGCAATTTCCGTGCGCACAATCCAGTCACTGGCAGGAAGGGCTGCTATGATGGCTGCGGCCAGATCCCGGGGTTTGCGCCCGGCCTTTTTGGCCAGCAGCAGGGCGATATTGCTGGCCAGATCCCCGTGTTCCTGCTGTTTGGGGCGATCCAGTTCGAGATTTTCCGGAATCTCCGGAATGATCCCCTCACGCCGAAGGTTTTCGAGAGCCGCTTGCAGGGGCTGGAGAACAAATGCTTTCACGGGGCTACCTTATTCAGTCAATTTTTGCTTTAGTGTAACTGATGTGGACGCTTTACGGCAGGGGTTGTTGTATGTTTGTCACGTTGGCAGTGGATGACCTCGCCAAAGACTGGCGCATGATGGAGGGAGTGGATAACGATGCATGATTATTGGGGAGCGTTCTGGCGCTGGTTCACCACGCCCTGGCATTTACCGGGCAATATCCTGATTCAGCCCCTGGGAATTGTCGAATTTGTACTGATTCTGGTGTTTCTCTGGTGGGGGGCTATCTGGTTGCGGCGGCTGACCCGCAGAACCCTGACCCGCAGTCTGGGTGCCGCTACGGCTTATGCCATCTCGCGGCTGACCTATTATGTGGTTATTGCGCTGGGAATTCTCATCGCCCTGCAGACAGTCGGGGTCAATCTCAGCAGCTTGAGCATTCTCGGTGGTGTGGTCGGTGTGGGCCTCGGTTTTGGCTTGCAGAATATATTCAGCAACTTTGCTTCCGGACTGATCCTGCTCTTTGAACACAGTATCAAAGTGGGAGATTACATTCAGATCAAGGAAAACGGTCTGCATGGTGAAGTCAAAAGACTCAGTGTTCGCTATACCCAGGTGATGACCAATGATCACGTCGATATTCTGGTACCCAACTCCCAGTTTGTGAACGGAGAGGTGATTAATTGGAGTCTCGATGATGCGGTCATGCGCGTGCACATTCCCTTCCGGGTTCCCTATGGTACCGATCGGGAAAAACTCCGGGAGCTGGTGGTCAGTACTGCACGGGCACAGCCTTTATGCGTCAGTAATGATCGCTATCAGCCCTCTCTCTGGATTAACGCTTTTGGGGAGGCAGGTTATGAATGCGAAATGATTGTCTGGGTGGACAAGGAGGGATTGATGCGGCCAGGGAATACCCGGGCGACCTTTAATTGGGCATTGGCGGAAGCCCTCGAAAAAGCCGGTATTGAAATTCCGCGTCCCCGTCAGGAGGTGGTCTTGGCCCCTTCGGCGGCTTCGGCTTTTGCAGAAGCCGCGAACCCGCTTTCTTCCTCTTCTTCTGCAACATAGTTGCCAGGCCCTGTGGCTGTTTGCAGGCGGCGTGGAGGAGTGATGAAAATATAGGCGATCAAGGCTGCCCCTAGACAAATCCACATGGACAGGCGCAGCAGATTGTCCATGCTCAGGGTATCCGCCTTGACCAATATCAAATGGTGTAGGGTTGCGGGTGAAAAATCAAAATTGTCATGGAACCGACTGATCTGTCCGCGCAAATGATCCGTCGCCATGGCGCTGTAGCGGCTCCAATAGACACTCAGCAGACTGACACCGATATTGGCACTGAACACGCGAATGAAATTGCTGGTCGTTGCGGCAGAGGAGATTTCCGCGCTGTTTAATCCAGAAAGAATGATGAGGGTCAAGGGCACAAAGAGCATGCCGACGCCAATGCCAATCAGCAGAATGGGGATAAACAGATCGGACAGACTGCTCATGGGGCTGAGATAGGCGTGTCCATAGGCAAAGGCAAAAATCAGGAAACAGAGGCTGGCCAGGCGGCGTAAACCCAACAAACTCCGAAGCCGGTCCATCAGAGTGGACATGGGAATGGCGCCGAGGCCAATAGGGAAAAGCACCAGGCTGGCCCAGAACCCATTGAAGCCCAGGTCTTCTTCGGCCCAGAGGGGCAAAATGGAAGCCCAGCCCATGAACATGGCCCAACCCAGGCAGAGCAGTACTAGCCCCAGCCAGTAATTACGCCGCTTGAGAAAATGGATTTCCAGCAGGGGGTGAGCGGTTTCGCTTTCCCGCCAGGCAAAGAGAGTGAAAAATATCAGGGCGAGCAGGGTCATTTTCAGAATGAATGCGGAATGCCACCAGCCATATTCTTCCCCCTGGTCGAGGACAATCTGCAGGCTCATCAGCCCTCCGTACAGGAGTCCGAATCCCCAGCCGTCAAAAGGCGGCAGTTTTTTTTGTCCCGCATCTCGGGCATCTCGGGGAATCCCGCTGCTGCCGAGGAAGAAAGCCAGCATCCAGAACGGCAGAGAGAGCAGGAAAATGCTGCGATATCCTAATTCCGTGGCCAGTAATCCGCCCAGGGCCGGTCCGAAGAAAAAGGGCATGAGCATGGCATTACTCCAGAATACGGTCACCAGGCCACGATGGCGCTCCTGGCTGTGGCGTAAAAACAAACTTTGACTGAGGGGCACCAGCAGCCCGGCGGCAATGCCTTCCAGAGCCCGGGAAAGGAGCATGATCCAGAGATTGCTAGTGGTCGCGCTGATGAGGGTGCCCAGGGTGGCGACCATGACCGCCGCCTGAAAGACGCGGCGCATACCGAAGCGCTGGGTAGTCCAGGGCATGAGAGTAATCCCCAGTGACCAATGGACAATGAAGTAGGTCAGGGTCCACAGAGCGTGATTGTTGCTGGTAGATAGTCCTCCTGCAATATAAGGAAAAATACCCTGCACCGAGGCACCATCAAAAGAACCCATGGCTAGAGCCAGGGCCACACCGGCGAATAGTGGCCAGGTTCTGGACAATGGCTGGATGCTCTGCATCAGATGCCTCCCTGTAAATTTGCCCTACTCTAGCGCCGCTACTAATATACAACCAATAGATTGATTTGCTCTTATTCATCGGAAAATCCAATTGAAAATTCATGCCGAAGCCTTGTTGACCTTTTTGGCGGTTGCCGAAGCAGGAGGGGTGGGACGCGGAGCCAGCCATCTGCAACGCAGCCAGCCCGCTGTTTCCGAACGCCTGCGAGCCTTGCAGCTGACTTTAGGAGAACCTCTTTATCAGCGAAATGGGCGCAATATCCAACTGACTGCCGCCGGAGAGTCGCTGTTGCCTTATGCCCGGAGGCTGCGTGAAAATCTAGCAGAGGTGGAAAGCTGGTCGGCGCGCCGCCAGAATCTGCAGGAAGGCAGTTTGCGCATAGCGGCCACCAATACCGTCGCCAATTATTTTCTGATGGAGCATCTGGCCCGTTTCCGCAGTAGCTACCCGAGCATCCAGCTGCAATTGAAAACTGGTCCGCTGCCCGACAACCTAGCTTTGGGTAGTTGGGATTTGCTGTTTACCGAAGAACAGATTGCCGCAGATCATTTGCCCCGGCACATGGAACAGGAAGCCTGGCGGGAAGATGAATTGGTGGCGATTTTGCCCCGGGAGCATCCCTGGGTACAGGAGGGGCGTCAATCGGCAGGTTGGGAGGAGATTCTGCAACAACCTGTTGTCTGGCGGGAGGCGCATTCCGGGATTCGGCGTCGGGTGGAAGCAGCTATTGCCCACGCCGGACTTTGTACACGCTGCAGCGTCGAAGTGACGGGTGTCGAGGCGCTGCGCGATGCTGTGGCAGCAGGTCTGGGTATTGGTTTTGCTTCGGTGGAAGCGTTGGATAAGGTGCGCTGGTCTTTGGCTTCCCTGCGCCTGGAACCGCCCCGGGGGCTGTTCTGGACTCTGTTTTTAATCCGTCCCCAGGTGGATTTTCAGTCGCGGGCAGTCAGGGTGTTTTTGCAGTTGCTGCAGGGCAATGATTTTTAGAGGGGCCAGGCACAGAGGAGGCGATCGGCGCAAAAAGTATCCTCAAGCCTCTCCGCTTTGCTGTTCAGATTTTACGTCGTCATCAGAAACACGCCCGAACCCCCCGCCGGGTGCTCCAGCCAGATCAGAGGCAGTTCGGGGCGCTGCTCACTAAGGGCTATTTCCGCGTCTCCGGTTTCCACGATCAATACCCCACCGGCTTCGAGATGCTGCGGCGCCTGCTCCAGCAGGGGGAGCAGGCATTCCAGACCGTCTGTTCCGGCCGCCAGTGCGAGGCGCGGCTCATGGGTATATTCTGGCGGCAATTCGGCCATGGCGGCGGCATCTACATAGGGTGGATTGCTGATGATCAGATCATAGCGCTGTCCGCCCAAAGCGGAAAACAGGTCAGACTGATAAAGTTGCACCTGATCTTCCAGGCCATGCTGTAACACATTGGCGCGGGCGACATTCAGGGCATCTGGTGAAATATCCACGGCATCCACATCAGCATGGGGAAAGCGCAGAGCCAGGGTAATGGCCATGCATCCTGAACCGGTACCGATTTCCAGAATGCGACGCACCCGGGTTTCGTCCACCCAAGGGGCAAAGCCCTCTTCGATGAAGGGCTCAATCAGGCTGCGCGGAATCAGCACCCGTTCATCCACCATAAAGCGCAAACCGGCAAACCAGGCTTCGCCGGTGATATAGGCTGCCGGGCGGCGAAGTATTTCGCGCTGATAAAAATGGTTCAGAACCAGATGTTTTTCTTCAGGCAAAAGCCGGGCGTTGCTGAAGTCGCCCAGATCTTCCGGTTCCAGGTGTAATGCCCGGGCCAGAATCAGGTCGGCTTCCGCCCGGGGATTTTGCTGGCCCTGGCTGAAATCCAGACGGGCGGCGGCAAAACGACTGGCTCCCCAACGGCGGAAATCACCTACGCTGGACAGAGTATGCTCGGCCAGGTGTATATATTGTTCGAGGCGCATTATTGGATCTCCAGCCAGACGGGACAATGATCGGAGCCGGTAACTTCCGTGGCAATACCGGCGTCTTGCAGGCGCGGCAAGAGACTCTGGTGTACCCAGAAATAATCCAGACGCCAGCCAATGTCCCGACTGCGTGCGTCGGTGCGCTGGCTCCACCAGGAATAGCGCGCCGCATCGGGATGAAAATGGCGAAAACTGTCTACCCAGCCGTGCTGTTCCCATAAATCCAGACAGGCTCTTTCTTCGGGCAGAAAGCCAGAGATGCGCTGGTTTTCCTTAGGCCGGGCAAGATCTATGGGGCGGTGGGCCGTGTTGACGTCACCGCAAAATACCACTGGACGACCTGCCGCTACCTGCTGATTGATCCTCTCCAGAAAGGCCGCATAAAAATCCAGCTTGAACGCCAGTCTTTCACTATCTTTTTTGCCGTTGGGGAAATAAACATTGTAAAGATCAAAATCACCGCAATCAGTGACGACGACCCTCCCCTCGGCATCAAAGCGGTCGATCCCCAGCCCCGGGTGAGCCAGACAATCAGCGCCCTTGCAGAAGGTGGCAACACCACTGTATCCGGGGCGTTCGGCCACTGCCCAGCAACTGCTGTAACCATCGAGCCGGCTTTCTTCTGGACCCATGGTGGCAGGATTGGCCTTGCTTTCCTGAATGCAGAGCAGATCGGGTTTGACCTTGTCCACCCAGTCGCGCAGTCCCTTGCGGCAGGCTGCCCGCCAGCCATTCACGTTCCAGCTGTAAAGACGCATTTGCCTGACCTTTAGCGCATCACCCGCACAGCCAGAAAATCGCTGTCGGCAATGACTTTCTCAAGAATGTTACGGGCATTTTCGCCCGCCGTTCCGGCGGTGGCCAGCAGTGACAGGCCTTCTCGTGCTGCCGTCGGGCTGATGACCCCATGCCGCAGGGCGAGGTGATAAAGTACCGCGACACTCATTTCAGTGTCGGGCGTTTTGACCAGCTCCTCCTGCAATTGCGCGGAGGGGCCACCGTAGAGCAGCAGTTTTTGGATGTGCTCGATATTGGGAAGTGCTGTTTTATCCATCCTGTTGTCCTTATGGCGCCGGGTGTCAGCGCATGCAGTTTATGGTTTTTCGGGGCCGGGCCAGCCGTTGCAGCGCAGTGACCAGAAGCCACCCGACTGCGGGTCGGCCAGTAATGGCCCCAGTTCGGTGAGACCAGCGCTGAGTGCTTCCTTGACTCCCCAAGGGGGATTGATGAGCAGGAGACCACTGCCGAAAAGCGTTTCCCGCCCCTCTTCAGGTTTTTGCAGCAGTTCATATACCAGCATCGGAATCCGGCCGCGCAGGGCCTGCCAGAAACGCGAGATCGTACCGCGAATTTTTATGGGATACCAGACAAGATAGATGCCCTGGGGCCAGCGCCCATAGGCGCGCAGCAGGGTGTCCGCAAGGATTTCCCATTCATCGCGCCGTTCAAAGGGCGGGTCGATCAGGACCAGGCCGCGCTTTTCCGGCGGGGGCATGTGGGCGAACAGCGCCCGGTAACCATCTTCGTTGAGGATGCTGGTGCGCGGTCTTTTTCCCAGATGCTGGCGTAACTGTGCGGCGGTTTCCGGCACGCTTTCGCATAAAATCATCCGGTCGTCGGGGCGCAGTAATGCTGCCGCCAGCCGGGCGGAGCCGGGATAGTGCTGCAGTTGTTTGTCTGGTTGGATTTGATGAATGATTTTCAGCCACTCTCCACATTGCGGCAGACTGCGGCGGTCGGACCACAGGCGAGAAATACCGCCGAGATGCTCTCCAGAAGTACCCAGCATATAACTGCCCGCCCCGGCGTGGGTGTCCATATACGCGAGGGGTGTATCCTTGCGGGTTAGCGCCGTGAGCGTCAAATAAAGGGCCAGATGTTTGACGCAATCGGCGGCGTTGCCGGCGTGAAATTGATGTTGATAGTTCATGGTTCCTGGGCTTGGCTTGAGGCGATGCTTTCGTCATGATAGCAGAGTCCACACTGGCCTACCCATAAGGAGAAAAAAGATGCGCCTCTTTGCTACCGAAACCAGTCCTTACGCTCGCAAAGTACGAATGGCTTTGCTGGAAAAAAATATCCCCTGTGAGGTGGAGTGGGTCAATTTAAGGGCCCAGGAGCACGCCGCCTTATCCCATAATCCGCTGGGTAAGATTCCTGTACTGTTGCGCAATGATGGTTCTGCGGTTTACGACTCGGCGGTGATTATTCAGTATCTGGAGATGCTGCGCCCGGATCCCGCCATTATTCCCCAGGATGCCGAGGCACGCATTGAAGCGCTCCGGATCGAGGCTTTGGCCAGCGGCATTATGGATACCACCATTGCCTGGGTGCTGGAGCAGCGTCATGCTACGGATTGTCAGGATCTGAACATGTTGCAACGCGCTAAGAGTAAAGTCTGCACGGCGCTGGCGATGCTCCAGGAAGAAAGCAAAGTCTGGAAGGATTTGGCGAATGCGCCCATATTGAATCTGGCACAAATAGCGACGATCTGCGCGGTGGGATATGTGGATCTGCGCGCACCAGACTTTCTGGTCCAGTTCCCCGATCTGATGGCCTGGATGCACAGCATGCGTTTACGGCCCAGCATCAGCGCAACGCTGCCTCAGTAATGGTCATGAAAGTTGCCAGCTGGAACGTTAACTCACTCAAGGTGCGTCTTCCTCAGGTGCTGGAGTGGTTGCAGGAGCAATCGCCGGATGTGCTTTGTCTTCAGGAAACCAAGCTGGTGGATGAAAAATTCCCCGTCGCAGAACTGGCGGCGGCGGGCTACCATGCTCTTTATCATGGGCAACCTACTTATAATGGTGTGGCCATCCTGAGCCGGATGGATCCGGAAAATCCCCGGTGTGACTGGCCCGATGGTGGGGATGGTCAAGCCCGTCTTTGTGCAGCGACATTTGCGGGCATCCGTGTCGTCAATGTGTATGTACCCAATGGACAGTCACTGGAAAGTGATAAGTATTCCTATAAACTGCAGTGGCTGGAGCGTCTGCAGGGGCTGATAGCCAGCGAACTGGCGCAGTGGCCGCAATTGCTGCTGGTCGGTGATTTCAATATTGCGCCTGATGACCGGGATGTATTTGACCCGGTGGCTTGGGGTGAAGATGTGCTCTGTTCTCCGCCGGAGCGGGCTGCCTTGACAGCCTTGCTAGATCTTGGATTACAGGATAGCTGGCGGCAACGCCACGGGAATCTTCAGGAGTGGAGCTGGTGGGATTATCGGGCTGCGGGTTTTCGTCGTAATCGCGGCCTGCGTATTGATCTGATCCTGGCCTCTGTTGCCTTGTTGCCTAAAATTCAGGATGTGGTCATCGACCGCAATGCCCGGGGAGCTGAACGACCTTCGGACCATGCCCCCGTCTTTATAGAGTTACAGGAGGAGAGATGATTGGTGTATTACTCGTAAATCTGGGTACGCCGGAAGCTCCCACGGCTCCGGCGGTACGACGTTATCTGCGCGAGTTTCTCAGTGATACCCGGGTGGTGGAGTTACCCCGGATTATCTGGTGGCCGATACTGAACGGGCCGATTCTGACTTTTCGTCCGGCCCGTTCCGCCCGCAATTATGCCAGCATCTGGATGCCGGAGGGGTCTCCTCTGTTGGTATACAGTCAACGTCTTGCCGAAGGTCTGCAAAAATATGCGGATACCCATTTTCCGGGAGTTGTGCGGGTCACGCTGGCCATGCGTTACGGAAAACCCTCTTTGCGCCAAGGGCTTGCAGAGCTGCGCCAAGCAGGCTGCGAAAAGGTCCTGTTAGTCCCGCTCTACCCTCAGTACGCCGCCGCCACCACGGCATCCATATTTGATAAAGTAGCTGAAGAGTTTCGTTCCATGCGCGAAATTCCGGAACTGCGCATGTTGCGTGACTGGCATGATCATCCTGCCTATATTCGGGCTCTTGCCGAGAGTGTCAAACACTGGTGGCAGGAAAACGGTCGTGCTAAAAAACTGCTCATCTCTTTTCATGGTTTACCGCAGCGCTCCATCCAGTTAGGCGATCCCTACCGTCAGCAGTGTAAAAAAACCACAGCACTACTGGTGCAGGAACTGGGTTTGCAGCAGGGGGAATGGGTGCAAACTTTTCAAAGTCGCTTTGGTGCCGCAAAGTGGCTCGAACCCTATACAGACAAGACGCTGATACAGCTGGCGAAAGAAGGGGTAGAGGAAATTGATGCGCTCTGTCCCGGATTTACGGCAGATTGTGTGGAAACGCTTCAGGAAATTGCCCTGGAAGGCAAAGAAACTTTTCTGGGCGCGGGCGGCAAGGCCTTGCGTTATATTCCGGCGCTGAATGATAATCCTATATGGATCAATGCATTTTCAGAAATTTTGGCACCTTCATGGCAAACCTGGGAGCTTCCCGAAAATTTTGCCGTTTCTACCCAGTCGGGCTAGAATCCCCATGAAATCAGTCTTCCTTCTTCATCTCTCAGCCATAGGACGCGCCACATGATTATCAGCAAAGACAAGGTAGTCACCATCGACTATTCCCTCACCGACGAAGAGGGCGAGCTGATTGACAGCTCGGTAGGTGAAGAACCCCTCATTTATCTGCATGGCCACCACGGCATCATTCCCGGTCTGGAGCAGGCACTGGCCGGGCACCGCACGGGTGATAAGGTCGAAGTGTCCATTCCCCCGGAAGAAGGCTACGGAGATTGGGACGAAGACCTGGTGGAAGTGGTAGCCAGGGAAGACTTTGATGACCCGGAAGAGCTGGAAATCGGGACGCAGTTTGAAACCGAGACAGACGAAGGTATGCGTCTGGCCACGGTCATTGATATTGAAGGGGAAGATGTCACCGTGGATCTGAATCATCCGCTGGCGGGCATGACCCTCAACTTTGATGTTACGGTTCTGGATGTGCGTGACGCGACAGCGGAAGAACTGGCTCATGGTCATGTGCATGGCGAGCACGGTCACGAGCATTGACCGGAGGCGGTCCGGCGCATAAGCCATCTGCGGCTGACTTGCGGCCTGCTGGTGCGGTATTGCGCACCGATCAGGATGTCTGGCCGCAAGTCCATCCCCGCCCACGAATGATTTGAGCTGACTCCATGCGCGCTTTGGGCTTGATGTCCGGGACCAGTGCCGATGGGGTGGATGCCGCTCTGCTGGATTTTGCGGCCCCTGGTGAACAGGCTTATGTCGGGATGTATAGCCAGGCTTTTGCTGCGCCCTTGCGGGACATGGTGCTCGCGGCCAATGGTCCTTTGCCCGTGGAACAAATGGCTATACTGGATCGTCATCTGGGTGCCTGTTACGCCGATGTGGCCCAGGCCGCCATTGCGCAAATGGGTCCCGTGGATTTCATTGCCCTGCACGGTCAGACCATCCGCCATCAGCCCCGCGCCGCGCCGGGTTTTACCCTGCAGATTGGTTCGGCCGCCGATGTGGCCGTAGCTACCGGGTTGACGGTGGTCCATGATTTTCGGCGCGCAGATGTAGCGGCAGGCGGGGAAGGCGCGCCTTTGGTGCCACCCTTTCATCACTATCTCTTTCAGAATGATCAGGCGCGGGTAATCCTGAATCTCGGAGGGATGGCCAATCTGACCTGGATTCCGGGTGCTGGCGATCCCCGTCCGCTGCAGGCTTTTGACAGTGGTCCCGGCAATGTCTTGATCGATGCAGCAGTACGCTTGCTCAGTCGTGGTACAGCCCAATGTGATCTGCACGGCCGCTTGGGTGCTGCCGGAAAAGTTCAGGAAAAGCCACTGATGCAGTGGCTGAAGCACGCCTATTTCCAGCAGGTTCCACCCAAAAGTACAGGACGGGAAAGTTTTGACGATTCGTTAGTCCGTAGCTGGTGGGCGGACTGGGCCTATGGGGAAGCGGATTTTGTGGCGACGATCACGGCGCTGACCGCAGGCAGTGTCGCAGAGGCTCTGCGGAACTGGATGCCTGCAGCTTCTGAACTCCTGGTTTTTGGCGGTGGTGCCGAAAATCCGACGTTGATAAATGCGCTGCGGGCAGCCTTACCGGAATTGCCGGTGCGGCTCGGTGCACAAGTCAGCGGAATCCCGGCCCAGGCTCTGGAAGCCCTGGCCTTTGCCTGGTTGGGGGGGCAATGTTTGTTGGGCAGATCCTTGCCTTATGCTCAGGTGACCGGTGTTCGCCAGTCCGTAGTGCTGGGTAATATCCTGCCCGGTAAAAACTGGCCGAAGCTGCTCGCTGTGCTGGCCACTTATCCGGAAAAGGCTTTTATCAATGGACATTGATTCCGAAACTTTGTCACCCGCAGAAATGTGGCATCCTGGCGGTGCGAGTGTCGTCTACGGCATCATCGGTGATCCGGTAAAACACAGCTTGTCGCCCTGGATGCATCGCCTGTTTGCCGCGCAACAGGGTCTCGACACCGTGTATGTTCCCTTCCCGGCAAGGGCGGAGGATTTGCCCAAGGTCCTGGAAGGCCTGGCGGCCTCGGGGGTGCAGGGCCTCAATATCACCGTTCCCCACAAGGAAGCGGTACTGTCCCTGGTCGATGATCTCAGCCCGGAAGCGCAACAAATCGGCGCCGTCAACACGATTCATTTTACAGCGGGGCGCAGTTATGGGTCGAACACCGATGCCCTGGGTTTTCAGCGGGCTTTGGAGCGTCGTGCCGGCCACGACTGGCGCGCTGCAGCAGTACTGGTCATTGGCGCAGGGGGCGCAGCCAGAGCCATTGTTTATGCTTTGGGAAGTGCCGGCTGTCCGGCCATTTATGTGGCCAACCGGCATCCTGACCGGGCGGAAAAGCTGGCCAAGGAATTCCCACAGTTTCCCCTGCATCCTCTGCCCCTGGAGCGCAAAAGCCTGACCCGGATTTTGCCCCGGGTCGGCTTGCTGGTGAATACCAGCGCCCTGGGCCTGCATGGGGAAAGTCATCCGGAACTGGATCTGGAAGGCTTGCCAGCCCATGGTAAAGTTTATGATATCGTCTATAACCCATTGGAAACCCCGTTGTTACGGACTGCCCGCCAGTGTGGGCGGGACGCGATGGACGGCTTGGGGATGCTGGTGGAACAGGGCGCGGAGAGCTTCCGTATCTGGACCGGTGTTTTACCGCAAACCCCCCTTGTGGAGGATACATTACGGCGATGGCTGCAAACCCGGAACAAATAGTTTTGACCCCCGTACTGCGGGCCCTGGTCAGTAACGGGCTGGGGAATGAAGCGCAACTGGTCAATCTTGCCAATGACCCTGGGCGCGGCAAGAAACCCTTGCTGTTTTATGCGGTGGAAAAAGGGGCAGTTCCGGCTGCGGCGCTGATGGCGCACCTCTCCCAGCGCTACAACATGCCCATGCTCGATCTGGATGCGGTTATGATCGATGATTTGCTGCTGCGCCGGGTCGATAAAAACCTGATGAGCCGCTATCTGGTCCTGCCTTTATCCAAACGCGGCGACACCCTTTATCTGGCCATGGCCGATCCCACCGATTTCAAGGCGGTGGAGGACATCAAATTCAATACCGGTTTGCAGGTGGTGCCCATTCTTGTCGAAGCCGACAAGCTGATGCGTGCGGTCCATCTTGCCAATAATGCCGGTACCGGTATTGAAGATATTTTCCTGGACAAGGCCAAGGATGAGTCCGGTGCGGAACAGGATGCCCAGGAAGAATTTGACCTCGGCAAGGACAGTGATGGAACGGTTGATGATGCTCCGGTGGTGCGTTTTGTCCAGCAACTGCTGCTGGATGCCATTCAGCGGGGGGTTTCAGATATTCATCTGGAGCCCTATGAAAAGGATCTCCGGGTACGTTATCGTCTGGATGGGGTTTTGCAGGATGCCTTGCATCCCCCACTGGCCCTGCGTGATGGGATTACCTCGCGACTGAAAATTCTGTGTCGTCTGGATATTTCCGAGCGTCGTTTACCCCAGGATGGGCGTTTGCGGGTGCGGGTACCTCCTGCCCGGGTCATTGACTTTCGTGTGTCTTTTCTGCCGACCAGTTTCGGGGAAACCATTGTCCTGCGTTTGCTGGATCCGGCCAGCTCCAAGGTGCCCATAGAGCATCTCGGCTTTTTACCGGAACAGCGCAAAGCTTTTGAAGAAGCCATTCACCGTCCCTACGGCATGATTCTGGTGACAGGACCGACCGGCTCAGGTAAAACCACCACCCTGTACACGGCCTTGAATATTCTCAATACCGGTGACTGCAATATCAGTACGGCGGAAGATCCGGTGGAAATTCCGGTGTATGGAATCAATCAGGTGAATATCAATGAGCGTATTGGCTTGAATTTTGCTGCTGCACTGCGTTCCTTTTTGCGCCAGGATCCGGACATCATCATGGTCGGTGAGGTCCGCGATCTGGAAACTGCGGAAACGGCCATCAAGGCAGCGCAGACTGGCCATCTGGTGCTGGCTACCCTGCACACCAATGACGCGCCCCAAAGTCTGACCCGGCTGGAAAACATGGGCATCCCTACCTACAACATTGCCGGCGGGGTGCATCTGGTCATGGCCCAACGTCTGGCCCGCAAGCTCTGCACCCATTGCAAAAAACCGGTCCGCATTCCTGATCAGGCGCTGGTCGAGGCGGGCTTTGCTGCCGAAGAGTTGCAAGGCTGGCGGCCCATGGGCCCGGCAGGCTGCGATGAGTGCAATAAAACCGGTTACAAGGGGCGTATTGGGCTCTATCAGGTCATGCCGGTCAGTGATGCCATGCGCGAAATCATCATGCGCGGCGGCACCGCCCTGGACTTGGCCCGCCAGTCCGCCACGGAGGGCGTGCTCACCATGCGTCAGAACGGCTTGCGCCGGGTCAAGGAAGGGGTGACGAGCCTGGAAGAGGTGCTGCGGGTCACTAACCTCTAATGGTTTGCTGATGTGGCACTCCGATAAAGACCTCCATGACGGCTGAGTTGCTCCAGCAGGATGGTGCCTGGCGCCGTTTGTGGGGTGTGTCTGCTTATCGTCTGCTGATAGCGGCAGCCATTGCTGTACTGGTGCAACTCCCCTTCAGTGCCAGTCTGCTGGATCTGGGCCCCCGCCTGCGCCCCCTGAGTCTGGTTTCCCTGGTGGCTGCCGGGATGAGCCTGTTCTATCTGCTGCTGCTATTGATGAAGCTCCCGGATCAATCGCGCTGGCATGTCTGGCTGCAGGTCCTGCTCGATACGGTTCTGGTTTTGCTGTTGTTGCATTATGGCGGTGGCATCAGCGGCCCGTTCAGCATTCTTCCTTTTCTGTTGCTGGTTTCAGTGGCCAGTTTACTGCGGGGCAAGGGCGCTTTTTTATTCGTCTGGATTCTGTTGCTGCTGCTGGTTGTGGAATCCCTGCAAGGGGGTATGGCGAGCGTACACCCCCTGTTCGGCCAGCTGTTTATTTATATTCTGGCCCTGGTGGCGGTGGCGGTACTGGCCGACAGTCTGGTCCGCAGTCTGGATCGCGGCAATCGTCTGGCTCAGCAGCGCGATCAGGAGCTTTTCAATCTGAATGTGTTGAACCAGGAAATCGTTCAGTACATGGATGTGGGCGTACTGGTACTGGACAGGCATAATCGGGTCATCCTCAGTAATCCCCTCGCCCGGAAGCTGACGGGCTATCGCTTTTGGGGTAATGTGCCGGTGGCCATCGACCTGGTGCAGGCGCGCATAGCCGCCATGTTGATCAAGCAGCAAGGGGATGACGATGAAGTTCTGCTTCCCCTTGGCCCTGATGATCCAGCTGCCAAGGATCGCACGCCCTCTTTGCTGGTGCGAAAAATCACGCTCCCGGACAGCCCCTATCGACTATTACTGCTGCGCGATGCCTTGGCCTTGCGAGTCCGGGAGCATGAGGCCCAATTGGCGGCGCTAGGCCGCCTTGCTGCCAATATTGCCCACGAAATCCGCAATCCCCTGAGTGTCATCCGTCATGCCGCCAATTTGCTGGATGAAAATCTGGAAAACAAGGGATCCCGGCATTTGTTTGCTATCCTGGAAAGAGAAACCGTTCGCATTAACGATATTGTCGAATCGGTACTGGAAATGGCCCGGCCGGGGCCTGCTCATCTGGAACCCATTGCCTTGTCGAGCTGGTTGCCGAAACTGGTAGTTCAATTGCAGACGGATCCCCAGTTGGCAGAGACCCATGTGCTGGTCGAGGATATTCCGGGCAGTCTGCTGGTTTACGCTGATCCTGCCCAGTTGCGTCAGGTGATCTGGAATTTATTGCATAATGCGGCGCAATATGGCATTGATGCAGAGGGATTATGTCGTATGGAAATCAGCGCGGAGCGCTTCAATAAAGACCAGGTTATGCTGACCCTGCGAGATTTTGGTCCGGGTATCCGGCCGGAAGTCATGGAGCGTATTTTTGAGCCTTTTTTTACAACCAATTCCAGGGGTACGGGATTGGGTTTGCCCATGGTGCGCGAGTTGATCAGCATGAATGGTGGACATGTGCAGTGTGAAAATCATGCCGAAGGTGGTGTGTTGTTTAAAATATTTTTGCCCTGTTGGAACCTCCATGAGGAAGAGACATGACGACAAGCCGGTCTGTTCCTTCCGCTTTGGTGGTGGATGACGAGCCCAATATTGTCGAATTATTACGCATCACCCTGGAAGGAATGGGTTTGGAGGTGTCTGGTGCCCATTCCCTGGCTGAGGCGCAGGCGCGTCTTGCCACAGGACTTCCTTCTCTCGTCCTGAGTGATCTGCGTTTGCCTGATGGTTCGGGTATTGATCTGGTGCGTCATCTTCATGAGCAGCATCCCCAGCTTCCGGTGGCCGTGATTACTGCCTATTCATCGGCCGACGGCGCCGTGGAAGCCATGCAGGCCGGGGCTTTTGATTATATGTCCAAGCCCATTGAGCTGGCCCGCCTGCGGCATCTGGTCGCCGCGGCCATCAAGCTCAACAATCCGCAAAACCTGGAGCATGATGCTACGGACAGACTGGTCGGGCATTCTCCTTTGATGCAGCAAATTCGGGAAGATATTCGCAAGCTCGCGCGCAGTAATGCTCCCGTTCATATCACCGGTGAGTCGGGGACCGGCAAGGAGCTGGTGGCCCGGGCCATTCATGATTCCAGCTTGCGCCATGACCAGCCCTTTGTGGCCGTCAATTGCGGGGCCATCCCCGAGGGCCTGATTGAAAGTGAGTTGTTCGGTGCAGAAAAAGGGGCTTATTCCGGAGCTACCCAGGCCCGTCAGGGACTCTTCCAGGCGGCTAATGGCGGCACCCTTTTTCTGGATGAAATCGGCGATTTACCCATGTTGATGCAGGTCAAATTGCTGCGTGCCATTCAGGAGAGGGTCATCCGACCCCTGGGTGGATCACGGGAAATATCTCTGGATCTGCGCTTTATTTCGGCGACCCACCGTGATCTTGGAGCGATGGTGGATGCCGGAACCTTTCGTCAGGACCTTCTCTACCGCTTGAACGTCGTCCAGTTACACCTTCCTCCCTTGCGTGAGCGGCGGGAAGATATTCCCCAGCTGGTGGATGTCATTTTGCAGCGGATGAGCGGGCCAGGGAGGGGGAGTCCGGCAACCCCGACTGAAGAGGTAATGCACAAACTGCTGGAATATGATTTTCCGGGCAATGTGCGTGAACTGGAAAATTTACTGGAGCGCAGCCTGGTTTTCCCGGACAAGAATATTCTCGAATCCGAAAAAACGCCTGCACCTTGTCTGAACGAGGAGCAGTCTCCGGCTCTCCGTGTCACGCGAGGCGAATCGGGGGTGGCCAGGGCTCTGGATGATGCTGAAGCTGCCTTGCTGCGCAGCATGCTTGAAGTGGCTGCCGGTGATGCGGCTGTGGCTGCACAGCAGCTGGGCATCAGCCCGCAATCTTTTGCGCTGAGGGTGGCGCGGAGCTCGGCAGGGAGTCTTGAATGACCGTCATTTTCCCGATAACGGGCTATATTTTTGTCGGGTTGTTCGGGCTGCTCATCGGCAGCTTTCTCAATGTGGTGGTGCATCGGGTTCCCCGCCGCGAATCGATCATTCGTCCGGCCTCCCATTGCCCCCATTGTGGCCATGTGCTGCGCGCCTGGGAGAATATTCCCGTCCTCAGCTGGTTGTTGCTGCGCGGCCGCTGTCATGATTGTGGCAGTCCCATTGCCTGGCGCTATCCGGCACTGGAGCTGCTGACGGGCCTCTTCAGTGTGGTCGTGGCCTGGCAGTGGGCCATACACCATGCAATGAGTTTACGTTGGTCCCTGCTCCCCGCGTTACTGTTCACTTGGATATTGCTGGCGTTGACAATGATCGATCTGGAAACCCAACTCCTTCCGGATCGCATCACCAAACCGGGAATGCTCATTGGATTATTGATCAACGCATCCGCCTTGCTGTGGTCAGGACTGGCCCTAACCACAGCCTGGAATGCACTACTCGGTATTGTTCTCGGTTATGGCAGTCTCTGGCTGCTGGCCACCGCTTATCTGAAAATGACCGGAAAACACGGCATGGGTGGGGGGGATCTCAAACTGCTCGGCCTGGTCGGTGCCTGGCTCGGCTGGCAGGCTGTGTTCCTGACCCTGTTTATTGCCGCAGTCAGTGGGGGCCTGGTGGCCGTGGCCTTGTTGTTGGGCGGCAAGGGGCGGGATTATGCCATTCCCTTTGGCCCCTATCTGGCCCTGGGAGGTTGGTTGATGCTGCTCTGGCCCCATGAAATCGTGCAGGGTTACCTGCATTTGCTGGGGGGGTGATCGTGCGCATAGGGCTGACCGGCGGTGTCGCCAGTGGCAAAAGTACCGTCACCGCAATACTGGAAAGTTTGGGTGCCCAGATTCTTGATGCCGACGTTCTGGCGCGGGAGTTGGTCGCACCGGGCCAGCCTGCTCTGGACGCCATCGTCCAGCACTGGGGCAGCGAGTATTTGCAGGCTGATGGTCGCTTGGATCGGGCGCGCTTGCGGGCCCGGGTCTTCGGTGATCCAGCGGCCAGAAAATGGCTGGAAGCCCTCCTGCATCCGCAGATCCGTCAACTTTTTCTGGAGCGCAGTCAGCAACTGCAAAAAAAACAGCCCGCAGCAATCCTCGTTTGGGTGGTGCCGCTGCTGGTTGAAAATCATTATCAGCCATTGCTGGACCAGATTCTGGTGGTGGATTGTCCGCGTTCATTGCAAATTGCCCGCTTGCAGCAGCGCCCAGGTTGGTCCGCCGCGCAGATAGAAGCGGTGCTGGCAGCACAGTTGGATCGAGTGCAGCGTAATGCCGCAGCCGATTATGTGATCAGTAATGAAAAAGATTTGGGTGGTTTGCGCGAGGCCGTTCTGGTTTTCTGGAACATCCTCCATAAAGGTCATGGATTTGCCTAGAAAAATTGTCTGTGGCACCCTGTTTCATGGTGCCCGAAAATGGTGCACACTTGGCTGCCTGGAAGGGCAGCGCGTCTGGATAACAAAGGACAGGCATGGCAGTTTATGAGCACCCCCTGCATGAACGCGCCCGATTGCTGCTGCGATTGGAGAGTGTTTTTGCCCAGGCGCAACGCATTCATGAAGCGGATCTTCGTCAGGCTCTGCGTCCCTACAATGAATTACTGGATTTCTGTGCGCGTCCAGAGTTGCGTCTGGATCTGATTCTGGAGCTGGAGCGACTGGGGCAAAGCCTCAGTCTCTGGTCCCGGAGCCCGGAGGTAGATGAGGGGCCTTTGCGAGCCTGGCAGTTTCGCATTGATCAGCAGCTGAAATTGCTGAGAGAGCATAGAGAACCTTTTGGGGAAGTGTTGCGTCATCAAGAAATCATCCAGCTGGCTAGAGGTCGATTGGGGGTTGCCGGTGGCTTGGCCGATTGTGATTTGCCACTGCTGGCTTTTTGGAATCAACAACCCCCAGAACGTGCCAGAGCCCTGCTGGAAGGCTGGATAAAGGACCTGCAGCTTTTGCAAAGCAGCGTGGATTTGATCCTGGCCTTGTTGCGGGATTCCTGTGCCTGGTCGTCCGTGGAAGCCCCGGAAGGACGTTATGGTTCTGCTCTTGATCCGCGTCACCCGCCTTCGTTGATCCGCCTGGAAATAGCCGATCCACTCGATGGTTATCCCAAAATCAGTGGGGGCATTCATCGTTTTCATATTCAATGGTTGCAATGGTTGGACCACGGGGCAGCGCGCGCGATAGAATCCACCATCACCTTCAAACTGGGCCTGAGCGCCCTGTAGAAATTCTCTTCATTCAACAGCTTTTAAAGGATCTGCGCATGCATATTGGCACTACCCTGACACAATTCATTACCGAGGAAACGCGTCGCCATCCCGAAGCTTCGGGTGATTTCGCGGCACTTTTGAATGACCTGGCAGTTTCCTGCAAATTCATTGGCGCCCAGGTGTATCGCGGGGCATTGGTGGGAGCGCTGGGGAGTGCCGGTACCGACAATGTGCAGGGCGAGGTGCAGAAAAAGCTCGATATCATCTCCAATGATGCCATTTTGCACGCCATGGACTGGACCGGGCATCTGGCCGGTATGGCCTCCGAGGAAATGGATGATCCCTATGCCATTCCCAAGCATATTCCCCGGGGCAAGTATTTGTTGCTTTTTGATCCGCTGGATGGTTCCAGCAATACCGATGTGGGGATCAGTGTCGGCACTATTTTCAGTATTCTCCGTGCGCCGGTGGCAGGGCAGAATGCCAGTCTCAAAGATTTTCTGCAGCCGGGTGTGGAACAGGTGGCCGCAGGCTACGCTTTGTATGGTTCCAGTAACATGCTGGTGTACAGCACCGGACAGGGTGTCAATGGTTTTACCCTGGATCCTTCCATCGGCGAGTACATCCTCACCCACCAGCAGATGCGTATTCCCGAAGACACTCAGGAGTATGCCATCAACATGAGTAATCAGCGGCACTGGCAAAAGCCGGTGCAGCGCTATATCGAGGAATTGAATCAGGGCAGCGAAGGGCCGCGCCAGAAAAACTTCAACATGCGCTGGGTCGGCTCCATGGTCGCCGATGTCCATCGTATTCTCTGTCGGGGCGGTATTTTTCTGTATCCCTTTGACCAGAAGGATCCTAAAAAGCCGGGTAAGCTACGTTTGCTTTACGAAGCCAACCCCATGTCCTATCTGGTTGAACAAGCGGGGGGTGCGGCTAGCACCGGGACGGCACGTATCCTGGAAATTCAGCCCAATAGCCTCCATCAAAGGGTACCCGTGATTCTGGGGGCCAAAAATGAAGTGGAGCGGGTGCTCAGCTACCATCTGAGTTGAGGAGACGACAAAACGCTCCTGCCTGCGACGGGAGCGTTTTTGTAGCTAAGCCCGGAATGTTCCGGACGGGGTATTGGTCTTCAGAGAATACCCGAGAGGCTGTGGACCAACTGGCCCTGCAAGACGGGAAGGGCGTCCTTGAAGTCCAGATTGACCTTGTTGGCCGTGGACACAACACGGGTCCGGTAGTACATCCAGTGATTGGTACCGCTGATCTGTTGGGTGGTCGTGCTGCTGGTACCCTGCTGCAGGCTGGAATGGGTCTGTTGACTGACCGCCTGTTTGCTGCGTTCGGCGATTTGGACGTCGGTGATCATGGCGTAGGTCACATCCTTGACCAGGGAGTCGGCCACCAGGCTGATGGCACCTCCCACCAATGCGCCAGCCCCTGCTCCGGTCCAGCTCTGGCCGATCACTGCGCCGGCGGCGGCACCAAATGCGGCGCCACCAAAGCCATTGGTCAAGGACTTTTTGGCGGCAGCTTCTGACATTTTGCCCACGGACAGTACGTTGATTTGCATCATGTAATGAGCCTGATTATAAGGCACGATGCGATAGCCCTGGTTAGTCAGATTGGCATCGATTTCCTGTTCCAGGGCGGCCACATTGAGGCTTTTATCGGAGGTGTTTTTAAACTGTACGTACACCGTCTGCTCTGATGGGGGGACCGGATTCAGGAAAATGGTGTTGGACATTTTCGTCTGTACACTCAGATTCTTGTGTTCCAGGGCGACCTGGGTAGCGGCACAGCCGGACAGGGCAATGGCGCTGGCGGCGGCAAAAGTATAAGTGACAAAACGAAGCTGCTGACGGCTGACAAACGGCATGAGTTCCTCCGAACGTAAAAAATCGACCCCAGTATGAGGCGATCCAAAAGGTTATTGTGATTTGTATTTTAGAGATTAATGTAAATGAGGCAAGAATTATTTGCCTTGGCTCCAGTTTCACGAGCATGGCGAGCATTAAGAATTCGTTTAAATCTGAAGCGGTATTGTTTTTTTTGTTTGGCATCACGGTCAGTCCCGACTACTTGACCCAGAAATGCTTGAGTCCGATAGTGCCTGAGCCTGGAATGCTTGAGATTTACAGGATTTCGGCTATATAGAGAATAGATTGTCGTCGGTAAAACTTTTGTCGGACTGCTTGCGAATGGAGAAAATATTTTGTTGCCAGAAAGTGCCAAGCCTTACTTGTTGAATGGTATTTACCAGTGGTGTATCGATCAGGGACATACCCCGTATATTCTGGTGGTAGTAGCCTATCCAGGAGTATCGGTGCCCAGTGGTTATGCCAAGGATGGACGGATGATTCTGGATATTTCACCCCGAGCCTGTCACAACCTCAGCATGGCCGATGACTGGATTTGTTTTAATGCACGCTTTGGCGGGGTGGCGCGCAATGTGGATGTGCCGATGGCGGCTGTGGCAGCTATTTATGCGGCAGAAACCCAGGAAGGAATGGGTTTTGCTGAACCGGTAATTCCCGCTGATCCGCTCCCAGGAGCCGATCCTGCCGGCCGCGAAGAGACGAGCTCTAAAACTCCGGAAAAGTCAGAAAAGCCTTCTCTGCGGGTAATCAAGTGAAAATTCTGTGCAGCCTTCTGCTCCTGCTGGTGTGCTTGTGTGTCAACGCTGCGCAAGCCAATATTTATGCCTACACGGATAGTCATGGAGTGGTGCATTTGACCAATGTACCCGCCGGTAACCATCAATACCATATGGTGATGCGTACGCTCAAAATGCCCGTGGCGGCGGCCCGTGCGGATTTTAACCGGGTAGCCAAGCAGCAGTATCAGTCTCTTATTCGTTCTGCAGCCAGCCGCTATGGGGTCAGCCCGGCCCTGGTAAACGCCGTTATTTCTGCCGAATCCGGGTATAATGCGGGCGCGGTTTCTCCCAAAGGTGCGATCGGGCTCATGCAGTTGATTCCGGCAACGGCGGCGCGCTTTGGGGTTGCCAACGCCTTCAGTCCTGCCGAAAACATCAACGGGGGAACGGCTTATCTGGCTTATCTGCTACGCAAATTCAGTGGCGATCTAAGGCTGGCCATCGCTGCCTATAATGCGGGTTCCAACGCAGTCATCCAAGCGGGTTATCACATCCCGCCCTTTGCAGAAACTCAGGCCTATGTGCCACGGGTCTTGGCCTATTATCAGCATTATCTGAATGGCACTGCGCCAGAACAGATCACGGCGGTGACGACTGTCACCTCACCTTTACCTGCACCCACACCGGCTTCGAGTTCTTTGCAGTTGATTCAGGTATCCAGCCCATAATTTTGCAACTTCTTGCGTAAGGTATTGCGGTTGATACCCAGCCATTGGGCCGCTGTACTGCGCTGACCACCACATTTCTTCAAAGTGTGATCGATCAGGGTACGCTCTACCTGTTCGATGATCTGTGCATGCAAGTTATCGGGCGCAGCACCGTCCAGGTCCTTCAGGTAACGATCTACTATCATGATGACGCAGTCACTCAATGTCATGAATTCTGTACTCATTGTCAGGCGTCTCAGGGTTGGCTCAGGAGAGTGACCTGATAACCTGCGGCGGTAATCAATTGGGGACTCTTGATAATGAACGGAACGGGTTTATGGGGCAGAAATCCAGAGGCCGGATTTTCTGAAGCTGCGAGATATTCGCCGGGTTTAAACTGCAGATGGGCAACAGGCGCACCATAAACATTACTCAAGGTGACCTGAATAACCGGATAGGCCTGCACATGTCCAGCCAGATTTTCCATTTTCCCGGTAATTTCGGCCCGTTGGTTTCCCAGGGGGGTGACATGACTATCGATAATACGCATTTCCTTATTAGGTCCCGGCCAGGAGATGGTCGTACCCAGGACGTTGGCAGCCCGGATCATGGCCTGGCGGATAGGTGCGCTGTTGGCCGCATAACTGTAAACGCCCGTTGACCCAGGGCCCTGTCAACCTTCCATCTAAGCTGCTGATGGAGTAGCACAAAGGGTTTTTCTGGACTTCTCAGGATGAATGCGGTAACTTTTGCCGCATGGAAGTCCCAACTCTCACCGAAAACCAGCAAGCCAGCCTGCACCGTGTTCAGGTGCGACCCATCCTGCCCACGGAGCGGGAACGCTGGAATACGCTGATGCAAACGTATCACTACCGGGGCTTTCGCACCTTGGCGGGCCGTAACCTGCGCTATGTGGCTACGCTCGATGGTCGCTGGGTAGCGTTACTGGGCTGGCATGCCGCCGCTTTTCAATGCCAGGCGCGGGATCGGTGGATCGGCTGGTCCTGGATCTTGCGCCGCCAGCGCTTGCATCTCATCGCCAACAATGCCCGTTTTCTGATCCTGCCCGGAGAATCCTTCCCGAATCTGGCGTCCCGTATTCTGGCGCTGAACCTGCACAGGCTCTCTGCGGACTGGCAATCCGTCTATGGGCATCCCATCGTGCTGGCTGAGACCTTTGTGGAATCCCCCCGTTTTACCGGTGCCTGCTACCGGGCCGCCAACTGGGTGGATGTCGGCGGAACCAAGGGCTTCGCCCGCCGTCCCGGTGGTGGCTATGTCCACCACGGCCAACCTAAACGTCTTCTGCTCTTTCCTCTCCATCCACAGGCGCGGGCCTGGTTGGCCCAGCCGCAGCCCCAACTCGAATGGACCCATACCCCCATGCAAACCGTGACGTTGAGCGACCGCGCAAATGGAAGGCTTGCGCCAAATCTTTTTCCGCCTTCCCGATACCCGCAGCAAACTAGGCAAGCAGCATCCCCTCCCGGCCATCCTGACGGTGGCCGTGGCCGCTGTCCTGACGCGGGCCGAAAGTTATGCCGCCATCGCCGAGTGGGGCGGTCGCTTGACCCAGGCTCAATTGAAGCGCATCCGCGCCCGATTCGATCCCAAAACCAAGCGCTACCTCGCCCCCTCCGAACCGACCATCCGGCGCGTCTTGCAAGGGGCCGATGTGGAGGCGCTGGATGCGGCGATCGGCGCCTGGCTACTGGGTACGGCGGGCTTTGAAGCGGTGGCCGTCGATGGCAAAGTCCTCAAAGGGGCCGCACGCGCAGACGGCGCTCAGGTGCATCTGCTCAGCGCGTTCCTGCATGGACAGGGGGCCACCATCGCGCAAAAAGAAATCGCCCGGAAAACCAACGAAATTCCAGAACTGCGCAACCTGCTCCAGGACGTCAACATCGCGGGCAAGGTCGTCACCGCCGATGCCCTGCATACCCAGCGGGAGACCGCCCGCTTCCTCGTCGAAGACAAGAAAGCCGATTATCTCTTCACCGCCGTCAAAGGCAATCAACGAAAACTCCGCGACCGTCTGACGTGCCTCCCTTGGGGCGATTTTCCCCCTCAACGCTGAAACCACAGAGGTCGGGCATGGCCGCTTTGAATACCGCAAAATCATCGTCGCCACCCGGGCAACCGGCCTCCATTTTCCGCATGTCGGACAAGCTTTCCTGATCCAACGCTCCACCATCAACAGCAAAGAGGGCACGATTCGGGATGATTATGCCTTCGGACTCACCAGCCTGACCCCGGATCGTGCCACGCCCGAAAATCTGTTGGGCTTGGCCCGTGGTCACTGGGAAATTGAAAACCGGAACCATCATGTCCGCGATGTGACTTTCCACGAGGACCTCTCCCAAGTCCGTACCCAGAACGGTCCCCATATGATGGCGACCTTGCGCGAACTGGCCATGAGCATTATGCGTCTCACTGGCGTCAAGAATATCGCCAAAGCGTGCCGGGATTTCGCCGCCAGCGCGCACAAAACGCTCCGCCAACTCGGATACTGAGGCGCCACCACGGGGTTTACCTATCCGAGAATAGCTCCGGAGGGCGAGCTGCGTCCGTCAGCCACCCCATTCACGATTCTGCACCCAAAATCGCCTGAAAATGCCGCATTTCCACCAACTATAGCCCCTTCAAACCACCATTAAAATCAGTGGCGAAAACCTCTGCTACTATATCTGGCGAGCTTGACGGAGCCCTGCCCGTTGACCAGAGAATTTGTCCGATCAAGGCTAAAACCAACAAGAAAATAATGAGTAGAAGTAGGTAACGCCCCAGTCGTTGCCCCAGATGGAGACCCGTAGTGCTGATTTCACTGTCCATGTCCACTTGGAAGGTCTGCTGACAGACACTGCATTTGACTCGATAGTGATGATTATGCAGGGCTTTGGGATCGACGCTGAAGGTGGATTCACAACGGGGGCAGGTGATTTCCATATTCTCAGTCTCCGGTTTTACGCTGGCCGTAGAGGAGCGACCAGTCTTCTTCATGTTGCGGCATCGCGAAATTAAAATAGGGGGCGTAGGCTTCCAGAATACAGGCCTCCTGACTGTGGAGAATACCGGAGAGTGCAATCCAGCCATCGGGCCTGGTCAGCGCAGCAAGGGTGGCGGCAAGTTGCAGCAAGGGGCCTGCCAGAATATTGGCCACCAGAATATCCGCCTGAGGCAGCATTTTTTGTTCGGGCAGCGACAGGTGCAAATGCTGGGCAACACCATTGTTCTTTGCATTGGCCGTGGCTACTTTCAGGGCCTGGGGATCGGTGTCGATACCATAAGCGGTTTTTGCCCCCAGGAGTAGGGCAGCTATGGCCAGAATGCCGGAACCGCAGCCGTAATCGATGACGCATTCTCCGCCACGAATGTGGCTTTCCAGAAAATGCAAGCAGCGCGAAGTGGTGGGATGGGCACCGGTACCGAAGGCTTGTCCGGGATCCAGATGTAACTGGTAAAGTGCGTCCTCGGGAGCGCGATCCCAACTGGGGACCACCCAGAGTTTTCCAAACTGACGAGCTGGAAATTGTGCCTGGGTGCTGGATACCCAATCCTGATCCACCACAGCCTGAAGAGAAGCGCCATAATGCTGCCAGGCGGCACTTTCAATCAGGGCGCGTAAATCAGCCTCAGCATGGACGTCGGCGGCAAAAAGTGCCTGACAATGACTGTGTTGCCAGAGCTCTCCGGGCACGAACAGGGCTTCGCTGGTATCCTGTTCCAGAAAAGTGATGGCTTCAGCGCCTGCTTCCAGTAGCAGTGCTTCCACGGGGGCCGCGGCATCGACCGGCACCTGCAGGTCCAATTGCCACCAGGCGATAGTCATAGGGAGAGCAGCGCTTCCAGATAGTGGATGTTGATCTCACCAGCGGCATATTGGGCTTCCTCCAAAATACGACGATGCAGCAGTATATTGGTCTGGATGCCTTCGATGCTAGTTTCCCGCAGGGCGCTGCGCATACGCATCTGGGCCTCTTCCCGGTCATTGCCGTGGGAAATGATCTTGCCGATCATGGAATCATAATAGGGGGGTACCCGATAACCGGCATAAATGTGACTGTCAACGCGTATTCCGGGACCGCCCGGTGCATGCCAAGCTGTAATTTGTCCGGGAGAGGGGGTGAAGCGTTCAGGGTCTTCGGCATTGATGCGGCATTCAATGGCATGACCATGGAACTGGATGTCTTCCTGTCGAAGCGGAAGAGCTTTTCCAGCAGCAATCAGAATCTGGGCCTTGACAATATCTACCCCGGTAATCATTTCTGTGACGGGATGTTCCACCTGCACCCGGGTGTTCATTTCGATGAAATAAAAGGTCTGGCTGGCGGGATCGTAGAGAAATTCAATGGTTCCGGCGCCACGATAACCCATATCGGTACAGGCCTTGACGACTGCTGCCCCAATTTCGGCACGTTGTTTGGCGCTGATGCCGGGTGCTGGGGCTTCTTCAATGACTTTTTGGTGACGCCGTTGCACGGAACAGTCCCGCTCCCCGAGGTGGACGCAATGGCCGTGGGCATCGCAGAGCACCTGGAATTCAATATGACGGGGGGTTTCCAGAAATTTTTCCATGTACAGGGTCGGATTACCAAAAGCCTTGCCGGCTTCCGCCCGTGTCAGATTGGCGGCATTGATCAGGTGTGCTTCGGTATGGACGACCCGCATGCCGCGTCCGCCACCGCCACCGGCAGCTTTGAGAATGACCGGATAACCGATGTCCTTCGCCAGTTTTTTGAGGGCTTCGTTGTCGTCTGGCAGGGGACCGTCCGATCCGGGGACGCAGGGTACCCCGGCTTTTTTCATGGCGGTTTTGGCCGCAATTTTGTCCCCCATCAGACGAATGGTTTCGGCACGGGGTCCAATGAAAGCAAAGCCACTATTTTCCACTCGTTCCGCAAAATCGGCGTTTTCCGACAAAAAACCATAGCCGGGATGGATGGCTTCGGCGTCGGTTACTTCAGCGGCGGCAATCACTGCTGGCACATTCAAATAACTTTGATCGCTGGGGGCGGGTCCGATGCAGACGGATTCGTCAGCCAGCTTGACATGCATCAGGTCACGATCAGGCTCGGAATGGACGGCTACCGTGCGAATACCCAGTTCACGACAGGCCCGTTGTATGCGTAAAGCGATTTCGCCTCGGTTGGCAATGAGGATCTTCTCAAACATTTCAATCCTCTGGGGCAATGATAAAGAGGGGTTCGCCGTACTCTACGGGCTGTCCATTACTGGCCAGCACCTTGATGATTTTGCCGGAAACGTCGGCTTCGATCTCATTCAGCAATTTCATGGCTTCGATAATGCAGAGGGTTTGTCCGGCCTTGACGATGCTGCCTTCTTCGACAAAAGGCACGGCTTCGGGGGAGGAGGCCCGATAGAAAGTGCCGACCATGGGTGACTTGATCATATAACCTTGAGGCGCGCTTTCGGCGGCAGCCACGGGCGCCGCAGCAGGGGCCTGGATGCTTTCCGGGGCCATTGCCGGCAGTGGCGCGGGCTGGGCGTGATAGGTCACATTTTGCGGCACGACGGGAGCCGCATGCCGGGTAATGCGCACCTTGCTTTCACCTTCAACAACTTCAATTTCGTCAATGGCGCTTTTTTCGAGTAGTTCGGCTAGGCGACGAATGAATTGGATATCCATGCTTTTCCTTAATGAGGGGTTCAGTCAGGGCGTGAAACACGCCGGTAAATGGCTTCCAGAGCGAGGAAGTAACCGTCGGCACCTAGTCCCGCTATGACCCCCTGGGCAATATCGGAAAAATAGGAATGCCGGCGGAAAGCTTCCCGCGCGTGAATGTTGGACAAATGCACTTCAATGAACGGAATGGCCACTGCACTCAGAGCGTCGCGCAGGGCGACACTGGTATGGGTGAATGCGGCGGGATTGATGATGATGTCCGTGACGCCCTGGGTGAGGGACAGTTGTACGGCATCAATCAGTTGATGTTCGGCATTACTCTGCAGGCTGCTGAGCGTCCAGCCCCAGTTGTCGGCCATGGCGTTCAGTTTGCTATCAATTTCAGCCAGGGTGCTGCGACCATAGTGTCCCGGTTCACGCTGACCCAGAAGGTTCAGGTTCGGTCCGTGCAGTACCAGTATATGAGGGGTAGAGACAGCCATGGCTTCCGCGTAACATCAAGAATAAGCTAAAGTCTGCCGCAAATGCGCAGATAAATCTAGGTCGTACTGGAGCTCCGCCGCCACAGTTTGCCCTTCAGGCATCGCCCCGCGCGTTGATTTGCCGTAGAATGTCTTCATATACACAGCAATTATGCTTCATGGGCGCTGAAAGCAGATGGTGCAGTGTGCTGGAAACCTTATTGTTTGACGACGCCGGAGAGAGGTGGTTTAGCCATGTTATACCCTGAATTGTTTAAATCCCTGGAGGCCGCGCGTTGGAATATGGCGACAGATATTCCCTGGGATCAGTTTGATCGGAGTCTGGTGAGTGAAGAACAGCTCCGCACGATCAAAATGAATGCCGTGACCGAATGGTCAGCCCTGCCGGCCACAGAAATGTTCCTGCGCGATAACCGGGATGACTCGGATTTTTCGGCCTTCATGTCCATCTGGTTTTATGAAGAGCAGAAGCATGCCCTAGTGCTGATGGAGTATTTGCGCCGTTTTGCCCCGGAATATTTGCCGACCGAGGCGGAGTTGCATAATGTGCGCTTTGAATTTGATCCTGCCCCCGCCATGGAAACCCTGATGCTGCATTTCTGCGGGGAAATCCGCTTGACTCATTGGTACAAGTGCGCAGCCCAGTGGCATAGCGAACCAGTGATCCGTTCCATTTACGAGGTGCTTTCCAAGGATGAGGCGCGGCACGCCGGCATTTATCTGAAATACATGCGGCGGGCGATTGAGCGTCTGGGAGATTCGGCGCGTCTGGCTTTTGCCAAAATTGGTGTGTTGATGGCGAACACCAAGACGGCCAAGGCACTGCATCCGACCAATTTGCATGTGAATAAAAATATGTATCCCGAGGATAGTGTGCAAAGTCATTTGCCCGACCCTGGCTGGCTAGAGCAATGGCTGGACACCCAGATTCATTTTGATGCCATTTGGGAAGCCAAGGTCATCAATGGCATTTTGCGCAATCTCTCCACCTTGCTGGAGGTGCCCATTCAGAGTGCCAAGGACCTCAGCCGTTATCGCAAGGCCATGTCCAGCGCCGAGCGGGATCCTTCCGGACATCTGGCTGCCGGATAAAGGTGGCATTCAGCTTGAAGGGGATTTTTGTGGTCGCCATGTTGCAAGGGGCCCCGCAGATTTTCCGGGAAAACTGAGTGGCGTCTGTGGAAGCGCTCTGGCGGGGCATGTCTCTGGAAGAACGCCTGAAATGGGCGCTCAGTCCGGATTTACCCGATGATTATCGTCCTTTTCTGCTGCGCGAGCAGTGGGTGCAGACGCGCTGTTATTTTGCCCGAAGGGCAGATTTACGGTCTGCTGAGGTAGAGGTGTTGGCCCAGGATGGCGACTACGTCATTCGCCTGTGTATTGCCAAACGGCCGGATTTGTCTGCGGAACAGGTGGCGATTTTTTGCACAGACCGGGACCCCAATGTGCGTTACGCCATTGCCCGCAATCCCTTGCTGACCGAACAGCAGCGGGCAGTTCTGCTTCAGGACGAAGACGAACTAGTCAGAACGGCCGCGGCCAAAGGGCCACGGCCGAGCAAGGAACGCTGCCGACCGGGTCAAGCGCCGTTACTGCGCTGACCCGATAGTATTTCAGTCAGCCTGGCGGCGCAGGAAAGCTGGGATATCCAGCTCGGAAAAGTCCGGTGCGCCACTGTTACTGCGGTTGCCGGGACTTACCGCAGGGGCCCGCTCTCCATGCCGCATACCCACGGGGATATCCAGATTGCGCCAGTCGGAAGGCGTGCTGGGACTGGTAGGGTTGCTGCTCCGACTCCGAATATTCTCTACGGCCAGACGGACCGGCTCGCGCTGCAAGCCGGTGGCCACCACGGTAACCCGCAGTTCGCCGTCGAGATCGGGGTCCAGCACCGTACCCACCTTCACATTGGCGTCATCGGCGGCATAACCGCGAATCAGTTCACCGACTTCCTGGAATTCACCCAGGGTCAGATCCATGCCTGCCGTAATGTTGACGAGAATGCCCCGGGCGCCGGACAGGTTGATGTCGTCCAGAAGTGGGCTGGAAGCGGCGCGGGTGGCGGCATCCCGTGCACGGTTTTCGCCCTTGCCACTGGCTGCACCCATCATGGCCAGACCCATGCCAGACATGACTGTGCGTACATCGGCAAAATCCAGGTTCATCAGACCGGGGCGGGTGACCAGTTCAGAGATACCCTGGACTGCACCCAGCAGAATGTTGTCGGCAGCCTGATAAGCATCCTTGAGGCTGATGGCGGTGCCGAGCACGGCCAGCAGTTTTTCATTAGGGATGATCACGAGAGAATCCACATGTTGGGATAACTCATCAATGCCGGAAAGGGCATGTTGCTGACGTTTTTTGCCTTCAAAATTGAAAGGCTTGGTGACCACGCCGACGGTCAGAATGCCCATGTCCCGGGCGATGGCCGCGACGACGGGTGCGGCACCGGTGCCGGTTCCGCCACCCATACCGGTAGTGATGAACACCATATCGGCTTTTTCAAGGGCGGCACGAATGTCGTCGCGACCTTCTTCCGCCGCCTTGCGCCCCACTTCCGGATCGGCACCGGCACCCAGGCCACGGGTAATCTGGGCGCCGAGCTGAATGGTGCGGCTGGCCAGGGAGTTGCGCAGCGCCTGGGAATCGGTATTGGCAGTGATAAATTCCACTCCTTCCAGTCCGGCACCACACATGTTGTTGATGGCGTTACCGCCACCGCCACCGACGCCGATGACCTTGATGACGGCGCCGTCCTGTTCGCAATCGTTTAATTCAAACATGATATTTCTCCTGATTCGTTGAATGGGAATTCTGCTGGGAAAAGACGGTCAACCGAAACTGGTCTGGACCCAGTTGCGCATTTTCCGGAAAACACCGCCAAAACTGGTGTCCATACCGGTGTGGCTTTGCCCCAGATCTTCATAAGCGGCCTTGGGCTGTGCAGTTGCCGCCTCAGTCTGTCCGGCCGGTTGATTATGTAATCCATACATGACCAGACCAACGCCAGTGGCGTGTCCTGGTACCCGGACCACGTTTTCCATGCCTGGCAAATGCATGGGTTCGCCCACTCGAACGGGCAGATGGAGGATTTCTTCGGCCAGCTCGGCAATACCTTCGAGACGGCTGGAACCGCCAGTGATGACCACCCCGGCGGCGATCATTTCTTCATAGCCGGTGCGCCGCAGTTCGGCCTGGATCAGTTCAAACAGTTCCTTGATGCGCGGTTCGATGATGTCGCCGAGAATCCGCCGGGAAATAGTGCGGGGCGGGCGGGTACCGACACTGGGCACGGCAATTTCGTCATCCTGTTCGATCAGGTCACCAAGAGCGCAGCCATAGAGTTTCTTGATCTGTTCGGCTTCCGCTGGAGGAGTGCGCAGACCGAGAGCAATGTCATTGGTGACCTGATCTCCGGCAATGGGAATTACGGCCGTATGGCGGACAGCACCATCACGGAAAATGGCAATGTCGGTGGTTCCGCCGCCAATATCCACCAAGCAAACCCCGAGTTCTTTTTCGTCGGAGGTCAACACCGCATCGGCGGAGGCGAGCTGTTCCAGAACCAGGTCCTGGACCTGTAAGCCGCAGCGTTCCACGCATTTGGCAATATTCTGGGCGGCACTGACCGCACCGGTGACAATATGCACTCGGGCTTCGAGACGCACCCCGGACATGCCGACCGGTTCGCGAACCCCTTCCTGACTATCAATCATGAATTCCTGGGGCAGGATATGGATGACATTCTGGTCCTGGGGAATCACGATGGCGCGGGCGGCGTCCATGACCCGACCCACATCCTCATTGCTGACTTCCTTGTTCTTGATGGCGACGATGCCGTGGCTGTTGTAACCGCGAATGTGACCGCCGGCAATGCCGACCACGGCACCGTGGATCTGGACGCCGGCCATGAGTTCGGCTTCCTGGACTGCACGGGTAATGGCCTGCACGGTGGATTCAATATCTACCACCACGCCTTTTTTCAAACCCCGGGAGGGGTGCTGACCGACGCCGATGATTTCTGCTTCACGACCACCTTTAGACTGGGCAACAATACAGGCGACTTTGGAAGTACCAATATCCAGGCCGACGATGAGTTCCTGATGTCCACGTTTCATGTGCTTTCTCTCCTTCGGATCCGGGATCCGTTACTGACTGTTGACGGGGGTCGCTGAGGGCATGGCGACCGCAAAACCATTGGTATAGCGGAGATCCATGGTGGCTCCGGGAACCAGGTATTCCTTGACCTGGGGGACAATGGTCACCCAGCGTTTCAAAGCAGGTATGACATCCTCGCTGCCGAGTAGCAGTCGGACTTGATTGCTGAGAATGCAGCGCCAGCCACCGCCTTGATCTTCCTCCAGGGAGATGATCTTCAGTCCCAAGGGCGCCACAATGGCATTGAATTTCGCCAGTTGGACCAGTAACTGGCTGCCACTCTGGGCGGGACCGGCAAGGTTGGGAAGCCCGTTGGGGACCTGGGCCGGGGGGACGCTGAAAATCTGGCCCTGGGCATCGACCATTTGTCCGGCCCCACCCAGCCAGCGTGCGACCGGCGTATAGGGCTTGATGCTGACTTGCAGGCGATCGGGCCAGACCTTGCGTACTTCGGCATCGGCCACCCAGGGCAGATGGTCCAGAGACTGACGAATCTGTTCTGGATTGGCCCAGAGAAAACCCTGAGCCGCATACGGTTTCAGTACCCCATTGATTTCTGCAAGAGGGATTCTGGTCGAGCTGCCGGTAATGGTCAGGGTATTGATGGGCATCAGGGAGGGTTGACGCAGCCATTGCCATCCGGTCCATCCGCCCCAGGCGAGCAGGCTGATGCCCAGGCTGCCCACGAGCACCCGGCCGTACAGTTTCCACGGCAGGGGTTTATGGACCTTGGCAGGAGCGGCTTTGACCGGGGCCGCCCGGGACGCTTTGGGGGGCTCTTTCAGGGTGGCGGCAGGCCGTTGTGGCTGTTGACCGTGGCGATAATCACGCATGACACTAACCATGATTCACTCTCCTCTGCGCCGTACGCAGTATGGTCTCGCATAATTCGGGGAAGCTCATGCCCACGGCCTTGGCGGCCATGGGTACAAGGCTGTGACTGGTCATGCCGGGAACGCTGTTGATTTCCAGAATGTGAATGTTACCGGACTGGCTGATCATAAAATCGACCCTGCCCCAATCCCTGCCACCCAGTTCGGCAAAGGCCTTGAGCGCCAGTTCCTGTAATTCCGCATCCTTGACCGCTCCCAGTCCGGAGGGCAGCAGATACCGGGTGTCGTCGGCCAGATACTTGGCATCGTAATCATAAAAAGCGTGTGAAGTTTCAATGACAATAGGGGGCAGGGCCCGGCCCTCGACAATGCCGACCGTGGCCTCGTGACCAATGACGCCCGCTTCGCAGAGGACTTCATCTTCCAGCGCGAAAGCCTGGGCCAGAGCGATGTCCAGTGCTTCCGGTCCATTCACCCGGCTGACCCCGAGACTGGAACCGCCGTGATTGGGCTTGACATAAAGCGGCCATCCCCAACTCCTGTCCAGTTCATGAAGGGACTCGCCGGGACGTAGCAGTACGCCCTGGGTGACCGGAAGTCCGGCGGCTTTCCAAATCTGTTTGGAGCGCCATTTATCCATGGCCAGTGCCGAACTGAGCACGCCGCTGCCGGTATAGGGAATGTGGAGGGTTTCCAATACCGCCTGGAGCAGGCCATCTTCACCGATAGCCCCATGGCAGACGTTGAAGGCAAAATCGATCTGCGCATCCTGGAGTTGTTGCTGCAGCCGGGCCGGCTCGATATCAATGCTGACCGCTGCTATGCCGTTACTGCGCAGGGCGCTGAGGACCGCCTCGGCACTGAGCAGGGATACTGCGCGTTCGCCCGAGGGGCCACCGCAGAGCACGCCTACACGCAGGGTATCAAACATGGTTGGCCTCCCCGAGAATGCGCATCTCCGCTTGCAGAGTGATGCCGAATTGCTGCTCGACCCGGGTTTGTACTTCAGTCACCAAGGTTTCAATATCGTCGGCCCGAGCCTGGCCCCGATTGATGATGAAATTGGCATGCTGGTTGCTGACTTCCGCTTCTCCCCGGCGGTATCCCTTCAAGCCAGCGGCTTCGATCAGGCGTGCCGCATGATCGCCGGGCGGATTCCGGAAAACCGAGCCGCAGCTCGGCCATTCCAGAGGCTGGGTAGCGGCGCGTTTTTCCTGCCAGCCACGCAAGCGCTGCATCACCTGGTCCCTGGCTTCGGGAATCAGTCGCAGTCCGGCGGCGATGAAGCAGGCGTCGCCATGACCTTTGACTTCCCGGTAGCCGACCTGAAAATCCCGGGGAGCCAGTCGTTGGATTTCGCCGTGGGGGTGAATGACTTCCACCCATTCCACGAGGCTCCAGGTATCTCCACCATGGGCGCCGGCATTCATGCTCAGACAACCCCCCAGGGTCCCCGGAATTCCGGCTAGAAATTCGGCGCCAGCCAGACCGGCCTTGGCGGCAAAATGGGCAACTTTTACCGCACCGGCACCGGCACCGACCCGGAGCAGGGTGTTTTCTTCGCGGATGATCTGATCCAGGCTGTGGGCGAGGCAGATGGTGGTACCGCGCAGTCCGCCATCACGGACTAGCACATTGCTGCCCAGTCCCAACCAGGTGAGGGGTGGGACCGCAAACTGCCGTAAAAATTCCTGCAAGTCTTCCAAAGAGCCGGGCAGATAGAAGCGATCTGCCGGGCCACCTACCCGCCAACTAGTGTGGCGGTGCATGAGTTCGCCGAGGCGCAGGCGGCCGCCAATGACGGGTGTCATGGCCGGTGCCGTGGCCTGTATCATGGCCCGGATCAAGGAATTTCCTCCGCAAATACTTCGGCCCACTGTCCGGCCAGACGCGCAATGCTGCCCGCACCCATGGTCAGCAATACGGCTTGAGCGGGCAGTAGAGGACGAATTTGTGCTGGTGCCGTCAGCAGCTCCGGCAGATAGTGCACGTTTATCCCCTGAGCGCGCATGGCTTCACTCAGAGCCTGACTACTGACTCCCGGGAGGGCCTTTTCACCGGCACTGTAAATATCGGTGAGAATGACCTGATCGGCGTGAGCCAAGCTTTGGACAAAATCACCAAACAAAGTCTGGGTACGACTGTAACGATGGGGTTGGAAGGCGACTACCAGGGGGCGATCAGGCCACACGGCCCGGGCCGCAGCAATGGTGGCACTCAGTTCCCGGGGATGATGACCATAATCGTCGACAATGGTGATGCCGGCAAATTCCCCCAACTGCTCGAAACGCCGGCCGACCCCGCGAAAATCCGCCAGGGCACTGCGGATGATGTGTTCCGGCACCCCGACCTTGCTGGCAATGCCGATGGCGGCCAGGGCGTTGAGGACGTTGTGTTGCCCGGGGATACCCAGCTCCACATCCAGCCAATGCACATAGTCACTGTCCATGCGCCGCCAGACTTCAAAATGACTGCCTACACCCTTGACCGTCACCTGACGGGCCTGCAGATCCGCGTCGACAGCAAAGCCGTACCGCAGTACGGGGGTACGCAATTCGGGGATCAGTCCGGCGACCATGGGTTCGTCTGTGCAAAGTACCGCAAGTCCATAAAAGGGCAGGCGCTGTAGAAACTGGAGAAAGGCAGCGCGGAGATTGTCGAGATTGTCGCCGTAGGTTTCCATGTGGTCGGCATCAATGTTGGTGACCACCGCCATGACCGGCGCCAGATAGAGGAAGGAGGCATCGGACTCATCGGCTTCGGCCACCAGATATTCACCACTACCCAGGGCGGCGTGGGTACCGGCACTTTTCAGGCGTCCGCCAATCACAAAGGTAGGATCCAGACCGGCAGCGCCGAGAATGCTGGCGACCAGACTGGTGGTGGTAGTTTTTCCGTGGGTGCCGGCAATGGCAATACCCTGTTTGAAGCGCATCAGTTCGGCGAGCATTTCGGCGCGACGAATCACCGGAATTCGCAATTCCCGCGCTGCCTGAACTTCCGGATTGCTTTCCGGAATGGCCGAGGATATCACCACGACATCGGCGCCGCGTACATTGGCGGCGGCATGACCACTGAAAATCCGGGCGCCCAGATCGGTGAGGCGCAGAGTCGAACTGCCGGGCTGCAAATCCGATCCGGATACGGCATAGCCCAGGTTCAGCAACACTTCGGCGATGCCGCGCATGCCGCTGCCGCCAATGCCAACCATATGAATCTGACGAACCCAGTTACGCATGATTGTCTCCTTCCGGGCGCATACATGTCCGGGCCACGGTTGTGGCCGCATCGCCCCGGCTCTGTTGGCGGGCCGCTTCAGCCCAGCGCAGGCGTAAGGCCGAGTCGCTGAGCAGGGGGGCTAAAATATCCTTAAGCTCCTGGGCATGGAGATTTTCCTGACGGAGCATTCGCGCCGCTCCCGCCGTTTCGAGAAAACGGGCGTTGGCGGCCTGATGATCATCAACGGCAAAGGGAAAAGGTACGAGAATAGCCCCCAAACCAGCCGCAGCCAGCTCTGCCACCGTGGCTGCTCCGGCTCGGCACAGGGCCAGATCGGCCCAGCCCAAGGCTGCAGTCATATCCTCGATGAACGGCTCGACCCGGGCGTCAATACCGGCTTCAGCATAGGCGGAGCGGGTGCTTTCGAGATGATCCCTGCCGGTCTGATGCCAGATTTGTGGACGTTGTTGTTCCGGCATGGCGGCAATGGCGGCGACGCTGACGCTATTCAGTGCCTTGGCACCCTGACTACCGCCCATGATCAATAAATGGGGAGCGCCATGATGCCCGGCAAAGCGCTCGGCAGGGGCGGGCAGGTCGCGGATGGTGCTGCGCACCGGATTGCCGACCCATTCTCCCCGGGGTAGGCGGGTTTCTGGAAAGCCCAGAAAAATATGTTTGGCCAGGGGGGCCAGCAGGCGATTGCTGAGGCCGGCAATGGCGTTTTGTTCATGCAGGCAGAGGGGACGACCCATGCTCCAGGCCGCGAGTCCCACGGGTGCGGTGACATAGCCGCCCATGCCCAGTACCTGCTGACTCTGGGTCTGCTGGATGATCTTCCGGGCCTGCAGAACCGCCCTGCTGACTCGCCAGGGCGCGCGCAGCCAGCGGCCCAGGCCTTTCCCCCGGACTCCCTGCATCTCGATGAGGTGCAGGGGATAGCCCCGTTCCGGCACCAGCCGCGCTTCCATGCCAGCGCTGGTGCCGGCAAAGGCTACTTCCACGCCCTGATCGCGCAGTACATCGGCGACGGCAAGGGCCGGAAACACATGGCCCCCGGTCCCCCCTGCGGCAATCAGTACGCGTTCAGCCATGTGGCGCCTCCTGCGGGCTGAGGGTCTCACGCTTGGCGCGGGTAACGGCCGGGTAGCGCCGACTGACGCCCAGCACCACACCCAGGGCGGCGCAGAGGAACACCAGGGCGCTGCCGCCATAGCTGATCAGTGGCAGGGCAAATCCCTTGGTGGGCAGGGCACCCAGATTGACGCCCATGGACATCACCGCTTCGCCACCGAACCAGGTCAGGGTGCCGTAGCAAAACAGGGCAAAAAAGGCGTCTCCGGCGGCGGCGGCGCGGCGCCCGATGCGATAAATCCGCCAGCAGGCCACGCTGTAGAATATGGCCAGCGCCCAGACCCCGATCATGCCCAGTTCCTCGCCTATCACGGCCAGAATGAAGTCCGTATAGGATTCCGGCAGGTAGAAGTATTTCATGATGCCGTCGCCCAGACCTACGCCGAAGATTCCGCCCCGGCCAAAGGCAATGAGTGACTGTACCAGCTGGAATCCTGCGCCATAGGGATCTGCCCAGGGATTCTGGAAGGCGGTGAGGCGAGCCAGCCGGTAGGGGGCGGATATGGCAAGTACGCCCAGCGCACTTCCGGATACGATCCCCGCCAGGAAAACGTAACCGATCGGTAAACCACCCAGGAAGAGTATGACGCCGGTCAGCAATACGACCATGGCAAATGAGCCGAAATCCGGCTGCAGCAGCAGGAGTATGCCGAGCAGGCCGAGCACCACAAAAATCGGCCAGAGTCCTTCCTTGAACTTGCCCAGCAGTTCCCCTTTACGCACCACATAGCGGGCAAGGAATAGCAACAGGGCGAACTTCAGCAGTTCTGAGGGCTGCAGGCGCACAATGATGAAATTGATCCAGCGATGCGAACCGTTCACCGAAACCCCGATGACTGGTAAAAACACCATCATCAAGGCCACCAGGGAAATACCCATGAGCGGAAAGGTCATTCGTTCCCAGAAATCGAGATCAATGCGACTGAAGTAATAGAGGACGGCAGCCGCCAGAATCACATAGAGGCCCTGACGTTCGGCAAAGAAAAACGCGTTGCCGGTTTCATGCTGGGCAATGGGAGCGCTGGCGGAGTACACCATGATCAGTCCAAATCCCAGCAGGATAAGAATAATCCACCACAAGACCGTATCTGCCGGTCCGTTTTCTGCCAGCCACCAGCTCGGGCGCTTCATTGGTCACCTCCCGACAGCGCCGTGACAGCGGCAGCGAACTGCCGACCCCGGTCCTGATAATCCCGAAACATATCGGTACTGGCGCAGGCCGGTGACAGGAGTACCTGATCACCCGCTTGGGCTTTGGACGCCGCTTTCTGAACCGCATCTTGCATATTGCTGGCGTGTTCGACGGGCACGATGCCGTCCAGCAGTCGGGCGATGGTGTCGGCATCCTTGCCGAGGACGATAGCTGCCCGCTGTTTGCGGCAGGCCGCCTGCAATGGACGGAGATCTGCGCCTTTGGCATCTCCCCCCAGAATCATGACCAGCGGTCCCGGCAAGCCACCCATGGCTTTCAGGGTCGCGCCGAGATTGGTGCCCTTGGAGTCATCGTAATACTGGACACCCCGATATTCGGCGACCCAGGCCAGGCGGTGGGGCAGACCGGCAAATGTGCGTAATACCTGCTGCACTGCCGTCCGGGGAAATTGTGCCGCCTCAGCGAGGAGGGCTGCAGCCAGGGCGTTTTCGATATTATGGCCGCCACGCATGCGCAACTCCGCCACCGGGAGCAGTGGCCCGCCTTGACGGAAAGTCAGATATTCCCGGTCCAGACAGGCATCTTTCGACAGGTCCTGGAGGCTGAAAAAGCGGATGTCCACAGTGGGAGATACCTGCTCGGGCAGGCCGGCTGTAAAAGCGTCATCAGCATTCAAAACCAGGGTATCGCCCGGTCCCATCTGCTGAAAAATGCGGCACTTGGCGGCGCCATACTGCTGGTAGTCGCCGTGCCAGTCGAGATGATCGGGGCTGAGATTCAGAATGCCAGCTACCCGGGGCCGGAAAGTACTGCAGGCATCGAGCTGAAAGCTGGAAAGTTCGAGAATGTACCATTCCGGTTCAGGACCGTTCTCGGGTAACAGTTCCAGGGCCGGGGTGCCAAGATTCCCGCCAGTAGCTAAGCGCAGCCCTGCTGCCTGAGCCATCTCGCTGACCAGGGTGGTTACCGTACTTTTACCATTACTGCCGGTGATGGCTAAAATCGGGGCCTTGGCCAGGCGGCCAAACAATTCAATATCGCCCAGCACTGGAATGCCAGCCTGACGGGCCTTGCGCAGGGCGGGAAGGTTGGGGGCAATGCCGGGACTGAGGAGCAGCAGGTCACTGTCCAGCAGCAGGTTCTCGGAAAGGGGACCGAAATGAAACGTCACGCCAGGATATTGCTGACGCAGGGTATCGGCATTTTCCAGCAGACGGGTGTCGGCTACCTGACATTGTCCGCCCAGGCGCAGGGCCGTGCGCAGCAGGGACTGACCGGTTTTACCGAAGCCGAGAATGAAGACTTTTTGCTGGTCGAGTCTCATATCAGCGGATCTTCAGGCTGGAAAGGCCAATCAGCACCAGAATGATGGTGATGATCCAGAAGCGCACCGCCACACGCGGTTCCGGCCAGCCTTTTTTTTCAAAATGATGGTGGATGGGGGCCATACGAAATACCCGTTTGCCCGTCAATTTGAACGAGGTCACCTGGATCATCACCGACAGGGTTTCCATGACAAAAACCCCACCCATGATCACCAGCACCAGTTCCTGACGGGCGATGATAGCGACGATGGCCAGTGCCGCACCCAGAGCCAGCGCTCCGGTATCACCCATGAATACCTCGGCGGGATAGGTGTTGAACCAAAGAAAGCCGAGTCCGGCACCGACCAGGGCACCGCAGAAAATCAGCATCTGGCCGGAGCCGGGCACCCAGGGCAGATCCAGATAATGGGCGAACACCGCATTGCCTGAAACATAGGTAAAAATGCCCAGGGCCGCTGCTACCATGACGGTGGGGACGATCGCCAGACCGTCTAGCCCATCAGTCAGATTGACCGCATTGGAGGTGCCGACGATGACGAAATAGCTGAAGATAATAAAGCCGAAACCCAGAGGAATCAGGACGTGCGGAACAAAAGGAATAATCAGGCTGGTTTCCACGGCCTTGCTGGCCAGCCCGTACAGGACTCCGGCAGCCGCCAGGGCAAAGAGGGATTGCAGTCCGTATTTAGCCCGTGCGGAAAGACCCTTGGTATTCTGACGGCGCAATTTGCGCCAGTCGTCAATAAAGCCGATGCCGCCAAAGGCCAGGGTGGTGATAATGGCGACCCAGACCAGTGGATTACGCAGATCTGACCAGAGCAGGGTGGTGATGATGACCACCAGCAGAATCAAGGCCCCACCCATAGTGGGTGTACCCTGCTTGCTGAAGTGGCTTTCCGGTCCGTCATTACGTACCATCTGGCCGATTTTGTAATAGCGCAAACGGGCAATGAAAAAAGGCCCGATGACCAGGGACAGCACCAGGGCAGTCAGAATAGCCAGCACGCCGCGCAGGGTCAGGTACTGAAACACGTAAAACCCGTGGTAAACTTGGCCGAGTTGCATGAACAGAGCGTAAAGCATCAGGCTACTCCTGCCATGAGTGCTTGCACCACCCGTTCCATGTGCGCTGCCCTGGAGCCTTTGATCAGCACCACGGTTTCCGGGTTCAGCCGGGGTTGCAGTCTGGCAAGCAGCGGATCCATGTCCAGGAAGTGTTCGGCATCCGCCCCAAAAGCAGTGGCCGCCTCGGCAGCCAGCGGCCCCAATCCATAGAGAGCATCAATGCCTAACTGGCGGGCCAGCAGGCCTGCCTGACGATGATACAGTGCGGCGTCCGGACCCAGTTCGCCCATATCTCCAAGAACCAGAATGCGCTGACCGGACTGGGCTGCCAGAACCCGCAGCGCGGCTTCCAATGAGGCGGGATTGGCGTTGTAGGTGTCGTCGAGAAGGCGGCTGCCAGCCAGTCCCGGTCGCCATTGCAAACGTCCGGGAACCGCCTGCAATCCGGCCACGGCACGCTGAATCTGGGCAATATCCACATCCAGGGCGAGGGCCGCCGTGACCGCAGCCAGGACATTGGCGCCATTATGTTTGCCGGGCAGGGGGACTTCGAGGGTGAATTCTCCTTGTGGAGCACGTACTTCCAGTTGCTGATACAGACCGGATCCGGCCTGCCACTGTCCCTGCACCCGAGCTGGACGCTGCTCCAGACTGAAGCGCCAGATTTCTCCCGGGGCTTTTTCCGCCCAGAAGTCGGCATAGGTATCATCGCCGTTGAGAATGGCAATGCCTTGTGCATCCAGTCCCGAGAGGATCTCTCCCTTGGCGGCAGCCACAGCGGCGACACTCCCCAGTCCGGCAAGATGAGCCGGCCCGGCATTATTGATCAAAGCCAGAGTGGGCTTGGCGAGGCCGCTGAGTACTGTGAGCTCTCCGGCATGATTCATGCCCATTTCCAGAACGGCATAACGATGTTCCGCGCCCAGTCTTGCCAAGGTCAGGGGCACACCCAGGTGATTATTCTGATTGCCATGGGTGGACAGCACCGGCCCGTGCTCGTTGAGGATGGCAGTCAGGACCTCTTTGACCGTGGTTTTGCCACAGGAGCCGGTAATCGCCACGAAAGGGATACTGAAGCGTTGCCGCCACTGCGCTGCCAGCTTCTGAAAGGCGACCAGCGTATCTTGAACCAGGATTCCCGGGGCCTCCACTGTACGCTGGCAGAGCACTGCGCTGGCGCCCTGGGCGAGTGCCGCCGGGACGAAATCCGCCCCGTCAAAGTGCTCTCCGGCGAGGGCCACAAACAGCTTGCCAAGCATGGGGTGACGGCTGTCGGTGGCAACGCCGTGAATTTCGTCCTTGCCCTGGCTGCCCGGCAGCAATTGGCCACCGGTGATGCGGGCGATATCATTCAGTGCGTAACGGATCATGATCGGAGGGCCTCCATGGCGACCTGCTGATCCTGAAAGGGGAATTTTTGACCCTGGATTTCCTGGGTGCGTTCGTGGCCTTTGCCAGCGATCAATACCCAGTCCCCATGTTCTGCCTGACGAATGGCTGTATGGATAGCAGCTGTCCGTTCATGAATGACTTCAGCGGCAGCGGAATTGTGCATGCCTGCCAGAATGTCCTGAACAATGCTTGCAGGGCTTTCACTGCGGGGGTTGTCGTCAGTAATAATGACGTGATCGGCAAAGCGCTCGGCTACGCCACCCATTTCCGGACGTTTACCCCGATCCCGGTCTCCCCCACAGCCGAACACCAGATGGATTTTTCCCTTGACGATGGCGCGCAGGTCTTTCAGTACCCGTTCGAGCGCATCCGGAGTGTGGGCATAATCGATCATCACCTGCGCCTTGCCCGGTTCAGAGGGCAGACGCTGATAGCGTCCTTCCGGCAAATCCAGCCGGCGGATCTGCGCCTCCGTGACCGTCCAGCCCAGCCCTTCGGCAGTGGCCAGGGCCGCCATTAAATTCTGCACATTACAATCGCCAATGAGCGGGCTTCGCCATTGTTGCGCGCCCTTCGCACTCTCGACGGTCAGCAGAGTACCGCTGGCTCCGGAATGCAGGTCTTTCAACTGGAAATCGCAGGGAGATTTTCCGAAACCGATTATTTTCACTTGAGGATCTATCTGATGGGCCAGCACTTCGGAAAAAGGCTCGTCGTGATTCAAAACAGCCAGTTGCAATTCCGGAAAGCGAAACAGGCGGGCCTTGGCCGCGCCGTAGTGCTGCATGTCTCCGTGAAAATCCAGATGATCACGACTGAGATTGGTAAACACCGCCACCTGGAAAGGCACGGCCGCCACCCGGCCAAGGACCAGGGCATGAGAGGAGACCTCCAGCGCAATGACCTTGGCACCCTGAGCGCGAAGCAAGGCCAGCGTTTCCCACAGACGCACCGCTTCCGGTGTGGTGTTGGCATGGGCGACCAGGGCATTGACCGGACCGTAACCCAGGGTCCCGATGAGCATGGCGGGTTGCGGCGCCAATTCGGCAATCAGGCGGGTCACACTGCTTTTGCCGTTGGTACCGGTCACGCCGATCAACACCGGTGTTTCCTGCTCATCCCATTGATGCCAGCGCCGCAAGGCGTGACCGAGCTTTTCGCGTAGATCCGTACTTTGCCAGCAGAGATGTCCTTTTTCTTCGGAAATCAGGGCGTTATGATCTCCTTCCAGCACTGCGGCAGCGGCACCCGCCTGCCAGGCCTGGAGTAAATAATGATCAGCATTCCCATGCTGGTTGCGCAAGCCCACATAGAGCATGCCGGGATGCAGGCGGCGGGTATCGGTTTCGATACCCGTTACGATCAGTTCTGCCAGCGCGGTAGGCAGGTCATCGAAAAGTCGGGAGAGTGGTTCAGTGCGCGGCATCACCCACTCCTTCCGCCCAACGCTGGGTTTCGCTGGCTGACGCCTGATGGGCTGCCGTGGCACTTTCCAAGAGTGCGGGATTCGGTTGGATGCCCATGCTTTGCAGGGCGGCTGCCATGGTCACCCGAAATACCGGGGCAGCGACGACCCCGCCATAGCGCCAGCCCTGGGTGGGACCACGGACGACGACAGCCATGACCAGGCGGGGGTTCCGGGCAGGCGCAAAACCGACAAAAGTGGTATTCACCTGATTTTTATGGAAACCCCCTTTGCCGTTGGCGATGATGGAAGTTCCGGTTTTGCCCGCCACGCTGTACCCGGGAATGCTGGCCAGAAAGCCGGTGCCCCCGGGGCCGGTGACGCCGGTCAGCCACTGGGTCAGGCGGGCGGCGGTAGCGGCGGGCATGATCCGGGTGCCTTTTGCACCGGGATTTTCCTGGCGAATCAGGGTCGGTGCTACATACACACCTTGATTGGCAATGGCCCCATAGGCTGCGGCCAGTTGCAGGGGGGTCACGGACAGACCATATCCGTAAGCCATGGCCGCTCTGCGGGCAATATCCCAACCCTGCCAGGCGGGCAGGGTTCCGGAACTCTCTCCGGGAAGTCCGAGGCCACTGCTCTGCCCAAAACCAGCCTGCCGGAGCATATGAAAAAGGTCGGCCGGCGGTGTGCGCAGGGAAATTTTGGCCGCCCCGATGTTGCTGGAATACTTGAGTACCTGGGCCAGATCCAGATTGTTGTGGCGGACATCATCCTGAATGCAGAAGCGGGCCACCCGAAAACAGTTGGTATTGACGTTGAAAGTGGCATCGGGCTGGATGCTCTGGTCGTCCAGTGCAGCGGCAATGGTAAAAGGTTTCATCACCGAGCCCGGTTCGAAGGTGTCGGCAATGGCCCGATTGTTGTAAAGAGCTGCTTGATAATCGCTGCGATCATTGGGGTTGAAAGCCGGATAACTGACCATGGCCAGCACTTCGCCACTTTGCGCATCCATCAGCACTGCGGCTCCCGAACGGGCCTGAAAACGCTGCACTGCTGAGGCCAGACTGGTGTAGGCCACATACTGGAGATGGCGATCAATGCTGAGGGTCAGGGCTTTACCGGGCTGGGCAGCGTGCGCAGGACCACGCAAGCTCAGAGGATGACCGTAATTGTCCCGCAAGCCGGTCTCTTCCCCGGCCTTGCCCGTCAACCACTGGTTATATGCCAGTTCCAGGCCTTCAATACCGTTACCATCGACATTGGTAAAGCCGATGAGCGGGGCGGCAATGCTCCCGGCAGGGTAATAACGACGATTTTCATTCAGGCTATACAATCCGGGAACCCGTAGTGCCGTGATTTTTTCGGCACGCTCGGGATCAATCTGGCGGGCGATAAAAGCAAAATGGCTGCCGCCATTGTGGACACGAGTTTGCAGTTCGTTGACGCTGATCCCCAGATCCGCAGCGACTTGCGGCCATTTTTGGTGCTGCTGGCTGAAAATCTGCGGATCTACCCAGAGGGTTTTGACCGGGACCGACAAGGCCAGCGGCTTGCCATGGCGATCAAAGATGGAGCCACGTTGTACTGGCAATGGAAAATGACGCAAATAGCGCTGGGCGCCTTGGTCGCGCAAAAACTGGCCATGCTCCACCTGCGCGCGCCAGGCCTGGACCATGATGGTAGCGAAAGCCAGTGTTACGGCTGCCCACACGGCGGTCGCCCGCCACGCCGGTAAGGCGGCGCGGACGGGGATTTTTGCCGGATGTGCAGAGGTGGGATTCACTGGGCTTTCACCATCACGATCTGATTGTTTTTCGGCGCGCTCAAGCCCAGCTTCTGGCGGGCAATATCCCCTACCCGGGCATTGGAGGCGAGGGTGGCCTGCTCCAACTGCAATTGTCCCCAGCGATTGTCCAGGGCGAAATGTTTGGCCTGCGCTTCCTGCAGGGCAATGAACTGACTGCGGGTGTTTTCCCGGGCTGCCACTATACCGATCAGGGTGACCATGATGAGAATGGCCAGAATCACCGTGCTACGCCGCATGACGATCACTCCTTTCCGCAACTCTGAGTACGGCAGAACGGGAACGGGGGTTCATCTGGACCTCTGCGGCGCCGGCCCGCAGACTTTTGCCAATGGCCCGCCAGGGTAAGGGCGGGATTTCAGCCGCACGCAGCGGTAAATCGCTGCTGACCCGATAGCTGTCCGCCCGAAAAAACCGCTTCACCATGCGGTCTTCCAGAGAATGAAAGCTGATAATGGCCAAACGCCCGCCCGCCCGGAGCGCTGCCATGGCTTCGGGCAGAAACTGTTCCAACTCTTCCAGTTCGTGATTGATGAATATGCGAATCCCCTGAAAACTGCGGGTTGCCGGATTGAACCCGGGATCATGGCGGGGAACTACAGTGGCGATCAGTGCAGCCAACTGCCCGGTGCGCTGCAGGGGGGTCTGGGTCCGCTCCTGGACGATTTTACGGGCAATGGGGCGGGCGAAGCGTTCCTCACCATAATTTTTCAGGACTTGGCTGATTTCTTTTTCGGCGGCAGTATTCAGCCACTCTGCAGCGCTGATACCCGTATCGGGATCCATGCGCATATCCAAAGGACCATCGCGCAGAAAGCTGAAGCCGCGTTCTGCTTCATCAAGCTGGGGAGAAGAAACACCCAAATCGGCGAGAATGGCGTCCACACTATCCCAATCGAGACTTTGGAGTACGGCGCGAATCTCGCTGAAGCGCGCCTGACGCACGACCACCCGTTCGTCATGGCCGAAACGCTCTTGCAGGGCAGCAACAGCGCTGGGATCGCGATCCAGAATCAGGAGCATATCCTGATGCTGCAGGTGTTCCAGTAATGCTGCACTATGGCCGCCACGGCCGCCGGTAGCATCCACGCAACGCCGCACAGCCCCCGCACCGAGCGCAGGCAGAAGCATGGCGACACTTTCTTGCAGAAGAACGGTGACGTGCGAGCCGGGAGCGGGCGTCTTCATAGAACGAGATCCCCCAGGCTGGCAAAACCCTCGCTATCACTGAGGCTGTTTTCCTGATAGCGGTCCCAACACTGCGCATCCCAGATCTCGAATTTGTTGATTTGTCCGACAACCACCAGCTCCTTATCAAGTTCGGCAAAGCGGCGCAGGTTGGGTGAGAGAAGAATACGGGCCTGACTATCCAGGCGCATTTCTTCTGACTGACCCACAAACATTCGTTGGAATTGTCGAGCCTTGGGATTGTTGCTGGGCAGTTCAGCCACCTTGGCCTCTACTTTTTCCCAGGTGGGTAACGGGTATGCGACCAGGCAATGTTCCCCGGGACGGCTCTGCACGTCGATGGTCACCACTATCTGGCCGTCACAATGGGCATTCAGCCAGTCGCGGAAACGCGCCGGGACGTTCATGCGCCCCTTGCTATCGAGATTGTGTCGATGCGTTCCCCTAAACATGCTGCAGCCTTCTCCAGATTCTTCCACATTTACCCACTTTCACCCACGAAGTGAAGATTAGAGGGGATGCTGCTTACTGTCAAGGATAAATCTTGAATAATTACGGCATGTTAGCGCATGTTTATGAAGGCGTATAAAACACTTTAAAGGATTACTGTAATTCAAGGATTATGAAGTATAAAGTGCTCATACCCCTTATTGCTGAAGGGAGTAAGTGGATAGCGACTGAATGCTAAAAAGAATAGTTATTTGATTTTAATCAACGGATTGTAAATGTGACGCGGAGATATTGCTGCTGAAGCGTTGAAAATGGGAGTGAGCCGATAAGCCGGGTTCTGTCGTGGACGACCATTCCTCTAGGCCAGCACTTACGCGCAGGCTCCAGCAATCTACCCGCATGCACCGCGGACCACGGTATCGCATGCCTATTTGATCTTGCTCCAGGCGGGGTTTTCCCTGCCATTTCCGTTACCGGAAATGCGGTGCGCTCTTACCGCACCTTTTCACCCTTACCGGCGCTTGCGCGCTTGGCGGTATATTTTCTGTGGCACTTTCCGTAGGCTCACGCCTCCCGGCCGTTAACCGGCGCCTTGCCCTGTGGAGCCCGGACTTTCCTCTCCGGATCAATCCGCAGCGGTCGTCTGGCTCACTCCGAGGCGGATCATACGCGTTTTCAAGCCTCTTGTCAGAAGAAAAAAGGCCGCATTGACGAGCTATACTGTGTATCTGAGAGTGATTCAGTATCGAATAGCTTGTTTGTTACTGACAGCGTTTTATGGAGGATAAAAGCCATGATTAATGACAGCTTTCTGGATGAGGCCCGCGAAGTCCCGTCCACCGCCCCCATGGAAAGAGTGGTGGCGTGGTCTGTTTTTCGGAGTCGGGCAGATGCCCGCAATCTGCTGGACCATGTCCATCTGGCACCCGGGCAGGCATTGGTCGGTGGTCACGGTCAGGACAGTGTGGCCCCTTACTGGTGGGTAGGGGTGCAAGTACAGGATATGGGGCAATGGGGAAATGCCACAGCAGTCAACAAGAAGGGGCGCCTGGGAGATTGAGCTCGGGAAAAAGGCCGCGCATGGCTTTGAGTAATACGCGACGATCGCGATGACTTTCCAGGACCTGCTTCTGGTAGGCGCTGCGCAATATCTGGCCGAGCCTGGGTCCCGGAGAAATGCCCAGATCCAGTAGGTCTTCACCCCGCAGTAAGGCGTCGGGGAGGGTTTCCCAGAGTCCCAGTTGCTGCCAGATCTCGCGGGTGCTGGTGATGGCCGGGACGTCGCGGTGTCCGGCTCCCTGGGCATCAGCCAGAGCCAAGTCGAGAAGGAGGCCGCGATCCGGCACCTGAAGAGCCAAGCGGGCATAGGCCTTGCGACCGGCCTGGGCATGGAACAAGGCATGGGGAGCCCCATGCCAGCGCAGTAAGGGTATGATCTGTGACAGCAGATGCGCGCCGGGAAAGTAGCGGCTGAGAAAAAGTGTGGCAGGCGCCAGGATCTGCTCATGACCGATGGCTCGCCATATCTGCCGGGCGTCCCGTCGGGTACAGATCGCTTTGCCGAGATCGTGTAACAGTGCCGCCAGCATCAGCACAATATCCCTAGCTGGTTGATCCTGGCGTAGCTTGGCCGCTTCAGCCAGCACTTTACCGGTATGTATCCAGACATCGCCTTCGGGATGGGCATCGGGGCGCTGTGGGGCAGCCTGTAAGGCGGCGAGAGCCGGAAAAGCCTGGATGCTGCCGGTTTGCGCCAAAGCGTCCCAGGCTCTGCGCAGATTGCGCCCGCGCAAGAGCAGCGCCTCCCACTCCTTGCGCAGTCGTTCGGCCGGAAGCTCCGGCAATGCTACTGCCAGTTTTTGGCAGATACCGACGCTCGCGGCATCCAGATGAAAATTCAGTTGTCCGACTAGACGTGCAGCCCGAAAAGCTCTCAGGGGATCCTCGACAAAAGTGTCAGGACGTACCATGCGCAGACGTTTTTCCTGAAGATCGCGAAGGCCGCCGACCGCATCCAGCACCTGTCCCGTTCGCCAGTCCCAGGCCAGAGCGTTGACGGTAAAGTCACGCCGCCGGGCGGCAATGGACCAGGGGAGATGAGGATCGGGTATTCCCCCGCTTTGGGGCAGGGCAATTTCGGCACCGGCCACTACCCAGACGGCACAACGGGCGCCCACCCGGTGCGCGGCAAAAGGGGCGAGACATGCTTCCAGACGATTTTCGCTCAATCCGGAAACCTCCAGATCCCAGTCATGCACAGGCAAGCCCAACAAGCTGTCGCGTACCGCCCCGCCCACCAGCAGGATTCTCGCTCCCGCTTGTTCCAGTGCGGCGAAAACCGGCATGAGTCTGGGCGGTAACGTGATGTCCATGAGATTTATGGGTTGCGCATCTCGGTCAGTAACTCGGCGTAGCGTTCGGCAACCACCCGGCGTTTGATTTTCAGGGTGGGAGTGATCTCGCCGTGGGCCTCGCTCAAGGCTTCCGGCAACAGCGCAAAACGCCGCACCTGTTCATAGGAAGGCAGATCCCGCAAGGCAGCGGTAAGGCTTTCCTGAATGGCTTTGCGGAGAATGCTGACATCAGGATTGCCACCAAAGCGCGCCTCCACCTGTTCCGGGTTGGGGAAAATCAGGGCGCTCAAATAAGGCAAGCGATCGCCAAATACCACAGCCTGACTGATCAGAGGTTGTGCCATCAGGCGCATCTCGATTTTTTGCGGAGGGATATTTTCACCTGCCGAATTGACGATCAGATCTTTTTTGCGATCACAGATAGTCAGATACCCTGCTGCATCGAGGCTGCCCACATCTCCAGTATGTAACCAGTCCGCGACGATGGTTTCCTGGGTGGCACTGTCATTATTCCAGTAGCCGGACATGATGGATGGTCCACGCACCAGTATCTCGCCATCTTCGGCGATACGTCCCTGCAGGTTGGGCAGGAAGCGTCCGACGGTTCCGGGACGGATATCCTCCAGAGGATTGGCAGCGATGACTGGGCTGGCCTCGGTCATGCCGTAACCTTCGACAACGGGAAGCCCGATTTCCAGGAAGAAGCGGGCAATATCTGCATCCAGCGGCGCTCCACCCGACACAAAAAACTGCAGACGCCCTCCTAGTTTTTTGCGCAAACCAGAGGCGAGCAGGTGTCGGGCGATCTGTTTTTGCCATTGGGGTGCGGGTCGCTTCCCGGCACCGAGGCCCGCACCACGTTGCATGAATCTTCCCAAGACTCCCTTGCGGTCCTCAATGCCCCGCCGAATCCGACTGTACAGTAATTGAAAAACGCGAGGTACAGCGATGACGATATCCGGATGAGCCGCTTCCATATCCCGCAGAACCGTGTCCGGACGCTCGGCATAGGCGACTTCCAATCCCAGCAAATAGGCGCCAAAATGCCCGGTTCCCCGTTCAAACACATGGGAGAGAGGCAGGATGGATAGCAGTCGCTGTCCACGCCGCAAAGGAACCAATGGTAAAAATCCGGCGATATTGCTGAGAATGTTGCCATGAGTAAGGATCACCCCTTTGGGCCAGCCGGTGGTCCCTGATGTGTAGACAATGCTGGCTATCTGTTCTTTGTGCAGTTCGGCAAGCCGTTCTGTCCGCTCTTGCTGCTGGGCGGAAGTGTTATCCTGCTCCAGTTGGGCCCAGTGACCAAGGCCGGTACTTTGTGCTGCTGCTGGATCTCTGAGCAGAATGCGTTCCGTGGGTATCCCCCAACCCTCGCTCTGCATTTTTTCCCACTCCTGTCGACCTTCCAGCAATACCAGTCCGGCGCCACTATCGCCGAGGACATAGTGAATTTCCCGGGGGCTGAAACTAGGATAAAGTGGGACGGTGATGGCACCTATGCTGAGAATGGCAAAATCCATGATGGCCCAGTCCATGGAATTGGGCGCCATCAAAATGACTCTTTCCCCGCGTTTGACGCCTAGGCGGAGTAAACCTTCGGCGCGCGCCAGCACTTTGGCCTGAAACTGGGCGGCGCTGACTTTCTGGAAACCCTGTTTCTGCCTTTCCAGGGCAATACAACCCTGAGGGTCCAGGTTGCATCGCGCAAATAATCCTTCCGGCAGGCTTTTAAGCCGACCAAAGTCTGCCGTCATTTCAGCGCATGGCCTTCTCAGTAGGCGTCAGACAGCGTTTGAAGCTCTCCATCTGGAATAGACGATCCATGTATTCCTGAGTGGCTTTGGCTGCTGCGGGCAGGCTGATACCCAACACCGGAAAGCGCCAGAGCAGGGGGGCGATGGCGCAGTCCAGAATGGACAGCTCATCACCAAAAAGAAAGCGTTGCTGGGTGAAAATCGCGCTGAGTCCGGCCATGGTGCTGCGAACCTGTTCCTTGGCGGCCTTGTTTTGTTCCGGGCTGTAGCCGGGCTGAAACAGCGGAGCAAACCAGTCCTGATCAAAGCGCAGCAGACCCATACGCACTTTGGCCCGGGAGATGGGATCCACAGGAATAAGTGGCGGATGCGGAAAACGTTCGTCCAGATACTCCATGATCAGTACGGATTCATGGATGGCGAGGTCCCGGTCCAGTAAGGTGGGAACCTGATTGTAGGCATTCAGTTCGGCCAGTTCGTCAGGCTTCTGAGCAAGATCCACTTCGATGGTCTGATATTCCATCGCTTTTTCTTCCAGGACAAAACGCACACGATGCGCATACACACAATCTTCACTGGAATATAAGGTCATCAGGGTTTTTTTACTGCTGGGTGTGGCCATAGGTGAACTTCCTTGATCGAAAATGAAGGTATTTCCATATATGAAATTCCAGCGGAGTTTCATTGAAGCCGAGATTATACATGACTGATGCAATATTGGGGGCATTTTCCCAAAAGCCACTATTTAAGAAAAAACTTATTTGTTAACAATTGTCAATACGGCTTGTCGAAGGCAGCGAGTCGCTGTACACTGCCTGACCAGTCGGTAAGTTGTATAGAGACAACAAATTGTTGTAGCCTAACCCAAACACATAGGGAGAGCGGTCCTGGGGATCGCACAGGAATAATGCCATGATCCGTCAGCGCACGCTTAAAAATATGATATGGGGTACCGGAATTGGTTTGCACAGTGGCCGCAAGGTTTACCTGGGTCTGCGGCCAGCGCCAGTCAACACGGGCATCGTGTTTCATCGCAGCGATATCGAAGGCGGTGCCTGGATTAAAGCCGATCCCTTGCATGTGGTGGATACCCGTCTGTCCACTAATATAGGCGACGGACAAATTCGTGTGGGTACCATTGAGCATTTGATGTCGGCGCTGGCGGGCCTGGGTATTGATAATGCCTATATCGATCTGGATGGTCCCGAGGTCCCGATTATGGACGGCAGTGCGGCCCCTTTTGTATTTTTGATTCAGTGCGCCGGTATTGAAGAACAGAATGCGCCCAAGCGCTTTATTCGTATTACCCAGCCGCTGCTGGCCGAAGATGGTGATCGTTGGGTGAGTCTGGAGCCCTTTGATGGATTCAAGGTCAGTTTCACCATAGATTTTGACCACCCTGTGGTAAAAAACGGGGGCCAGGATGTGACGGTGGATTTTTCACGGACGTCTTACTTGAAAGAAGTAGCGCGTGCGCGGACTTTTGGATTCATGCGCGAGGTGGAAACTCTCCGGAAAATGGGCCTGGCTCTGGGTGGCAATCTCGATAATGCCATTGTCGTGGATGATTACCGTATTCTCAATGAAGAAGGCTTGCGTTATACCAATGAATTCGTTCGCCACAAGGTGCTTGATTCCATTGGTGATTTGTATCTTCTTGGGCATCCCCTGGTCGGACATTTTTCCGGACACAAGGCGGGTCATGCCCTGAATAACAGCCTGTTACGCGCCTTGCTCAAGCGCCAGGATGCCTGGGAATTTGTCGATTACTCTGAAGCTTCGGCACCCTTTTCCTTCGCCGAAACTCTGGTTACCTCTCCCGCCTGAATCTGTTCCAGAGTCGCCGCCAGGCGCAGCATGGCGGCAGCAATGTCTGCGGTCATGGCTCTTCCACTTTCCCGGAGTACGGGCGCGGCTTGTGCCGCATAATGAAGCTTTTGCTTGGGTGCCGGGGATTGGGCCGGCAATTGCGCCTGCCAGGGCCTGACGCTGGATTGAATTTGGTGTACCGGCGCGTCGGGAAAGGCTTTGTTCCAGCTGTTGATCAATTTTTTTTCATGGCGGCGTAACCAGCTGTGCCAAACCGGGCTCTGGCAAAGTACCTGCAGCGTGTTATTTGACCAGCCCGCCAGCCAGGTGCAATCCTGGGCCTCCAGGCCTAGCAAGGCATTCCAGGCAGCTTGACGTTCCCGCAGCTGCTGGGCTTTTTGCAAAATAGTTCCGATATGGCCCGGCTGGTGACGAGCAAAGGGGCGCTGTGCGCGCTGTCGTTTATCATTCATGGGCTTTCATGCTAACCTGCACAATATTTTTTACCTAGGTTTGTTTATTCATGTTTGGAACCATCATCCGTCATGTGGTTGGTAGTCGCAATGAGCGTCTGATCAAGAAGGCCAGCGTGGTAGTCGCCCGGATCAATGCCCTGGAAGAACAATACCAGGCCATGGACGATGCCACCCTTGCGGCGCAGACGGCGATTTTCAAGGAGCGCATTGCCCAGGGTGAGTCTCTGGACGCCATCCTTCCCGAGGCTTTCGCCGTGGTGCGCGAAGTGACTCGTCGGGTCATGGGCATGCGTCATTATGACGTGCAGTTGATTGGCGGATACATGCTGCATGAAGGTAAAATTGCCGAAATGCGCACAGGCGAAGGTAAGACCCTGGTGGCCACCCTGCCGGCGTATCTCAATGCCTTGCTCGGCAAGGGGGTGCATGTCATCACGGTCAATGATTATCTGGCCAGCCGCGATGCCCAATGGGTCGCGAAAATTCATAATTTTCTTGGTGTCAGCGTGGGGACCATTATTTCCGATTTATCTACGGAAGATCGCCGTGCAGCCTACGCGGCAGATATTACCTACGGCACCAATAACGAATTTGGTTTCGATTATCTGCGCGATAACATGGCTTTTTCTCCGGCCGATCGCGTACAACGAGGCTTGCATTACGCCATTATTGACGAGGTGGACTCTATCCTCATCGATGAAGCCCGGACCCCGCTGATTATCAGTGGTCCTACCGAAGAAAATACCGATTTGTATTTTCGCGTGGACAAACTGGTAGGGGAGTTTGTCGTCGATGAAGATTATACGATTGACGAAAAAGCCAAGCAGGTGATGCTTACCGAAGAGGGTATCGAAAAAGCCGAGCGGTTGATGGCCGAACATGGCCTGTTGACCGAGGACAATCTCTACGACCTGGCCAATGTCACCTTGGTCCATCATCTCAATCAGGCACTGCGGGCCCATGTCATCTATCATCGCGAAACCGACTACATTGTGCGCGAGGGTGAAGTCTGCATTGTCGATGAATTCACCGGGCGCATGATGACCGGCCGGCGCTGGTCCGACGGACTGCATCAGGCGGTGGAGGCCAAGGAGGGGGTTGAAGTCCAGAATGAGAATCAGACCCTGGCATCCATCACCTTCCAGAATTACTTCCGGATGTATGAAAAACTGTCGGGCATGACCGGTACGGCGGACACCGAAGCCTTTGAGCTGAACCAGATCTACAACCTGGAAGTGGTCGTCATTCCGACCCATAAGCCGGTGCGGCGTCTGGATATGGCCGATCTCATCTATCGCACCGCCCAGGAAAAATGGACCGCCATTGTCGAGGATATTCGCGATTGCCACCAGCGCGGTCAGCCGGTACTGGTGGGTACGACCTCCATTGAACACAACGAGTTTTTATCTCATCTGCTCAAGCAGGCTAAAATTCCGCACGAAGTCCTGAATGCCAAGCAGCATCAACGAGAGGCGGAAATCATTGCCCAGGCAGGCACTCCCGGTGCGGTGACCATTGCCACCAATATGGCCGGTCGTGGAACCGATATTGTCCTGGGCGGCAATGTCGGGCATCAGGTAGATATGGTGCTGGCGAATCCGGATCTGGACGAAGAGAGCAAAAGTGTGCGTGCCGAAGGCCTGAAAAATGGTTGGCAAGATCTCCATGACCGGGCCATTGAAGCGGGTGGTTTGCATATTATCGGTACCGAAAGACATGAGTCCCGGCGCGTCGATAATCAGCTGCGCGGTCGTTCCGGCCGTCAGGGAGATCCGGGCACCACCCGTTTTTATCTCTGTCTGGAAGATCCCCTGATGCGGATTTTCGGTAGCGATCGCCTGGGTGGCTTGATGCAGAAACTGGGTATGAAAGAAGGAGAGGCCATAGAGCATCCCTGGGTGACCAAATCCATTGAAAACGCCCAACGCAAGGTGGAAAGTCGCAACTTCGACATTCGTAAACAGTTGTTGGAATATGATGATGTCGCGAATGAGCAGCGCAAAATCATCTACCAGCAACGCAATGCCTTTATGGATGCGGATGATGTCAGTGCAGAAATCCAGATGTTGCGGGAAGACGTGCTGGACGCCGTGCTGGCTGACTACACTCCCGCCGGGGTCATGGAAGAACAATGGGATGTGCCGGGCCTGGAATCTGCCTTGCAGCGGGTGTTCGGGCTGGAGGCGCCTGTTGCGCAATGGCTGGAAGCCGACAAACAGCTGAATTACGACGGCTTGCGGACCCGAATCATGGAGATGGTACAGGCAGCTTATGCGGAAAAAGAGGCCTTGATGGGCAGCGAAATGGCGCGCCATTTTGAAAAGTCCGTTATGTTGCAAGTGCTGGACAGCCAATGGAAAGATCATCTGGCGAGTATGGACCATCTGCGCGAAGGTATTCATTTGCGGGGTTATGCCCAGAAAAATCCCAAGCAGGAGTATAAAAAAGAGTCTCTGGCCATGTTCAACAGCATGCTGGCGCGGATGCGCGAAGAGGTCATCAGCACCTTGTCGCGTCTGCATGTCAGCCCCGCCGCTGAGACCATGGATTGGGACACCTTGGCCCGGGCTGCGGCACCTCAGCATCTGCAGTTTTCCCATCCGGATTTTGCGGCGGAAACGGCTGCGGATAATATCGGTTTATCGACAGTTGCCGGTACGGTTCTGGGGGAAAGCATGGCCGAAGTTGCTGGTCAATCTCCCTTGCAGGTGGATGATAAAATTGGCAGAAATCAGCCCTGTCCCTGTGGTTCAGGGAAAAAATACAAGCATTGTCACGGACGTTTGCAATAAGGAAGCGCTATGGCTGTTGGTCTTCTTCCCCCTCATGATTTACTACCCATAGCAGGATTGCGCCTGGCCGTTGCTGAGGGGGGCGTGCGTTATGCTGGAAGGCGTGATCTCACCCTGATGACGCTGGCGGAAGGCAGCGAGGTTGTCGGAGTCTTTACCCGTAATCGCTTTTCAGCGGCCCCCGTGGTAGTGGCCCAGCGGCATCTGTCTGCAGGGACCCCTGTTCGGGCACTGATCATCAATACCGGTAATGCCAATGCTGGTACCGGTGCAGCAGGATTACAGGCAGCCGAGGATTCCTGCCGGACAGTTGCTGCAGCCCTGGGCTGTGCGCCCGAGTCGATCTTGCCTTTTTCCACCGGCGTCATCGGAGAACCCGTGGACCTGGCCAGAAAAATATCGGCGACGTTGCCAACCCTGACAGCGCGTCTGGATGAAAACCACTGGGAAATAGCAGCCGCTGCGATCATGACCACGGATACGATTCCCAAGGCCTGTTCCCGGCAAATAGATTTAGATGGTCAGCGGGTGACCATCACCGGCATGGCCAAGGGGTCGGGGATGATTCGTCCGGATATGGCCACCATGCTGGCCTACATTGGTACCGATGCGGCCTTGCAGGGGGCTGCCTTGCAGCAGTGTCTGCGGGATGCCATGGCCCAATCCTTCAACCGGATTACCGTGGATGGCGATACCTCCACCAATGACGCCTGTATTCTCATGGCAACCGGACAGGTTTTGGCTCAGGCGGTGACGCAGGTGGATGACCCGCGTTATGTCCCCCTCTGTGCGGCCATCACCGAAGTGGCGCAGTTTCTGGCCCAGGCTATTGTCCGCGATGGTGAAGGGGCCAGTAAATTTATGCCGATTCATATTGCTGGCGGTCGCAGTCAGGAAGAATGTCTGCAGGTGGCTTATCGCATGGCCCATAGTCCCCTGATCAAAACAGCCTTTTTTGCCTCTGATCCGAACTGGGGTCGCTTGTTGGCGGCCATCGGTTCAGCGGGGGTGGATGACCTGGAAGTCAACCAGGTCCAGGTCTGGTTGGGAGATGTCCGTATTGTTCGGGATGGCGCCAGGGATCCCGATTATACAGAAGCCGCCGGACAGGCGGTGATGGCTGAGGAGGAGATTCCAGTGCGGGTGGATCTGGGACGGGGGACCGCCACGGCGACTATCTGGACCTGTGATCTCTCTTATGACTACGTGCGTATTAACGCCGATTATCGCAGCTGATGAAAGTCGTTCCGGTAGCTACAGGGATTTTGCAGGACGCTGAGGGGCGCCTGCTCGTTTCCCTGCGCCCTGAAGGCAAACCCTGGCCAGGTTTCTGGGAATTTCCCGGTGGTAAGGTGGATCCGGGGGAGACACCTGAGCAAGCTTTGCAGCGCGAGTTGTGGGAAGAAATTGGGATTCGTGTTCTGGATGCCGAGCCTTTCCGGATCCTGGATTATACTTATCCCGAGCGGACCGTCCGCCTGCATTTTTACCGGGTCCGGCGCTGGGAAGGCGAAACCTATGGGAAAGAAGGACAACAGGTCCGCTGGTTGTATCCCTGGGAAATCCCCGCCCTGGAATGCCTGCCCGCCAATCTGCGCATGACTGCAGCAGTGCTCGAAGAATCCCTGCCGCGCCCGCCCCTTTGTCTGATTGCCGACCCTTCCCGACTGGAGCCCGCAGTATTTGCCAATGCCTGGCGTCAGGCTTTGCAGGCGGGACTGCGGTGGGTGATTCTGCGCTGTAAAAATCCTCTGGACGCCAGGCAGGTGTCTCAGCTGCAAAAACTCTGTGCAGAAACCCTGGCTCAAGGAGCCCAGCTGTGGCTGAATCATCCTGACCCGCTGCCGGACTGGCCAAGAACGGGGAGGCATCTGACCCAGGCCCAACTGGATGCCGGGTTAAGGCCGGAAGAAGCTTTTGGGGTGTCCTGTCATGACCGCGAGGGTGTGCACCAGGCAGCCCGGGCAGGGGCGCGATATGCTTTGCTGTCTCCCCTGTTCCCTACGGCTTCTCATCCGGATACGCCGGCACTGGGTGCCGATGCTTTTGCAGAGCTGGTGAGCAGTTCGGCCATTCCTCTGATTGCCCTGGGTGGGTTATCTGCCGATCGTGTTCCTGCAGCCATGGCTGCAGGTGCCAGTGGGATTGCTGTACTTTCCGGGATTCTCGAAGCCCCTGATCCTGGCGTAGCCACCGCCGATTTACTGCATTATTGGAGGCTTTGAGTGCCCCGGATTTCTGTCGTCATCCCGCTTTACAACGAAATCGACAATGTGACGCCCCTCTGTGATGCCTTGGCTGCGGCGCTGGCTGGGGAGGATGTGGAAATCATCATTGTCGATGATGGCAGCCGCGATGGTAGCGCTGCGGCCCTGGACCGGGAGGCCGAAGCGCGGGGCGATCACTTCAAGATGATTCATCTGCAAAGAAATTTCGGGCAGACTGCCGCCATGCAGGCGGGCATTGATGCGGCTCAGGGCGAAGTCATTGTGACCCTGGATGCGGATTTGCAAAATGATCCCTTGGATATTCTGCCCCTGGCTGAACGGCTGCTGGCAGAAAATCTGGATGTGGTGGCGGGCTGGCGTAAAAATCGCCAGGATGGGCTGCTACTGCGCAAGATTCCCTCGCGTATAGCCAACCGCCTGATTCGCCGCCTGACCGGGGTATTTTTGCATGATTATGGTTGTACGCTCAAAGCCTATCGGTCCTCGGTACTCAAGGGGGTACGTCTGTATGGTGAGATGCATCGTTTCATCCCGGCCTGGCTTTCGACCCTGACATATACGGATCGTATCGTCGAGGTGCCGGTGCGCCATCATCCGCGCCGGGCGGGTAAGAGTAAGTACGGCATCTCTCGGACTTTCCGGGTGTTGGTGGACCTGCTTTTCGTCAAATTTTTTCTGGGCTATAGCCAGCGGCCCATGCACTTTTTCGGGGTGATCGGCCTTTTTTCTCTGTTTATCGGCTCCGGGATGCTGATTTATCTGTTTATCGATAAATTTGCCGAGGGCGCAGCCATTTCTGGTCGCCCCATGCTGATTGCCGGAGTGCTCTTTTTTCTGGCGGGTCTGCAGTTTCTGAATACCGGGATTGTCGGCGAGATGCTGTCGCGGATTTATTTTGAAGGGCAGGGCAAGACGACCTATGTGGTGCGCCGTGCGGTGCATCTGGATGTGCCACCGGAACCGTAATGCCGATTCCTATTCTGATGTATCACAATATTGCCAAAGCCCCTAAGGGAGTGAAGTTGCGGGGCTTGTATGTTTCTTCCCAACGCTTCCGGCGCCAGATGGGCTTATTGCGGCGCTTCGGCTATCAAGGCCTGTCCATGACCGCCGCATTGCCATACTTACGCGGAGAAGCCCAAGGGAAAGTGGTAGCGATCACCTTTGATGATGGCTACCGAGATAATCTGGAAAACGCCTTGCCTATTTTGCAGGATGTCGGCTTTACGGCGACCTGTTACATGGTCAGTGCGGCGATTGGTGGCGATAACCACTGGGATGCGGAACAATTGGGGGTACATAAACCCCTGATGTCTGTGGCAGAGCTGCGGCAATGGCAGGAAGCCGGTATGGAAGTCGGAGCCCATAGTCGTCATCACCCCCGCCTGCCAGAACTGCTGGAATCTGCACTGCGGGACGAAATAGGAGGCTCCCGAGAAGATCTGGAGTCGCTGCTGGGCGCCCCAGTTACACAGTTTTGTTACCCATACGGAGCCGCAGGACAGCGCGAGCAGGAAGCCGCAAAGCAGGCGGGTTTTCTTGCGGCGGTCTCCGTGCGCCGGGCGCGCGCATCACCCGGGAAAGAAAACCTTTATGATCTTCCCCGGGTGATGGTGGGAGGGCATCATGGTCCTCATGTGTTTCCCCTGCAAATCTGGACGCAGCACGAGGATCGTCATTGAAAAATGAGCCGTGCATCCTTTGGGTGGGTACCAACCCGGGTGGCGGTGGCACGGAAACCCACATGATCACCCTGTGCTCCGCTTTGGCGGAAGCCGGCGCAGAAGTACACGCTTTTGTGCATCCCCAAGGGAAAATTGCCGAGTCTCTCGCGACCAGTCAGGTCGTTCTGCATTACGGGAAATTCCGCAATAGTGCGGATGTGCGCGGGATATTCGCCCTTGGACGGCTGATCCAAAAAATACGTCCAGACTGGATGGTGGGCAGCTTTAGTAAGGAATACTGGCCGCTGGCTCTGCTCAGTCGCTTGCATGGCTGTCCACTGGTGTTGTTCAGGCATATGGATTTACGCCTCAGGCCCAGTACGCGCTGGCTGCTCTCCCGCTGGCCATTGCGTCTTTTCGCCATTTCCGAATATTTACGTGGCCGCTTGATTGATCAGGGTATTCCTCCGGTGCGGGTGGAAGTGCTCATGAACCCCATTCATTTGGAGGATTTCTATCGCGATGCGCAGGCACGGCAGCACTTTCGTCAGGGACTCGGCGTCAATGATGCAGATTTTCTGGTGGGCTTTGTGGGTGCCTGGCATCGCGGCAAGGGGGTTTTCCTGCTGGCCGATGCCATTGATGCCGCCCATGCGCAAAATCCCCATGTTCACGGTCTGTGGATTGGTGGCGGAGCTCATGAAGATGAACTGCGCACAAGGCTCGCCAATAAACCCTGGCACCATCTGCTGGGTTGGAAAAATCCGGTCATGCCCTGGTATAGTGTCATGGATGTTCTGGCCCTTCCGTCCATTGAGCCGGATACTTTTGGTCGGGTTTGCCTGGAAGCCCAGGCTTGCGGTACGCCGGTAATGGGCGCGGATATGGGTGGGATTTCCGAGAGCTTTGCGGCGGAGCGAAGTGGTTTGCTGTTGCCGGCCAATGACACCCAGGAATGGCGTGAAGCTATTTTGCGCTTGGCTGCAGACATTGCTTTGCGCCAGGATTTGGCAGCAGCCGGACCGGGTTATGCCCAGCGCTTTGCTGCGGATGTGATCGCCCGTAATTTTTTGGCTATCCTGCTGCGATGACACAATGGTTCCCACGTCTTATGATAGAGCCTATTGACGCGTTGAGGCTGGGAGAAAGGTTATGCAGGTAGCCATGTTGCAGCCTTTATCGGTGAAAAAACATCTGGAAGCTGAAGAGCAGGCCGATATGGGTCACGAGTACGTGGCCGGGCAGGTCCATGCCATGGCTGGAGCAAAACTGCGTCATAACCAGATTGCCGATAATGTGTGTGGGCTGCTCTGGCCAAAGATCCCTAGTTGAGCGTGGTCCCTGATGAGACGTCATTTACCCATAGAACCGCGTCGTATCGTCTTGATCAAGTCACACAGCGCGGGTATCGGCGATATTCTGCGGAGTTCTGCGGCCTGGGCGGTGCTGAAAAATCGTTGGCCGAAAGTGGAGTTGCATCTGGTGTTTTTGACTCGTTGGCCAGGGTATCCAAGTGAGGCGCTGATTCAGGAACATCATTTATTATCCAGCGCACATTTTTTGCCCATGGAAGAGAGCCACTTTTGGAAAGCGCGGGGTGTTGGCCCCCAAACCTGGGGCCGTTTACTGCCCGCATTAAAGGAAATTGCGAAACAGATACAGCCAGATTTGATCATAGATCATGAGCCTTTTGGTTTGGAAACGAGTTTGTCGGCACTTTGGCTGCGGAGTCTCTCTAAGGCACCCATAGTGGGTGTCAATCAAGTATTGGGGCGAGGTTTGTTGTATGATGTTGCAGGCCCGAGTTTGCGTAACTATGCAAAACAACAGGACCTATCATGGCCAATGGACTATACAGAAAGAGACTTTGCAGCGCTTGCCGCATTAGGGCTTTATCGAGAAGGGCAAAAGATAGTGCTTGCCGAGACAGAGTCTGGAAGACTGTTTCGTAATGAATTAATAGAAAGATTGCCCCAAAAAAGGTCGCCAGTGATTGGATTAAATATAGGTTGCGGGACACTGGATGCTGAAAAAAAACGTCCCGATTTGAATGTGTTAGTCAGCGTATTTGGTAAGGTGCAGCAGTCAATCCCTCATACTCTATTGCTCACAGGTGCGCCTAATGAGCAAGAAATAAATCGCTCTTTTATCAAAAAATATCAAGAGCAATGGGGTGATGAGGAGCGCTTGATTGATCTTGCCGGATTTACATCACTTTCTAGTCTTACTGGGGTCATAAACCTTTGCGATGGTTTTATTTCCAGCGACTCTGGCCCTTATCATATGGCGGTTGCACAGGGGGTTCCTACCCTGGCGTTGTTCAATTTTGCTAGTCCAGAGCATTATCATCATGAGGCTTCTATTGTGATGATGAACGATTTTGATCAATACTCCCTGGTTAGTTTTTTCGAAAACGTTAATAATCCTCTGTTGAGAGGAACACCATGGAATGGTTGAAAGTTAAAGAAAAAGCATTATTTTATTCCTATATTCTTCCGCTTTTTTTCTTTCCTATAAGCACGGCGGGAGCTGGAATATCCTCTGGATTATTGATTTTGACATATGGAATTAGTGGATATTGGCGTAATTGGCGATCTGTTTTTAATAGACTCTGGGCAGTTCCACTATTATTGTTGATTGTCTGGACAGCTTTTGGGCTTTTTTGGACAACAAATTTTTTCTATGGTGCGAAAGTTATCGAAGCAGCTGGATACGGTTTTTTTGGACTTTTTGGTGCCACAATGCCCTGGAAAGAAAAGTGGATAAAAACCTTGATTCGTTTTTTTATTTTGGGTTTACTAATTAATGCTATATTAGCTTTTTTGATGACTTGGCATGTGTTGCCGTGGCGTAATGTGAATAACTTGCCTTACACGGGATTTGGTGGACATATATATCTCTCTCTTGCCATTGTTCATGTCTTTTTGTGGATGGTCTGGGATTTAAAGTTTCAATGGAACTTCAAGAGGTGGTTGAATATAGCTATTGCTATTATTCTGTTTGCCCAATTGGTGTTGGCGCAGGGTCGCTCGGGGCAATTGCTCTTCATTATTTTGCTGCCTGCTGCAATTTTGATGCTTTACAAAGGAAAGTGGCGGTATTGGCTTTCTTTGGTAATTTTGCTCTGTGTATCGGGAATGATGTTTGTGCCCTCTGTTTATGGAATGTTTGCTCTTGGAGTTCATCAATTAATTCATTTTAATATTCATGCTACTGACATTAATTCTAGCTGGGGCCTGCGAATTATTGCAATGATTGGAGGGGTCATGATGTTTTTATCCCATCCTTTGTTTGGCGTTGGTACAGGCAGTTTCTTATCAAGCATTACTGCTATTCAGGATGCCCACATGCTCCCAAAGACACCTTTGTTTATTATGAATACAGCAGCAAATAGCTTTATTAGTGAAGCTGCAGTTTTGGGTGTTCTTGGATTAGGGTTATTTATTTGGTTTTTGTGGGGAGTTTTGAAAGAGGCATGGAGTGATAGGATGATGCCTCAAAATTGGTTTGCGTTATCGTATATTTCTATTTTTATTGTTGGAGGGTTGTATAACAGCTTAAATTGGGGTTATGCGGATTCTATTACAATTGCATTAATGGCGGGGTTGCCTCTGAATCGTTTTTTTATTCCTGTTTGTGACGCTCGCAAGAATGTCTAAACAGCTTGTATCGGTGGTTTACATAACCTTGAATGCCGAAAAGTATTTAGAAAAATCTCTAGATAGCGTTAAAAGCATTGCTCAGGAAGTTTTGATTGTCGATTGTGGCTCTACTGATCAAACTTTATCTATTGCTCATAAATTTGAGGCTAAGGTTATCTACAGGGCTTGGGAGGGGTTTGCTGCACAAAGACAGTTTGCTGTGGATTCGGCTTGTTGCGATTGGGTGTTGATGCTGGATGCGGATGAAATTTTAACTGAACCAGGTGTGCAGATGATTGATGAAGCTCTCTCCGATCCTGCTGATGTTGCGGCCTATTTTTTGCGTCGTCTTAGTGTTTTTCACGATAAAAAAATCCTTCATGGCGATTGGGGTCGTGATCGCGTTCTGCGCTTGTTTGATCGTCGTCAGGGGAAGTACACGGATAATTTGGTGCATGAAGCATGGGAAACCTGCGCTCCTATAAAAGCCTTACCCGGCATTTCAATGTTACATTACTCATACAAAAACTACGCTGAGCTTCTGGATAAAATGCGGCGATATGCCATTCTCAACGCTCAACAGCTTCATCTGAAGGGTAGAATTGTGCGCGCTCATATGCCAATGACCCATGCCATTGCAGCGCTTTTGCGTAGCTATTTTCTGCGGCTAGGAATGCTCGATGGTGTCGAAGGCGCAGCCATTGCCTGGACCATCGCCCTGGGCGCTTTCATGAAGTACGCTATCGCCCTAGAAATGCAGGCGCAAGATAAGGATGCTTCATGAATTTACTGTTACTGCGCCTCAGTTCTCTGGGGGATGTACTTCATACCTTGCCCGCCATTTCCGATCTCGCGATCCATCGTCCCGATCTGCAGGTAGACTGGCTGGTAGAATCTGCTTTTGCGCCCATTGTGGCTTGGCATCCTGCTGTGCATAAAGCTATTCCTTTTTCTCTGCGCGGCCTCAAAAAAAAACCGCTGGCTGCTCCGCATTCCCTCCATCACTTGCGCAAGGAGCTACGGGCCAGCCGCTATGACATGGTTCTGGATGCCCAGGGATTGTATAAAAGTGCCCTATTGGCGCGTCTGGCGGGTGCGCCGGTCATGGGATTGGATACGCAAAGCGCTCGGGAGCCGGGGGCTTCGCGCTTGTATCAGCGGCAATTTTCAGTATCTTGGTCCAGCTCTGCTATTGCGCGCAATCGTCAATTTTTTGCCCTGGCCCTGCAATATGCGCTGCCCAGTACATCTCCCGACTTTGCCTTGGCCTGTCGCCGCTCACAATGGCAGGAGCAAGCATTGGATGATGCATTACAGCCCTTTGTTTGCAAACCCTTTGTGATCGGTTTTCACGCGACCTCTGCTGCATGGAAAACCAAGGAATGGCCTGAGGCCCATTGGAAAGTCATCGCCTCCCGGTTGGCGGAGCAAGGCTGGAATCTGTTGTTGCCTGCTGCCGATGAAAGAGAACGCCAACGGGTGGGTCGTATTCAAAGCGGTGCCGATAATGTGCTGGCTCTGCCGCAGCTCAGTCTGGAATTTTTGGCTAAAGTGATGAGTCGGGCGCAGGCTTTTGTAGGGATGGATACTGGGCTTTCCTATCTGGCGACTGCACTAGGGCTAAATGGGGTGACGCTTTATGGACCCACTTCCGCCGATCGATTTTTCATAAAAAGTTCTCAACAAATCAGTTTGCAAAGCCCGCAGTCCTGTGCGCCTTGCGGCAAAAGCCGTTGCCCGTTGCCCGAGGCGCAAAATGGTCGGATACTCTGCCAGGAGGCGCTGGAACCTGAGCGTGTCTGGCTTGCTTTATCTTCCTTACTGGAGTCATCTGCCGCATGAATTCGCCTCTCAGACTCTTGCCGGAAGAACGACGCAGGTATCGGCGTCATCAGTTCTGGACCGATCACGGCATTTTTCGCGAGTGCTTTTATGCCAATTTTCATGAAATGGTTCCAGGCGTATTTCGTTCCGCCCAGCCTTCACCCCGGCAGTTAAAGCGATGGCAACAACATCATGGTTTGAAAGCCGTGTTGAATTTGCGGGCACCTGCTCCCCATGAGCCCCATTATCGCCTGGAACAGGAAGTGTGTGACGCTACGGGAATGCAGCATATTGTTCTGCACGGTTTTGGTTCCCGTGATCTGCCCGAAAAAGAACGTTTGTTGCAAGCTATGGAACTTTTGACCGAATTGCCGAGACCTTTTTTGCTGCACTGCAAATCGGGGGCGGATCGCGCCGGTTTCATGAGTGTGCTGTATATGCATCTGGTCATGGAGCAGCCCATGGAGATCGCCCAGCGCCAGTTGCGACTCTGGCCTTTCGGCCACATTCGTCATGCCAATACCGGAATACTGGACTGGTTTTTCAGCAGTTATCGTCAAGCTCTGGGGAATGAACCGGATCTCACCCTGCGCCAGTGGATTGAGCGCGATTACGATCGCCTTGCGCTGCTGAAAAGTTTCCGTCCCTGGTATCGTCTGGATTGGCTGACTGATCGGCTGCTCCATCGCGAATGATGACACGCCGGATGTATGCAGGAATCCTTTTCCTGTTGACGCCGCTGCTCTGGATTTTTACCCGGTGGCGGGGCTGGCGACGTCCTCCCTACCGGGATAGATGGTGGGAACGCTTCGGATGGGGCGACATCCACCATGACCGCCCTATCTGGATACACGCGGTCAGCGTAGGTGAAGCCATTGCCGCAGTCCCACTCGTTCATGCGCTGCAAAAACGCTACCCGAACATTCCGATTCTGGTGACCAGTACGACGCCTACGGGCGCAGAAATTGTCGCCCAGCGCCTCGGCACGAGCGTGCGCCGCCATTACCTTCCCTATGATACTTCTGCGGCGATGCGGCGTTTTTTGCAACGCCAGCAGCCGCGTGCCTGTCTCATCATGGAAACGGAAATCTGGCCGAATTTATGCTACTGGGCTGCACGGTTTCAGTTGCCGGTATTGTTGATCAATGCCCGTTTATCCCCGCGCTCGCTGAAAGGATATGGACGCTTTTCGCGGCTGTTCCGTCCCGCGCTTGCCAGCATGACCGCTGTGGCGGCTCAAAGCCCCGAAGATGCGGAGGCCTTTCGACAACTCGGAGCGGCAAAGGTGCTTGTCATCGAAAATATCAAATATGACCTTCCGGAACCGCTGGAAGCGCTGGAGAAGGGGCGCTTCTGGCGGCAGCATCTGGCCACCCGTCAGGTTTGGGTGTTTGCCTCCACCCACGCGGGTGAAGAAAAAATGGCGATAGATGTTTTCAAGCAGTTACAGATAGCTTGGCCTCACCTTTTGCTGGTGCTGATCCCCCGCCATCCCCATCGTCGGGATACTGTAGAAGTGGCGCTGCAAATGGCCGGGGTTTTTTATGCGCTACGTTCTCAAGAGATTGAAGTGGAGAGTAAAAACGTCTTGCTGGTAGACACCCTCGGAGAGGTGATGGATTTTTATGCAGCCGCTGATCTGGTGACGATAGGCGGCAGTTTTGTCCCTGTTGGCGGTCATAATCCTCTGGAGGCCGCCGTACTCTCCTGCCCCATTATTTTTGGTCCGTACATGGAAAATTTTCGGCGCATTGCCCGGGATATGCTGGACGGAAATGCAGCCGTTCAGGTGGATGATGCCAACGCTTTGGCGCAACAGTTACAGCAGTGGTTGCAGCACCCGCAAAGCGCTCAGGAACAGGGAAACAGGGCGCTGGCCTTTGTCCAGCAGCAGCGTGGCTCCCTGGAAAAAATTATGCAGATTCTGGACGATCTGGATTTGTCCTAGCTCGGGCACCAGTCCTGGCAGATTTTTGCTCCAACGTCCCTTGCCTGTTGTTCTAGAGCTCATCCTGCTGTCAGGAGAGAACTCGCCCTACGGGCTCAAACAGCTCTCCTGACGGGCGCTGGATTTCGCCAAGAACAACAACGGCGCGGGCCAAAGTCGCTGCAAATCTGCCAGGACTGGTGCCCGAGCTAGGACAGCAAAGCCTTCCGCAGACGCGACAGACCTTCCTCCAGAGTGGCTCTGGGCGTGGCAAAATTCAGGCGTACAAATCCTTCGCCTCCGGGCCCGAAACTGGGGCCAAGATTGAGTCCGAGCCCAGCTTCAAGAAGATTCTCCTGAATGGATGTGTCGTCGCCATAGCTGCTGACATCCAGCCAGGCCAGATAGCCGAACTCGGGAATGCGATAGCCTAGATCGGGTAATTCCTGACGCAGAAATTCCTGCATGAACTGGGCATTGGTCAGTAGATACTGGCGCAGTGCCGTCTGCCATTCTGTCCCGTGTTGCCAGGCGCTGGTCATGGCTTTCAGAGCACAAGTGTTGGTCTGATGGATCTGGCTGCGATACAGCTCATCCCGAAACATCTGGCGCAGTTCCGGATCGGGAATGATGGCTATGCCCCCCCCAATGCCCGCAATGTTGAAGCTTTTGCCAGCCGAGCTCAGCAGGACGGAGCGGGAAGAGAAAACCGGAAAGGGAATATGTTGGGCGTAACTGAGATCCGCATGAATTTCATCGCTGACTACCACGCACCCGGCAGCGCTGCACATATCCGCCAAACGCTGCAATTCTTCAGTAGACCAGACCCGTCCTACGGGATTATGGGGCGAACACAGCAATAACAGTCGTGAATGCTTCAGCGCCTTTTCCAGTGCTGACCAATCTATGGAGTAACTATTATCTGCACCGCGCTGGAGTGGCGCGAGGCGCAGTTCCCGAGCATTTTTCTGCACGGCCGTCATGAACGGCGGATAAATAGGCGGCATGATGATGACGCTATCCCCTGGCTGGGTAAAAGCCCGGACTGCGGCAAACAAGGCGGGAACCACGCCGCTGATACTGCCGGTGGCACCAGGTACTGGACGCCAGTCGTGGCGGGCTTCCATCCAGTCTTCGGCGGCCCTTACCATAAGCGGCCCATCGCTGGGATAGCCAAAAATCGGGTGTTCGAGTCGTTGCTGTAATGTCGAGAGGATACATTCCGGAATGGCAAAATCCATGTCGGCAACCCACATGGGTAAGACTTCCCCGCCAAAGCGACGGGCGGCGTCATCCCATTTCAGGGAGCCAGTGCCCATGCGTTGAATGGGCGTGTCGAAGTCGAAAATACTTTCTTCCGGATATTTCATAAGCGTTCCCAGAGTGTCACCTGTGCCAAGCTGTGCTGATATTTACGGGCAGTCTCCCGTATCACAAAGGGTAAATCCAGCGGGCTTTCTTCGCGCAAGCGGAAATAAGGCAATAAAATCTCTTTGAGAGCATCCAATGTCGTGTGATTTTCGCCATCTTTTTTGAAGCCTCCCAGCCACTCGCTGCGGGGCGTATATTCCTCCAGCCAGGTGTAGGGAGAGGTGATGACCAGCAGGCCACCAGGCAGGATACGCTCGCGAATATCATCCAGAAACTTGCGGGGATGATGCAGGCGATCAATCAGATTGGCGGCAATCACCAGATCATAATCCCGATACAAGGGTTTGAGATTGCAGGCATCGGCCTGGAAAAAATGCACATGGTCAGCCGTTTCCCGCAGTCCCAGCGCCGCCAGATCGATGGTCTGGTAGCTGTTAAGATCGCCTTCTTCCGCCAAGGTATAGGAAAAATGTCCTCTTTCCCGCAACTGTACCCCCACACTGATGAAGCGCGCCGAAAAATCGAGGCCGGTGACGTCCGGGCAGTGTCGTGCCAGCTCAAAGCTGCTGCGGCCTACTGCGCAGCCAATATCCAGGGCTTTGCGCAGAGGTTTTCCGGCCCTTGCTTGTAGCGCCAGTTCCGCTACTGCCAAGGCAAAATTGGGGACCCCATAATAGTTTCGGCCGTAATGAAATTCGGCATACTGAGACACCAGCGCATCGCTTTCATAAATAGGGACATCGGGCAGAGCATTGGCAGAGTCCACATAACGAAATCCCGCGTGCTGAAAGAAATGACGACGGAAGGCATAACGGGCTTCACGTTGCATTTCATTTCCGAGGCTGATGAAGGAGCCTCCCTTGAGTAGATTATGTTGCTGATCAAAGGTCGGGACGGTGAAATCATCGTAAACCGGATGGACTTCAAAGCCAGGGAAAGGATAAATCGGGGTACAGGTCCATTCCCAGACGTTGCCCATCAAGTCATAGAAATCCCCCTGGGGAAACTGGTCCACTGGACAGGGTGAGCAACCGGCCATCAGGCCAATGTTGGCCGGAACATGGTCTTCCCAGCTATCACTGTCATCCAATCCGCTGAGATCACGCAGATGGCGCCATTCTTCTTCACTGGGCAAGCGGAGTTCCGCACCGCTCCGGGCGGATTTCCAGCGACAAAAGGCGGCTGCTTCCAGGGCGTTGACTTCAACAGGCCAGTTCCAGGGCATGGGCCGCTCTTCAGCCAGCAATCGCAACTGCCAGCCTGTGGCGTGAGGTACCCAGAAGCTGGGATGTTCCGCCCGACTGAAGCGCCGCCAGGCATCGCCCTCCGCGCTCCACCAATCCGGATTCCGATAAGCACCGTCTTCTACAAAAGCGAGATATTCTTCGTTACTTACCAGAAATTGACTGGCTTTGAACGGTTGCAGGGCGATTTCGTGGTTGCCATATTCGTTATCCCATCCATATTGGCGGTCATCCCGGGCCTTGCCGAGATGGACTTCCCCCCCCGCTACCGGCAAGAGCCGGTTAACCGGGGCCGTACCCGCCTGATTCCAGGGCGTGAAAGCGGCGACGGGAGCTACCTGTGACAAGGGCAATTGCCGTATCAGTACCGAACTGGTTTCCAGATGAATGTTTTCGTGTTCAATCCCCATGAGAATGACCCACCAGGGGGAGTCCCAGGTAATGGGGAGTGTCAGGGGTAATTCGGTAATCAACTGATCCACCATCTGCCGTACTCGGTGACGATACTGACGGACACTTTCTACCGTCGGCCAGTCATAATGCGTTTCGTCCAGATCGTCCCAGGACATTTCGTCCACGCCGACAGCAAAAACGGATTCCAGATGTGGATCGAGGCGGGCGCTGATCAGTCCGGCAAATTGCAGCTTGTTGACATAAAAAGTGGCCGTATGACCGAAGTAAAAAATCAGGGGATGGCGCAAAGGAATGGCTTTTTCCATCCAGGCCGCAGCGTCTTGCAGGTGCTCAAACAGGGATTCATACAGGGAGAAGGTTTCGTGGAACACCCTGCGAATTTCGTCCCGTTTTTGTTCAGCATTCTCACCATCCAGACGAAGTGGAGTAATGCGTGTACGCGCCATGTTTGCCCCTTTTTGCGATGACTGTTGAGGATATGTCCGACACCCACAAGATACCGTCCGGTCGGATGTTTGGGAAGAGGGTCAGGGTTTGCCAGTGGTTTTCAGCATCCTCTGCGCCAGAGGCGGCATGATCAACAACATCATCAGCAAACGTATGAGATGCACGCCCAGTACAAAAAGCACATTGCCATGGGCAGCCATACTGACGGCGACAGCGGCATAGAGCGCTCCGGGTGCCGTCGCCAGATATCCGTCCAGGTCACTGACGCCAACCATGTGAGCCAGAAAAATCCCGAGCAGGGCACAAAGTAGGTTCAGACCGACAATGATCAGCAATGCCCGGGGAATCAGGCGGAAGTGTTGGCGAAGTCGATGTATGGACATTTGCAGCCCGGCCTGCCAGCCAATGAGCAGATAAGCACCCTCCAGAACCGGACCGGGAATGGCTTGGGTGGGGCTGATTTTCAGCAAGCTGAGTAGCAGCGTAACGAGCAAAGGGCCGAGTAAGTAGGGGGCGGTGATGTGGATTTTACGGGCCAGCCAGACGCCCATGGGTCCGCCCAACAGTATCAACAAGAGGCTGCCGCCCCAGGATACAGCTATGGATTTGCCTGACAGATCTGCTGGACTGCCGTGATGATCCTGAAAAAAAAACAGAACTACCAAAGGAAGACTGACCATGACCAGAATAACCCGCAGGTATTGCATGATGGCCACTAATCCCACGTCGGCGGCATATTCCTGGGCAATGGCCGTGATGCCCGCCGCTCCCCCGGCAGTCATGGAAAGCAGACCGGTACTGGCCTTGATCTGCGCCCAGCGGCTGAAAAGCACTCCCGAAATCAGGCTCAATATCAAGGTTGCGGCTGTGACCAGCAAGATGGGCAGCCAATGGCCGGAAATGGCGCTCAAGGCAGCGCTGGTAAACATCAGGCCAATAGCTATACCCAGGATGCTTTGTCCTGCCCGGGAAAAGTGACGGGGATAAGTCAATCCGCCCAGGCTATTGATGGCGATGGCTGTTATGACCCCGGCAAAAAGGGGTGCGGCGGGAATCTGTTCAAGCGTGAAGCTATAGCTCAGCAGTAAGCTCCCCAGCACCAGCAGGATCCAACGTCCCATTGGACTGGCAGTGATCCCCAGAACATGCTGAATAAGTGGTCTGCGCCGGGGATTCTGGTTCAAGTGCCGCCTTTGAACCCCAGCTGTCGCCACGCCTCAAAAACGCCCACCGCACAGGCGTTGGAAAGATTCAGGCTGCGTTGTCCCGGGCGCATGGGTAAGCGTAATACCTGCCCGCCCGGCAGGCTATCCAGTATATGCGAAGGGAGCCCCCGCGTTTCCGGCCCAAAGAGCAAGGCATCGCCTTCCTGGAAAAGCGTCTGGTGATGCAGGTTTTTCCCCCTGGTGCTGAAGGCAAAAATCCTTGCTCCTGCCAGTGCATCACGACAATGTGCCCAGTCCGGATGGCGCAAGACCTCGGCAAATTCATGATAATCCAGCCCGGCGCGACGCAGGCGACGATCATCCCAGGCAAAGCCCAAGGGTTCGACCAGATGCAGCCGGGCGCCCGTGTTGGCACAGAGACGGATGACATTGCCCGTATTGGGCGGGATTTCCGGCTCAAAAAGAATGACATGCAAAAGGGTATCAGGCATGGGTCGGGACCATTTCTCGGAGGGCGCGTGCCAGCACCCAGATATCGATGCGCTGCACCCCGCCTTGGCGGAGCAATTCAGCGAGTTGCGCAGCCGTGGTTCCGGTGGTCATGACATCATCGACGATGGCAACGTGGGCGGGCAGTTTGCCGCGCAGGTTAAAGGCAGCATCCAGGTTTTCCCGACGCGCAGCAGCACTCAAGCCCGTTTGGTGTCGGGTATTCCGACGGCGGCGCAGTACTGCGGGGCGGACTGGAATGTGCCAGCGCTTTCCCCAATAGCGGGCCAGAAGCAACGACTGGTTATAGCCGCGTTCGCGTAACCGGCGGGCGTGCAGGGGTACTGGTAATAAGCATTCCGGGCGGGAAGGAGCCTGATCTCCCCAGCTTTCCGCCCAGGTTTGTGCCAAGGCTCGGGTCCAGTCAAGGTGCTGATGGAATTTCCAGGTGAGAATGGCCGTACTCAGGGGCTCGGCATACACAAAATGGGTGTAGACATGATCATAGGGCGGTGCCTCAACAGAGCAGACTGAACAGTCGCCATTGGTCTGCAGAGGCAGAGCGCAGTAACTGCAAACCTCGTCCGGCAGGCGGGGCCAATCGCTGGCACAGGCGGAACACAGGGCTGCGCCCACTACCCCGCAGCTGCGGCAATGCTCGGGAAACAGCCATTGACTGATGCGTTGGCTGTTTCTGTGGAGATGTTGCAAGACGGACAAAGGGATGGTTGTACCTTTTGCAGGCTGGGAAATGACATTTGGGATTCTCTCCTTTCATGCTTGCATTGACAAGGCAGAAACCCCTCCTTATAAGAGGCTATGCCTGATAGAGCAGAAAATGACTGGAGTACGCAGCTGGCGGATATCCGTCGCCAGGGGTTGTGGCGGGAATTGTTGCCCCTGCAACCCGATCCCGCTGCCGACCACCCCCAATTTATAGACGGCGATGGACGTGCATTAATCTCTTTTGCCAGTAATGACTATCTTGGTTTGAGCAGGCATCCTGCCTTACAGCGAGCGGCTATTGCTGAAATAGAAAGTAGTGGTCTGGGCGCGGGAGCAGCCCCGCTGCTGGGTGGCGAACGTCCGGTGCATCAGGCGCTGGCTGCAGATCTGGCCGACTGGCTGGGCGTGGAAGCAGTTCTGCTGTTTGGCAGTGGTTATCTGGCAAATCTGGGCATTATTTCAGCCCTGGTCGGCCGCCATGACCGGATTTATGCCGACCGCCTCAATCATGCTTCCCTAGTGGATGGTGCCCGTTTGTGCGGGGCGCGTCTGCAGCGCTACCGCCATGGAGATATGGCGCACTTGCAGCAGCTATTGGCACGAGGTGGTTCAGGGCGGGCCTGGATCATCAGCGACGGAGTTTTCAGTATGGACGGTGACCTGGCGCCGCTGCCTGAGTTGGCGTCCCTTGCGCGCGAGTATCATGCCCGGATCATTCTGGATGAAGCCCATGCTTTGGGGGTACTCGGTGATCAGGGCAGAGGAACCCTCGCTCACTACCATCTGGGTAATGAAGACGTAGCGGTGATCATGGGCACCCTGAGCAAGGCTTTTGGAGTGTATGGCGCCTTTGTGGCGGGTAGTCAGGATCTGATTGATCTGCTGCGTAACCGGGCACGCAGTTTTATTTATCATACAGCCTTGCCGGCGGCCCTGGCGGCAACGGCACGGGTTTCCTTGCAGATGTTGCGAGCGGGCAAAGACCGCCGCGCCCGCTTGCATACCCATCGTCTTATGTTGCGCGCCGAGCTTCCTGATGCCCCCTGGCTTCCCAGTGAAACGCCCATTCAGGGGCTGGTTTTAGGCGATGCCACAAGGGCTATGCAGGTGTCCGGGCAACTGCGTGAGGTTGGCCTATACTGCCCCGCTGTGCGCCCTCCGACGGTTCCCCAAGGCAGCGCCCGCTTGCGGATTACCCTCAGTGCCGCGCATCGGCGCGATGATCTACAGGCCCTGGTGACGGCCCTCCGGGAGATATTATGAGTCTGGAGAAACCATGAGTTGGTTTCGGGAGCAGACCGGGCAAGGACCCACTTTGTTGCTCTTGCATGGCTGGGGTATGGAGAGCCGGGTTTTTGCCGGCTGGCGTACTCTTTTGGAGCCTTATTTTACTTGCATCAGCTATGATTTGCCGGGCCATGGGCGCAGCCCCTGTACGGCCACTGGCATGCATTGGCCGGAGTTGCTGCAGCAGCTGCAGGACCTGCTCTCCCGGGAAGCGACTCCCCCCATTATATTGGGTTGGTCTTTGGGTGGTCTGCTGGCGCTGGGTTCAGCTCTGAGTCAGCCCCAGGGCCAGTCCGGGCTTTTGAAGGGATTGGTACTGATGGCCAGTTCGCCGAGTTTTCGCCAGCGCCCTGATTGGTTGGCGGGCATTCCTGCTTCGACCCTCGAAGAGTTCGGTCGGCGTCTGCAAACGGATCCCCAAGGTACCCGCAAACGCTTTCTGGCATTGCAGGTTTTGGGAGATCCACAAGGACGGCGGGCGCTCGACGGCATGGCCGCGTGGCCCAGCCCGGATACAGCCTGTCTGGCTGATGGATTGAAGCTACTCCAGGAGGTGGATTTGCGCGATGATATGGAGACTTTGACTTTGCCGACGCAGGTGATTCACGGCGCCCAGGACCGTATTGTGCCTCCCGAGGCGGGGTTTTATTTGCACCAGCATATTGTCGGCAGTCAACTGACCATGCTTGAACATGCCGGGCACGCGCCTTTTTTATCCCGGCCAGAACAATGTCGGGATGCGCTTTTGGAGTGCTGGATATGAACTCCTCTTCCACGACAGAAGATTTTCTGGAAAAGCGCGCCATTCGCCGTGCCTTTGACAAGGCTGCAGGCAGCTATGAGGCCAGCGCGGTACTCCAGGATCAGGTCGGTCAGCAATTACTGGAACGTCTGGATCTGGTCAAGCTTGAACCCCAATGGATTCTGGATCTGGGCAGTGGCACCGGCCTGCAAAGCCGCCGACTTAATGCCCGATATCCTAAAGCGCGGATATTGGCCCTGGATCTGGCCGCCGGCATGCTCCGGGTGGCGCGCCAACGTAAAAGCTGGCGGCAGCGGCAGCATTACTGTCAGGGTGATGCGGAGCATTTGCCCCTGGCCACAGCGTCCATGGATTTGCTCTACGCCAATATGTCCATCCAGTGGTGTAATGATCTGGACCGGGTACTGCGTGAGTTTGCCCGGGTTTTGCGCCCTGGTGGACTGTTGATGTTCAGCACCCTGGGCCCGGACACGCTGACTGAACTGCGGCAATCCTTTGCCAGCCTCGATAGTCATCCTCACGTCAGCCAGTTCCTGGATATGCACGATATTGGTGATGCGCTGGTGCGTCAGGGCTACGAAATGCCGGTAATGGATGTAGAGCATTACCAGCTGACCTATGCAAGCGTGGACGATCTTTGGCAGGATCTGCGCAAGGTGGGGGCTACTAATGCCAGAACAGAGCGATCTCGGGGTTTGTTGACCCCAGCGCGATTGCAAAAACTGCGAGATACCTATGAAACCTTCCGTAGTCAGGGAAGATTGCCGGCTACTTATGAAGTGGTTTACGGCCATGCCTGGAGTAGCGGGCCACGACAGCTATCCCGCGAAGATGGCGCAGTGGTCCTGCCCTTGACCCGCATCCCGAGACGCTCATGAACACGTTGCCTCACCGCAAAAGTGCTTCTGGCCTGCGGCCACGCGGACTGTTCATTACTGGCACCGATACCGGCGTTGGTAAAACGGCCGTCACGGCCGCTCTGGCGCAACGCTGCCGGAAAGAAATGCCCCGAGTTGCGGCATTAAAGCCCATTGTTTCCGGTATGGAAGCTTCCGGGCAGTGGACAGATGTGGAAATACTGCGCGCCGCCTCGACACCGCCCCGCTCTTTTGCGGAAACCTGTCTCTATGCCCTGGACCCGCCCATCGCTCCGCACTGGGCGGCGGCTCAAGCCGGACTGGTATTGAATCGCAGTCAGATTCATCAGTTTATCCAGTCGCAATCCGCCAGCATGGACGCCGTTCTGGTAGAAGGGGCCGGGGGCTTTCTTGTACCCCTGGGAGAGGACTGGGGGTTTGCCGATCTGGCCCGCGATCTGCAGTTTCCAGTACTGCTGGTGGTGGGTTTGCGACTAGGGGCCATCAATCATGCCCTGCTCAGCGTCGAGGCCATTATCGCCCGAGGTTTGCCCATGGCGGGTTGGGTGGCCAATCACCTCCAGACTGATCTTGCCCCGGGGACGCTGGAAACATTGCAACGTCTCATGCCCATCCCCTGCCTTGGAGAAATCCCTTTTCAGGCAGCGGCATCCAGCGCCTGGAGAAGTCAGTTTTTGTCTCTTCCGACTGAATGGTATTGATGTTACGATTCAGGTATCTGCCATAAAAAAATCGAAGGCAGTATTGCACGGCGCGGCGAATGTGAACGAGAGTGCCGGGGCAGTGATCGGTCGATATTCTGATGGAGCGTGAATGTCATGAAATCATTCAAGAGCATAGCCTTGTTGGTGCTTACCAATCTACTTATTTTTGTTGCCCTTTCCATTACTTTTACCCTCCTGGTCAATCTGGTTTTACCCGCTTTCGGCGTCGACCTGCGCGGCATGGTCGGTATGGCCGATTTGCTCTGGGCTCTGGTCATCGGCTTTGGTGGTGCCTTTGTTTCCTTGTTGCTGTCCAAGCATCTCGCCAGGGCCGGGATGCAGATGCAACGGATAGAGCAACCCCAGTCCGCCAAGGAGCGCCTGGTATATGACACGGTGGCCCAACTCTCCACCCGTCTGGGTATTAAAATGCCGGAAGTCTGGGTGTACTGGAATGATGATCCCAATGCCTTCGCCACCGGACCCGGACGTAACCATAGCATGGTGGCGGTGAGCAGCGGGCTCGTGAGTCTGCTGAATGATCAAGAGGTCCAGGCGGTACTAGCCCATGAAATGGGTCATGTGTATAACGGTGACATGGTCAGCACGACCTTGCTCCAGGGATTGATGAATACCTTTGTATTCTGGTTATCGATGCTGGCGGCACGTCAGTTTGATGATCGTCCCATGATCGCCTTTGCGGTTTCCATGATCCTGCAGGTAGCCTTGTCTTTTTTGGCATTGATTCCCATCACCTGGTTTTCGCGGCGTCGGGAATTCGCTGCCGATCGTTTTGCGGCCGAACAAATCGGGGCAGCGGCGATGATTTCTGCCCTGCAAAAGTTGCATCAACGCGCCACAGCCTTGCATGTAGAACATGATGCTGTGCGCGATCCTATGGCCACTGCCTACATTTCCGGGAGTTGGCAGGGCCTTTTTGCCACCCATCCCAGTCTGGAAGCGCGGGTGGCGGCTTTGCAGGCGCTGCAAAAAGGGTATAGTTATTCCTAGTAGGGGTCTTGTTGAAGAGGGGTTGCGATTGAAGCGGCATTCAGGATTACATCCTATTGCGTCCTGAGCAGGTGCGGCCCGTACTCCTCAGTAGTGCGGATCCCAACGACCCCTTTCCCGACCCGCTGAATGCTGAAAGCGCTTTGATCGCGGTGGGTGGGGACTTGTCGCCCGCCCGTATTCTCCAGGCTTATGCACAGGGTATTTTCCCCTGGTTCGGGGAAGAGGATCCTATCTTGTGGTGGTCTCCTGATCCGCGCGGTGTGTTGAAACCTGATGCTGTGCATGTCAGTCGTAGTTTGCGTAAACATGCGGGCGCTTCCGCCTGGCAGGTGCGTCTGGATGAAGATTTTGCAGGCGTTCTTGATGACTGTGCGGCGCCGCGTGCCGGTCAGGGAGGAACCTGGATTACTGCGGGAATGCGGAGCGCCTACCTCGACTTGTTCGCTGCTGGTCATGGGCATTGTATTGAAGTGCTTCTGGATGGACAACGGGTAGGTGGATTATACGGTGTTGCCCAAGGCGCATTGTTTTTCGGAGAGTCTATGTTCAGCCGTGTCCCGGATGCCTCAAAAATCGCTCTGGTCTGGTTAGCGAGGCACCTCAGTCACTGGAATTTTGGGTTGATTGATACTCAGTTTTTGACGCCTCATTTGCAGAGCATGGGTGCAGAAGAAATAAGCCGCGATGCATTCTTGCAGCACCTGGTGTTGCTGAAAAATCAGCCAACACCCCTTGCCTGGCAAGCTTTTTTGCCTTGGGAAGATGTATTTTGACCATGAACTTTTTCATGTCGTCCCTGCAGCCTTGTCCCTATCTATCCGGCCAGGAAGAATTGCTGGTACTCAGTGATCCGCACGTTAAATTGGGTAAGCGTGCCTATGACCAGTTGCTTCAGAATGGATTTCGGCGTAACGGACCAGTAGCGTATCGTCCTATGTGCCCCCAATGCGCTGCCTGCATTTCGGTGCGTATTCCGGTAGAGCGTTTTCAAGCGGACAGGGGGCAAAAACGGACCTGGGCGCGTAATCAGGACCTGCAACTGCGGGTGGCAAGACCTTATCGGGATGAGCAACATGCCCGGTTATTTGCCGACTACCAGCGGCAGCGACATCCCGATGGTGGCATGGATCTTGAGGCTGAACGATTATACGCAGAAATGATGACGGAAACGGGAGACGTCGAGACACGTCTTTTGATTTTTGAAAAGGCGGGAGAAGCCCTGGCAGTAGCCGTGATTGATCAGGTAGATAATGGACTGTCAGCTGTTTACACCTTTTTTCAGCCAGATTTATCCCGCCGTGGTCTTGGTATTTTTGCCATCATGAGCCAGATTGAATGGGCACGTCGCCAGGGACTTTCTTACCTCTATCTGGGTTATTGGGTCGCAGGCAGTCCCAAAATGGATTATAAAAGACGTTTTTCGCCTCTGGAGGGGTTCGTGGCCGGACAATGGCGTCCTCTTGCCTGCTAATCCATAAAGATAGACGCATTCATGCACAATGCCGCACCGGATATATTCCGAACATTTTCGCCCTGGGCTTTGACCGGTGTTCTGGGACTGCTGGGCAGCGCCTGGGCGCTCTCGGCCTGGCAGAAGCTCGGGGTGAGCAAGGACCTGCTCTGGTCGGCCGTGCGTGCCACCGTGCAGCTGGGCATCATGGGCTTTGTGCTGGGCTGGCTTTTCCGCCAACATCAGCCACTCTTGCTCCTGGTTTTCCTGGTCCTGATGATCCTGATGGCCGGACGCTTCAATCGTAAGCGGGGCGCCGGTATTCCCCATGCCTATTGGATCGGGGTGATCAGCATCGGTGTTGCTGCCACCGTTACCTTGGCCTGGATGCTGTTGTCCGGTCTGGTATTCTGGCGCGGGGAATCCCTGGTGCCCATTGGCGGGATGATTATCGGTAATGCCATGAATGCTGTGTCTTTGGCCCTCAACCGCCTGCGCAGTGAAGTGGATCAACGTGAGGATATGCTACTGGCCATGCTGGCGCTGGGAGCGGGGCATCGTCAGGCTATGCGCAGTCTCTATGCGATTGTAGTACGCAGTTCGTTGATACCGACCATTGATAGCCTGAAGAGTGTGGGCATGATTCACATACCCGGGATTACGGCAGGCATGATTCTGGCCGGTATGGCCCCCCTTGCCGCGGTTTCCATGCAACTGGTGGTCATGCTGATGCTGACGGCTTCCGTCACCTTGAGTGTGTCATGCGCAGTTTTGTTGGCGGCACCTTATGCCCTGACATTTTCACAACGGATAGAGGGATAATACACATGGCCGCACTGGCGGGACGTTTTCGGGGGTTTTTGCCGGTGGTGGTCGATGTCGAAACGGCGGGCTTTGATTCGGAACGCAATGCTTTACTGGAGGTGGCTGCGGTCATCATTGGCGGCGAGGTAGGGCAACTCAAACCGGTTGCCAGTCATCATTTTCACGTCATGCCCTTTACCGGCGCCGTGCTGGACCCTGCGGCCCTGGCTTTCACCGGAATCGATCCTTTTCAGCCGTTGCGGGGGGCGGTTTTAGAAGAAGATGCCCTGCGCGGCATTTTTCGTGCAGTGCGCACAGCGGTTAAGGCTGCACAATGCCGCCGGGCTATTCTAGTCGGCCACAATGCGGCTTTTGACCTGTCTTTTATCAAAGCGGCGGAAAAGCGTTCCGGTGTAAAAAACAATCCGTTTCATTTGTTCAGTACCTTTGACACGGTGAGTTTGGCCGGTCTCGCTTACGGGGAAACCGTCCTCGCCAAAGCCGCCTTGGCGGCCGGTTTGTCCTGGGATCATGCCCAGGCCCACTCCGCCTTATATGACGCGCAACAGACCGCCGAATTGTTTTGCAAAATAGTCAATAGTTTTGATCTTAATCGCATATATCCCTGAAACGGTTTGGCCAGCAGTCAACTTCATCGGCTTCTGTTAGAATATCCGCAACTACCTTACATAAGAGGGGCAAGCGATGCCTTATCGTCTAACCATAGAACCCAGCGGTCACGAACTGGATTGTGACAGTGATGAAACCATTCTCGAAGCGGCATTGCGACATGGCTTCAATATTCCCTACAGTTGTCGCAACGGTACCTGTGCCACCTGTAAAGGACGTATTTTAAGTGGCACGGTAGATTATGGGGATGTTGAAGAAAAAGTGCTGAGTGATGCCGAAAAGGCAGAGGGGCTGGCGCTTTTTTGTCAGGCCATGCCTCTTTCCGATCTGAAAATTGAAGTGCGGGAGATCGGCGCCGCCAAAGATATTCAGATTAAAACGCTGCCCGCCCGGGTGGCAAAAATTGAAGATGTCGCTCCTGACGTTCGGGCGCTGTTTCTCAAAATACCCAGCACGGAACGCCTGCAGTTTCTGCCGGGGCAGTATATTGATATTCTTTTGAAGGACGGTAGCCGACGCGGGTTTTCACTGGCGAACACGCCTAATGACGATGCCTTACTGGAATTACATATTAAAAAAGTAGTGGGTGGCGCATTTACCGGACATGTTTTTTCCGGCATGAAAGAAAAAGATATCCTGCGCTTTGAAGGGCCTTTGGGAACTTTCTTTATTCGTCAGGAATCCACCCGACCTTTGCTGATGGTGGCTACAGGAACCGGCTTTGCGCCCATCAAAGGGATGCTGGAATCCCTGTTTGCCCAGGGATCCATTCGTCCGATTCATTTTTATTGGGGAGTACGGCATGCCGAAGATTTCTATTATGAATCACTGCTACAGCAATGGCAGTCGCAATATAGTCATTTTAACCTGACAAAAATAGTCTCCCAGCCAGATAGTCAATGGTCTGGTCCTACTGGCTATGTCACGGAGCAGGTCATTAAGGATTTTCCAGATGCCAGTGCCTTTGATGCCTATATTTGTGGTCATCCGGATATGGTTTTTTCTATGTCTGCTGTCTTAGAGCAGGCCGGACTGAATTCGGAACATATATTCGCTGATGCATTTGTATTTGCCAAAGCAAAAACAAGCTGACATAATCTTTTTTATTGGCGTCTCAAGCCAAAATGTCAATTAATTTTTCAGGAGTGAGCGAGTATGGAAGCCCAAACAAAAAAACGTCATCGTCGTAGTGCCGAAGAGCGCCTTGCCGATCTGGAAGAAAAGCAACGTCAAACGGAAATGCGCCTGCGGGAGCAGTTGGCGAAAATTGAGCAGCAGAAAAAATCATTGCAGGAAAACCCGCGCGCCAAACGTGAGCGAGAAGCACAGCGCCGTTCGCTGATGGACCGTATTTCTCGTCTGGTGCCTGATTGGGAACCGACCCAGATTCTGGCAGCTATTGCTGAAGTCCGGGACCGTGTAGGTGACAATCAGTCCGCCTTGCAGGAACTGGAATCTCACGGCAATGCATTAATGCAGGAATTGAAGCCACGTCGGGGACGTCGTCCGCGCACTGCCCTTTAATCTGACGACTTATCCATTAAAAGCCCCCGGTTTCCAGGAAACGGGGGCTTTTTGTGATCTCTGGTTTTTAGCGTTTACAACTCCGCCAACGCTTTAATGTGGGGATCCGGTGCGCCATGTAGGCACGAATGTACCAGGGTGCATTGCGCTTGCGCATCAATTGCCTCACCCGCTGCTGCATGGTGTCGAGCGTTAATTCGGGATCTTTGAAAGCACCCTCAGCATAGCAGTAACTGCAGTAGATTGGACTGTGGCTGCCATCACTTTCGGTTCCACCCCCTTGCGGATCAAATTGTAAGGGCATACCGCAACTCTGGCAGCGATTTTTTTCAAGTTCCAGTTGTCGTAACCATTTTTTCATAAGCTAATTAGACATCCTCAGGTGCGACCAGTTCAAGCGCTTCAATATAAATGTGCGCCATTCCCAGCAGGAAAACGATATTTGGGATAATGAAAACCAGGGCGGTGGCGACGCCCATCCCCATACTCAGGCCCACATTATACAGAGCTATATTGCCTGTGGGCGCAATAGGAGCTGCACTATGGGTGATCAAAGGATATCCCGAAAGGGCGTCCATCATCTGCCAGAACATGTCGGCGCTCCGACTCAGTTCGCTGGCCAGCGCCGGTGCGGCGGCGGACAAGGCCATACTGTATCCGGTATAGAGGATGATCGCGATGATAATAGCCAAGCCAGCGGACAGAGCGCCGAGTAATAACATCATCAGCAAAATGGAGCCGGGTTTGTTGCGAGCAATACTGAGGGTGTGGCGCAACGAGTTGCTCACCGATTCACCATGCCAGAGCGCGGGGCCGGACAAGTTGAAAACAATGATGGCCAGTACAAAAACCACGGCATTCATCAACATGGTCAGCGGGAACAGGGGGACAAACAGAATAGCTCCTATACCCGGTATTTTGCAGGCCAGAAAGCCCAACAGTTCCACCACAAAAATACCCAAAAGCAGAAGACTCTCAATAACCAGCAGGCCAATCAGGCGGGGAAGTGTTTTCAAACCAAAGCGCAGGCTGTGCAAGATACCGGGGAGGGCATCGCCCCGGGCTTCATGAAGTAATACACCACCCGCACCCAGATAGCCCACGCCAAAACTGATGAACAGGATGAGCAGGCCAATGCTGGCACCTATTATCCCTCCCGGCCACTGTATAAAAAATTCCAAGCCTGCCATGCCAATAAAAACGGCGAGAATATACACCAGAATCGGTTGCCAGAGAGTGATGCCGCGTAAAGCGCGCAGCAATAGTGAAAATGACAGGTCCCCCTGGCTGGGGGAATGACTAAACATGCAGATTTCCTTTTTCAGCGATCACAGGCCCGAACGATGACAAGAATAGCGGTTGGGATTTTACTGTAAAGCGACATTCACCTTCGGTGATGTTACACTGACCTGATATTGACCGATTGGTCAGGTGCTTATCAAGTAGCTGATAGTAGATGAAAAGGAATCGCTGAGGAATTTCATGGATAATATCCAGGCAACAGCAGATGGAGACGGGCGTCAGCGTATTTTAGCTGCCGCAGAAAAGCTATTTTCCGATAAGGCTTTTGACGCGGTTTCCATGAGTGCCATTGCCTGTGCGGCGGGAATCAGCAAGGCTAACATTTATCACTATTTTCCCAATAAGGACACCCTGTATCTTGCGGTGTTGCGTATGGCCAGTCATAACCTCAGGGCCGTATTGAACGAAGCCGTGAGTGCTCACGGTTCAGTCATGGATGTACTTCGCCATTTTGCCCATAATCATCTTCAGGCGCTTCTCAAAAAGCCGGAGCTGGTACGTTTGGTCTGGCGGGAAATTCTAGAAAAAGGTGCACCGAGGGCGCAAGAGTTTGCCGAGCAGGGTTTTGCCGACATGTTTTCCGCCCTGGTGGATGTGCTCAAGTTGGGGCAAACCCGGGGAGAGTTCCGACAGGACTTTGATCCGGCACTGGTGGCTACCCTCCTGCTGGGCGCCAATGTGTTTTTTTTCCAGTCGCGCGATATATTCCGTCACTATCCTCCCATCACGTTCGCGGATGATCCTGCCGGATATGACGCCGGTATTGTGGAAATCCTTTTGCGTGGACTGGTACCTGCCACGTCCTGATTTTTGAGCGAGACAGCACGAGACCCTCCATGGAAAGAAACCCCCTACTGCAACAAGCCCATGTTCTGGTAGAAGCCCTGCCCTATATGCAGCGTTTCCACGGTCGGACCATCGTCATCAAATATGGTGGAAATGCCATGACGGAGGCCCATCTGCAGGAACAATTCGCCTATGATGTGACCTTGATGAAGCAGGTGGGTATGAATCCAGTAGTCGTCCACGGTGGCGGGCCGCAAATTGGTGCCATGTTGCAGCGCCTGGGGGTGGAGACGCACTTTGTGGACGGCATGCGGGTGACTGACGCGGCGACCATGGAAGTGGTGGAAATGGTCCTCGGGGGCCGCGTCAATAAAGAGATTGTGCAAGGTATCAACCGCGCCGGCGGACGCGCCGTAGGGTTGACCGGTAAGGACGGATCGTTGATTCGCGCTCGACCCTTGCGCAATGATGCAGTGGATCTGGGGTTGGTAGGAGAAGTTGCCGCCGTCAATCCCGAAGTGATTCATTGGCTGGATCAGGGCGATTTCATACCGGTCGTGGCGCCCATCGGTGTCGGCTCCCGTGGGGAGTCCTATAACATTAATGCGGATCTGGTGGCGGGGGCTCTGGCGGCCACCCTGAAGGCGGAAAAACTCATTTTGATGACCAACGTGGCAGGTGTGCTGGATCAGGATGGTACCTTGCGCACGCAACTGAAAGCTGAGCAGGTTGCCCAGATGATTGCTGAAGGTCATATATACGGAGGCATGTTGCCCAAAATTCAGTGCTGCCTGGATGCGGTGGCGGCGGGGGTGCAGGCCGCTCATATTATTGATGGTCGAGTTCCTCATGCATTATTGCTGGAAATATTTACCGACGCCGGAGTCGGAACGTTGATTGCCAATACGCTGTGAAAAAGTTTTCCGGCACTTCTGGGCGTGGTAGAAGCCGCGTTTCTGTTGGCGCTCGCAGGTGGCGTCTGCTCGCCTGGCGACGCAAGCCCTTGCCGGTTTTCCTTTTTGATCTGGACAACACCCTCTATGACGCAGATCGGTATTGCTTTCCCTGGATGCACATCCACATCAATAGTTTCTTGATGCGGGAGCTGGATCTGGAACCGGAAGCGGCAGACCGGCTCAGACGCCATTACTGGCGTCGTTACGGAACAACTCTGGCCGGGTTGATGCGCCATCATCCGGTTGATCCCAGGGCTTTTCTTGAGGCGATTCATCCCCCGGTTCTGTCGGCCGATGTTCCCGAAAACCCTCGACTGCGTCTTTGGTTATCCCGGTTACCCGGTCCGGTTTATGTGTTTACCAACAGCTCGGCCAGCCATGCCTGGCGGGTACTTGAGCGTTTGCAGGTGGCCGATCTGGTGGAAGAGGTCTTTGACATGGAAAGCGCCGACTTTCAGGGAAAGCCTCATCACCATGCTTATCGTCAGGTGCTGGGAAGGCTGCGCATTCCGGCCTGGCGCTGCGTGTTTTTTGATGACACCCTGGCCAACCTGCGGACAGCCCGCTGGCTGGGTATGCAGACTGTGCATATCGAAAAAAAACGCAGGCGGGCGCGCAGTGCGCATCAGCAGGTGCATGCACTTCTGGGCTGGGAGCACGGCGCAGCTTCCCCGAAAACCTGCAGATAAGGGACATTAGTTAAAACTTTCGCGTATGGTGCTTGTGCTCCCGCAGCAGCCGTACTGGAAGATTTTTGCCGCGGGCGGCTGATTGTGACTCTGGCTTAACCGCGTGAGCAGTACCGTTCGTCAAAAATAATTCCGGTCTGCCACGCCATTTGGGTTTTCTAAAGAATGGGTTTCAGCAATTTGACCCAGCCTGGAGCACCACCAGTATTGATGGTCACCGAGGCGCTGGTACCAATCCGCAGGGGCAGCTTGGGATCAGGATCGGTGATCATCACCCGCACGGGGACGCGTTGGGTGACCTTTACCCAGTTACCTGTGGCATTTTCCGGGGGTAGCAGGGAGAAGGCATTTCCGGCACCACCACTCAAACTCACCACCCGGCCTTTGAAAGAGTGGTTGGGGTACATGTCTACCTGAATGCTAGCCTTTTGCCCTGGATGCACCCGGTCCAGATCCGTTTCTTTATAGTTCGCTTCTACCCAGTACTCGGCGTTACCAATGAGCGGAAATAGATTTTGATTAACGTTTACTACATCACCCACATGAATTTTGTCGACCTTGCTGACTACCCCGGTGATGGGCGCATAGAGAGTCGTTTCCGAAAGGTACATTTTGGCAGTACCCAAGGTTGCCTTGGCAGCAGCAATCCGGGCGGCGTTGAGGCTTTGCTGAGCGCGGGTGGCAGACAGATTGGCTTTTTCGGCCTGTAATTGTGCCATGGCGCCTTTGGCTGCGGTCATCCGGTTATCCGCTTCCTGCGCGGACAAGTATTTTTGCGCCGCCAAGGCTGCCGCCCGCTGGGCGTTGCGCTGGGCGTTCTGATAGTTGATCTGGTCGGCACTGACCCGTGCTTCGGCAGCCGCAATGTTGGCCTGAATGGCGCTGGTCTGACGTTCAGCCTGGGCCAGTTCCGCTTTGGCTTTTTGCACGTCGTAACGGTAAGCCTCTGGATCAATTTTGACCAGGGGCTGACCGGCCTTGACTACTTGATTGTCTTTGACATAAATATCGACAATATGCCCGGTTACCCGGGGGGCAATGTTGACCACATGAGCGTGAATATAAGCATCATCCGTACTGGGGTAATAGTCGGCAATCTGAAAATAGGCATAGGCACCGAAAGCGACAATAATGAGGATGATCAGGACTACAAAGCGTTTGAGCCAGCGCATAACTATCCTTATGTTGCAATGACAGCAGCCGATTCCAGAACCGGGCCATAAAACAATCGAAAAATTCCGTATATACTCTGTTTCAGCGGTTTTCATCAGGGCGAATTGCCACACTCAGCCTGTTGTATATTTTTGACAGGACGAGCTGTAAATCGCATACTGACCGTTCGGTTGACACCTTAACCTAAACACTGGATGTCGGCAAGATGACGCAACAAATACATTCTAAGGAGTAATCATGAAAAACAAGCAGTGGGTCTGGGCTTTCGGCGGTGCAGTTCTCGGACTGATGGTCTCGGCCCCGGCCATGGCGGATGGAGAAGGTCTGCATATTATTCAAGGCGGGCCCTCGTATTTTAATATTGGTTTGGGGGCTTTCAATGCGGCGGGCGTGACCCCTGGCCCCGGCTATAGTAATGATACCTTGCCAATGATTGACCTGGAGTATCAAACCGGAGCCAAGTTGTTCGGTATTGGCGCTGTCTATGGATTGATGGCGAACACCAATGGCGGTTTCATGGGCTATACCGGATTTTATACGGATGTGGCCTGGGATCACTGGGTACTGACCCCGGTACTCGCCATGGGCGGATATCATCAAGGTCGTGGCAAGTATCTGGATGGTACTTTCCAGTTTCGTCTGGAGCTGAGCCTGGATTATCAGTTTGCCAACCAATCCCGTTTTGGTCTGAAAATCGCGCATATTTCTAACGCCTACATCAAAGATAGCGATCCCGGCGAAGATGAAATCATGCTCAATTACTCCATGCCCCTGTCTTTCGGGGAGCATTCCTGACAGAACTACGGATAATCCCCCTGCTGTTTAGGGAATTCGGATTATCCGGCGTGCAGTCCCAGTTTTTCAAAGAGCATCTGGTCATGACTGCTGCTGGCATTATCGGTTGTCAGCAAACGGTCTCCCAGAAAAATACTATTGGCACCGGCCAGAAAAGCCAGAGCTTGCAACTCGTCACTCATGCTTTCCCGTCCTGCGGAGAGTCGCACATAGGCTTCGGGAAACATCACCCGGGCTACCGCAATGGTGCGCACAAATTCCAACCCGTCGATAGGTGGGGCTGATTCCAGTGGAGTGCCGGGAATGGGGACCAGGGCATTGATAGGAATGCTTTCCGGAGCCTGGGGGAGTTGTGACAGCACTTGCAACATCCGCGCCCGGTCCCGGCGCGATTCACCCATGCCCAGAATCCCGCCGCTACAGATTTTGATGCCCGCATCACGAACTGCTTCCAGGGTGTCCAGACGATCCTGAAAACTGCGAGTATGAATCACTTCGCCATAAAACTCCGGCGAGGTGTCCAGGTTGTGATTGTAATAATCCAGCCCAGCCGCCTGCAGACGCTCGGCCTGACTGTTTTTTAGCATGCCCAGGGTGACACAGCTTTCCAGCCCGTATTCCTTGACGATCTGAATCATGGCAGCGACTTTTTCGATATCCTTATCATGGGGAGCGCGCCAGGCCGCACCCATGCAAAGCCGTTGCGCACCATTGGCCTTGGCAGCCGCTGCAGCGCTCCGTACGGCTTCGAGATCCATCAAGGCCTCGGATTTCAGGTCGCTGGAATGATGCACACTTTGTGAGCAATAACCGCAGTCTTCCGGGCATCCTCCGGTTTTGATGGACAGCAAGGTGGAGCACTGAATGGTATTGGCATCAAAATGCTGACGATGCACTTGTTGTGCGGCAAAAATCAGATCGTTGAAAGGCCGGGCGTAGATTTCGAGAATATGGTCCAGGCTATACGCATGGGAAGCTGTCGTCATGGTGGATTCCGATTGGTTTTAAAAGGTGACGGGCGTATTAAACGCCGCCCAGGTTGAGAATGGCATTGACCAGCAGACCTTTCAATAACTCAATGAGCAAGAGGGCTACCAGGGGACTGAGATCCATTCCGCCCAGGGGCGGAATAATGCGTTGCAGAGGATAAAGAATTGGCCCGGTCACCCGGTCGAGAAAATGCACAATCGGGTTGCGGGGATCGGGTTGTACCCAGGATAAGATGGCGCGAATGAGGATAGCCCAGAACAGCAGGGTGAGGACCAGGTCGGTCAGCCGCGCCATTTCGATACTGATGCTATTCATGCAGTTGTCTTCAGCAACTGACTCAATATGCGTCCACGTTCAGCAGCAGCTGCCAAGGCGCGCTGCGCGAGGGGACGCAACTGTTCTTCCCAGACGGCCAATCCCGCCGCCGTGGTTCCTCCCGGGCTGGTCACTTGATGGCGCAGTTCACTGGGGCTGGCCGAATTGGCGGCAGCCATCTGGGCCGTTCCCAGAACGGTTTGTAACGCCAGTGCCCGGGCTGTGACCCGATCCAGACCCTGGAGTACGGCTGCGTCTTCCAGAGCTTCCAGAAACAATAGCACATAGGCCGGGCCGCTTCCGGCCAGTGCCGTGGCCGTATCCATCAAGGCTTCATCGTGGAGCCAGAAGACCTTGCCGACTCCGGCAAAAATTTGTTGCACCGTATCACACTGATTGGCGCTGACTGTTGCTGTGGCAAACAAAGAAGTGGCTCCTGCACCGATCTGCGCGGGTGTATTGGGCATGGCACGAACCACCGGCGTTTCTTCGCCCAACAATGTCGTGATTTGTGCACTGGAAATACCCGCCGCCACGGATACAAAAAGAGCCGACGCACTACGCAAGCTGTCTCGCCATTCCTTGAGGACAGCAGGCATTTGTTTGGGTTTGGCGGCGTAGATGACCACGCTATTCTCCGGTAGCTTTTCCGCTTGAGCAGGACAACTGCGTACCCCGAATTCCTCTGCAAGTGCTCCCCGATGCAGATTACTGGGCGCGTGTACCTGTATGTTCGGGCCGGCAATACCCTGTTGACGCATTCCCGAAATAAGCGCGCGGGCCATATTGCCTGCGCCGATAAAAACAATTTGTGGTTCAGTCATGATCGCTCCTGGTGACGGCTGCCAAACAAAATGGTGCCCAGTCGGACTTCGGTGGCACCATGGGCCAAAGCCTGGATATAGTCCTCTGAGGTGCCCATGGACAAGGTGTCCAGATCGGGGTATTTACCAGTGTTCTGCAGCATATGAAATAATGATTGCATCTGGGCAAAGTTGCTTCGGGCCTGATGTTGATCAGGATGTACCAGCGCCATCAGTCCGCGCAAGCGCAGATGCTCCAGCGCCTGGATGTTGTCTGCCAGTTCTCCCAGTGCCTCCGGAGGACATCCGCCTTTGCTGTCTTCCGCGCTGATGGCTACTTCAATCAACACGTTGAGTTTGGTGGTGGCGCCTTGCCGTGCCGCGTTCAGACGCTGGGCGATGAGCGTGCGGTCCACACTTTCTACCCAGTCAAATTGTCGCGCAATCTCGCCCGTTTTATTGCGCTGAATCTGGCCTATGAAATGCCAGCAAATAGACTCCAGGTCCTGCAGTGCTGCCTGTTTTTCCAGGGCTTCCTGCAAATAGTTTTCGCCGAAATGGCGCAGCCCCAGAGCATGGGCTTCCCGCAGCACACTGGCGGGAACCCGCTTGCTGACCGCCAAAAGTGTAATTGCGGCCCTTGCAGGCATGGCGCGTTGCACCTGGGCTAAATTTTCAGCGAGTGACATGCAGCTCCCGAACGTGGGCGAAATGGCCAAGGTCGACTATATTAACGCCCAAAGGACCTGATGCCCAAATAACGGCCAAATGATGGCCAGATGATGAGATCCCCGTACCCAGTGGAGAGTAGAACAATGGATATCGCCGAATTGCTCACCTTTGCCGTGAAAAACAACGCCTCGGATACACATATTTCAGCGGGGCTGGCCCCCATGCTGCGCATCAACGGCGACATGCGCCCCCTGAATGTGGAGGCGTTGGATAGCAAGGCCGTCCACGCGATGATCTATGACATCATGTCGGATTCCCAGCGTAAATGGTATGAAGAAAACCTCGAAATAGATTTTGCCTATGAACTACCGGGCATCGCCCGGTTTCGGGTCAATGCCTTTAATCAGGATCGGGGGCCAGCGGCGGCATTTCGGACCATTCCTGCCAAGGTGCTGAGTCTGGAAGAGTTGAACGCTCCTAAATCGTTCACTGAGATTATCAATATCCCCCGAGGGCTCGTGTTGGTGACGGGGCCGACCGGATCCGGAAAGTCCACGACTCTGGCGGCCATGGTTGACCACATCAACGCCAATCGTCCGGATCACATCATTACTATCGAAGATCCCATCGAATTTATCCATACGGCTAAAAAGTCGCTGGTGAATCAGCGTGAGGTGGGGCCCAATACCCATTCCTTCGAAAACGCCCTGCGTTCGGCCTTGCGTGAAGATCCGGACATCATTCTGGTGGGTGAATTGCGGGACCTGGAAACCATGCGTCTGGCCTTGACTGCCGCCGAAACCGGACACATTGTATTTGCTACCCTGCACACCAGTTCTGCTCCAAAAACCATTGATCGTATTGTCGATTCCTTTCCGGGTGGGGAAAAAGACATGGTTCGCGCCATGCTCTCTGAGTCTTTGCGAGCGGTCATCTCCCAGACGCTGCTCAAGACCGCCGACGGTAAGGGTCGGGTACCGGCCCATGAAATCATGATCGCCACACCCGCCATTCGTAATCTGATTCGCGAAAACAAGGTGGCGCAGATGTATTCAGTGATTCAGACCGGGCAAAATCAAGGGATGCAAACTCTGGATCAGTGTCTTGGAGATCTGGTGCGGGCGCACAAAATCACCCGCGAAGAAGCCATGCGTCGGGTGCAGAATAAAGATAGTTTCATGAACGTGGCCTGAGGACGATGGCATGTCGGTACTGGATGATTTGTTGACGTTGATGGTCGAAAAAAATGGTTCGGATCTTTATCTGACGGTGGGTTCCCCGCCGGTCATGAAAATCGACGAACGCGCGGTGAGCCTGGGCACGGATACTTTAAAGCCCGGCCAGGTGCTGGGTCTGGCCAAGGAAATTCTGGGGATGGAACGTCTGCAAGAGTTTCAGCATGAAAAAGAAGTGAATATGGCGATTTCGGCCACAGGGATCGGCCGTTTTCGGGTCAACGGTTTTTACCAGCGCGGGGAATTGAGTTTTGTTCTGCGCGCCATCAAAACCCAGATTCCGACATTGGAACAGCTCAAGTTACCGCCAATTCTCAAGGACCTCGCCATGACCTCCCGGGGCTTGGTCCTGTTTGTGGGGGCGACGGGTTCGGGCAAAAGTACCTCTCTAGCCTCCATGATTCAGTTTCGTAACCAGAATGCTGCCGGGCATATTCTCACGATTGAGGATCCTATTGAGTATATTCATAAAAACAGCAAATCCATCGTCAATCAGCGCGAGGTAGGGATTGATACGCTCACCTATGAAAGAGCGCTGGAAAATGCTCTGCGCGAAGCCCCCGATGTGATTCTGATCGGCGAAGTACGCAATCGGGATACCATGGATCATGCCATGGCCTATGCGGAAACCGGTCATTTGTGCATGTCTACCCTGCATGCCAATAACGCCAACCAGGCCATCGAGCGTATCATCAACTTTTTTCCTGAAGATCGTAAAAAACAATTGTTGATGGATTTGTCACTGAACTTGAAGGCTGTCGTTTCTCAGCGCCTGCTGCCCATCAAGGGCCAGGCGGGACGTATTGCAGCGATGGAAGTGCTGATCAATACGCCGGCGATTGCCGATCTGATTTATAAAGGGGAGGTGGGTTTGCTTAAAGAGGCGATGGGGCGAACCAATGATGTAGGGATGCAAACTTTCGATCAAAGCCTGCTTACACTCTACGCCGATGGTCTGGTCGAATACGAAGACGCTCTTCGCGCGGCTGATTCCCAAAATGATCTGCGCTTGGCCATCAAACAGGATTGCCTGCGTCGGGGACTGGACGATCCAGGGGCAAACCGTTCTGCCGAAGCTAAGTGGCAGGTTTGACGGTAGTTCCTTTGGAGTGGGTGTTGGATACCCTGATGATTGGGGTTTTGCTCGCCTGGCTGGTCCTGTTTTTTGGCCGGGGTTATTTCTGGCGTGCTGATCAGCGCCTATCCGCTCTATCGGTAACAAGTCTCGAAAAAAAACAAGCTTCGGCGGAGTCCCTGCCTGCGGTCATCGCCATTGTTCCCGCACGCAATGAAGCCGAAGGGATTGGCCCCTGTGTCAGCGCCCTGCTCAGTCAGCATTATCCAGGTGCCTTGCGGGTGATGGTGGTAGACGATCAGAGCACCGACGGCACGGCAGATATTGCCAGGGCTGCGGCGGAAAGCATCGGCGCCGCAGAGCGTCTGCAGATTCTTGCCGGCAAGGCCCTTCCCGAAGGGTGGGCCGGTAAGGTCTGGGCCATGCATCAGGGTGTTGCGGCAGCCGGGGATGCACCGCTCCTCTGGTTTACCGATGCGGATATCGTCCACGGCCCGGATGTCCTGCAGAGACTGGTACTTCATCAGCAGCAAGAGCATCGCGCCCTGGTGTCCTTGATGGTGATGTTGTCCTGCCGCAGTTTCTGGGAACGCTTGCTGATTCCTCCCTTTATTTTCTTTTTTCAGATGCTCTACCCCTTTCCCTGGGTCAATGACCTGCGCCGTAACCTGGCCGGGGCCGCAGGAGGTTGTATGTTGTTGCGGCGGGATGCGCTGCTGCAGGCTGGGGGTTTTGCCGCCATGCGGGGAGCGTTGATTGATGATTGCACCCTGGCGGCTTTATTGAAAAAACAAGGCCCCATTTGGCTGGGATTAGGGACCGAAAGCCATAGTTTGCGCGATTACCGCCATCTCGACGAAATCTGGCGGATGGTAACTCGTTCGGCTTATGTGCAGCTGCAGTTCAGTCCCTGGCGCCTGTTGGAAGCCACTTTCGGAATGCTCTTTCTTTATGCCGCTCCGGTCATCATGCTGGTTGTCGGATTATGCTTGCAGCAATGGCTCTGGACGACACTGTCAGGGCTCGCTCTGGGGCTGATGGCCTGGGCTTATGCTCCCAGTGTCAGGTTGTATGCTTTGAAAGGCCTCTGGGTATTGACTCTGCCCGTGGCCGCCATGTTCTATACCCTAATGACCCTGGATTCCGCCCGTCGTCACTATCTGGGTCGGGGTGGCGCTTGGAAAGGGCGCCACTACGATCAATCGGGAGAAAAACAGCCTTGATCAGGCGGCTTATCTGCTTAGCGATAATGGAGCAGATAACGCCATTCAAAAGCCATTTTGGCGGCGTGCCAGAGGGGGTTGGGCACAACGCTGGCGTGGTCCTTGTTGCGGAACACCATGATGCCACTGTCGAGGGTGTCGACAATGCACACCAGTTCTGCCCGAAACGCTTTATCAGAAGGCCTGTTCTGGAGATGCAATAGGGCGTTGTGGACCGCCGCTTGCGCCTGCAGATCGGCGGTATGTCCTTGTTTAGGAAGCCAGTCGGGACTGTTCGCATAAGAGCCTGCATCTCCCACCACAAAAACCCCCGGGTGCTCAGAGACCTGACAGTATTCATCCGCCTGAATAAAGCCGCCAGCAGATAGCGGCAGTCCCGATGCTGCTGCCCAATCGGGGCCGGTCATCCCGGGTATGAACAGAATCAGATCTGCGGCAATATCGCCGCCTTCGGTCATGACTTTGTCCGCAGCAAATCCGCTGATTTTGTGGCCCAAGTGAGTCTGAATATGACGTTTCTCCATTTCATTCAGCAATCCCGCCACGGCTGTGGCACCAAGTCGATTCCCCGGCTCTTTCATGGGGTTGAAAAACACCAGTTGGATCTGTTCACGCTTGCCGATTTTGCGCAGATAGCTATCAATCCCAAAGAGCAGTTCAAAAACCGGGCCGCCGCGCACTGCTGTCGGTTCCTGGGGATTACCCGCAAAGCCAAAAGCAATGGTGCCTTTATCCAGAGCCGCCAGGCGATCACGAATTTGCTCCGCCACTGCAATGCCGTCACAAATGGCCAGACTGTGTTCGATGCCCGGCAATTTGCGCAGCCCCCGCCCACCACTGGCAATAATCAGCACATCGTTGTCGATTTCGCCCTGATCGGTGATGACAGTCCGGCCGGCATTACGCAGTCCGGTGACCCTTCCGGCATGAAACTGGACCTTTTTGCGCTGAAAAAAGCGCTCCAGGGGGATGCGCAGCTGCTCGCCCTGGCGCATTCCAGTAGGAATCCAGATCAGGCTGGGGTAATAAATGAATTCTGCCCGGGGTGCGATGAGGGTGATTTCGGCATCCGGTAACTGCCGACGGATTTGCCGCACTGCCGTCAAACCCCCGAATCCTGCCCCGATGATGCTGACTTTATGCATGTTGCCTCCTCACTGATGGTTTTGTGTGAAATTATCTATTCACGCGACAAAAGACCAGATCATAAACGCTGTGCCCGAGTTTTTCGCCGCGCCTTTCAAAGCGTGTCGGGATGCGGTTGACGGGGCGCCCGGCAAAACCTTTATCCGACTGCGTATTGTGCAGCCCCCGGGTCTGATTGAGGACGGTCAGCATTTGCTCGGCATAATCCGCCCAGTCAGTCGCCAGTTGTAATTCTCCTCCGGTCTTGAGGAGACGGCACAGCATATCCGCAAATTCCGGCTGAATCAGGCGGCGTTTCTGTTGCCGGGTTTTCGGCCAAGGGTCGGGAAACTGAATGATGATGCGCTGGAACAGGGCATCGGGCAGGGTTTTCATCCACGTGACCACATCATCATGGACAATGCGGATATTGTCGATACCGGCATGATCTATCTGCAGCAACAAAGATCCGACCCCCGGGGTATGGACTTCAGCGCCAATAAATCCCTGCTCAGGATGGGCGGCTGCCAAGGCGGCAAGATGTTCGCCGTTACCAAAGCCGATTTCCAGAGTGAGGGCACGTTGCCCGTTCCAGGGGTCCTGCCAGGGTTTTTCTGCCGGGATTTTCAGAGCCGGGAGCCGGTGATCGATAATGCGGCTTTGTGCCGCCGTAATTCTGCCCTGACGCAGCACAAAGCTGCGAATCGGGCGATGTCCGGTATTGAGCGCGTCTTCCATGACAGGCATTATAACTCGTTTAATGTAAAGGCCCAGAGAGGAGAACAGGCATGGAACAACCCCTGGTCGGGGTGGTAATGGGCAGCAACAGTGACTGGGAGGTCATGGCCGCTGCGACAGAACAGCTGCAGGCGCTGCATATTCCCCATGAAAAACGGATCGTGTCAGCACATCGCACCCCGGATCTGTTGTTTAAATACGCGGGCACGGCTGCCTCCCGGGGTTTGCGCTGCATTATCGCCGGAGCGGGTGGGGCGGCGCATCTGCCCGGGATGCTGGCTGCTAAAACGATCCTTCCGGTGTTGGGCGTACCGGTTCCCTCCCGGCACCTCAATGGTATGGATTCTCTCCTGTCCATTGTGCAAATGCCCAAGGGTGTGCCGGTGGCGACTTTTGCCATAGGTACGGCGGGAGCCGCCAATGCCGGCCTTTTTGCGGCAGCCTTGCTGGCCGTTAATGACCCTGCCCTGGCCCAACGCTTGCAGCAATTCCGCCAGCGCCAGGAGGCTATGGTCCTGGATATGACCTTGTCGGAGTCGCCATCATGATTCTCCCCGGCGCCACCCTCGGTATTCTGGGGGGAGGGCAACTGGGGCAGATGTTTGTATTAGCAGCCCGGCGCATGGGTTATCCGGTATGGGTCCTGGATCCCGACCCGGATTGTCCGGCGGCGGAGGTGGCGAACCAGCATCTTTGTGCGGCCTATGATGATATCAACGCCTTGCAGTCGCTGGCTGATCACTGCGCTGCAGTCACTGTAGAATTTGAGAACATATCGGCAGCAGCCATGCACTATCTGGAAACACGCATCCCGGTACGTCCAGGTTCTGCGGCTTTGGCCATTGCCCAGGATCGGGCCCGGGAAAAAAGTTTTTTCCGGGATCTCGGTCTGGATACCGCTCCCTTTGTCTTGTTGCGACCCGGGGATGACCTGGAAGAGGCTGCTCAAGATCTGATTTTTCCAGCCATTATGAAAACCACCCGGTTTGGCTATGACGGCAAGGGCCAACAGCCTGTGCCCGCGATCAGTGAACTGGTCACCGTCTGGAATCGTCTTCACACCCAGGAAGCGATTCTGGAGTCACGCATTCAACTTCTCCAGGAGTTTTCCATCATTCTGGCACGCTCGGTGGATGGGATGATGGTATTTTATCCGGCTGCTGAAAATATCCATCATCACGGCGTGCTGGATCTCAGCATTGTCCCGGCTCGGGTATCAGTGGTGCTCCAGACGCAGGCCCGGCACTATGCTGCACGCATTGCCGAAGCGCTGGAGTATGTGGGGGTGTTGGCCGTCGAATTTTTCGTGTCAGCGGAAGGGCGGTTGCTGGTGAATGAAATGGCCCCCCGTCCCCATAACAGCGGTCACTACAGTATTGATGCCTGCGTCGGCAGTCAGTTTGATCAGCAAGTGCGCGCCCTCTGCGGCTTACCACTGGCAGATACCCGCTTGATCAGTCCGGTGGTGATGATGAATCTGCTGGGGGATTTATGGGAAGCTGGAGAGCCGGACTGGCAGAAGCTGCTGCAGCATCCCCAGATCAAGCTGCATCTGTATGGTAAAAAAATGGCACGTCCTGGCCGCAAAATGGGTCACGTCAATGCCCTGAGTACTGAAGCGGAGCGGGCTTTGTCTGTCCTCGAAGCTCTGCGGCAGGACTGGCACTGGCCGCGTTGATAGCTCAGGATCGGGCGCGACCCAGCAAATGCTGGGCAATCAGTAAGATCACCGCACAGCCCAGAAAAAACGCGATACTCCAGTGGGTGACCGGCCATCCTAGCAGGGTTCGGGTTCCTGCCAACGCGCAGGAGCCATGTCCTGATAGGGTCGCCGCAAAAGCTTTGCCCCAGCCCCCCAGCGCCGGACTACCCTGAAATACCTGTACCGAAGCACAGGTATCTACCCGGGCCGTGGCCATTTGGGTCAAATGCCACTGCCAGCCGGCCAGTGCCGCACCGGCAAGCGCATAGAGGGCCGCCAGTATCCATAAGCCCCGACGTATGCCGCCTTGCCAGAAAAACCCCATCGTCACAATGACCATGACCGCAATGTCCGCGAGGCGCTGATATACGCACATACTGCAGGGTTGTTCAGAACGGGCGAATTGCAGCCAGAGCACCAGCGCAAAAGCCAGAATGCCAGCGAAAATAACCAGCCTCGCCAGCCAGGCAGCGCTGCTCGCGCCGGTTATTGAGCGTGAATGATTTCTGCCCACTGTTTGTGATCCGGAAGTCCGGCAACATAATGGGTTTTACCGCCTGTGCGAAACACCAGAAAAGGCACACTGGCTCCCTGAATGCCCAGCACTTCGGCCTCCTTGTTGATCAAGAGAGAGGCATTAAAATCCAATGCCGAACGCATTTTATTCTGTACAGCGTCTGACGCAGGTGAGATGCCGCCGTTCGGACCATCCTCGGTGCCGAAATTGTTTTCATTGAGCTTCAAGGCCGCCAGTGGATCGCTTGCCGCCAGAATGGCAGCGGCCTTGCCGGGACTGCTGGGACTGAGAAAGCCCACCGTAATGAAACGTACCCGAATTTGCTGGCTGTCAATGGGGTTTTGCAGCCAGGTATAGATTTCATGACAATAGGGGCAATTAGGATCATAAAAGTCATAGACAATAGGCCCCTTGCTGCCCTCTTGGATGTAGCGGGTATGGGCTAGGGCTTGCCAGTAGTCGAGATCCTCATCGCTGGGCGCCGGGCTGGCCATGGCAACAGATACGGCGCTCTGCAAAAGCAGAATCCCAAGCAGGCTGACGATAATCCGAACAGAATACCGCCACGCTTTCTCTTTGTAGAACATTTCCCGTTTTCTCCGTATCAATAGTTTCTGGAACCGCCCTTCATGATTCTTGCCTTGTCGCGTTGCCATTCCCGATCTTTGATCGTCGCGCGCTTGTCATGTTCCTGTTTGCCCTTCACCAAGGCAATTTCGGTTTTGGCACGACCCTGTTTCCAGTACATGGCCAGGGGGACGATGGTGAAGCCCTTGCGTTCGACACTGCCGATCATACGATTGATTTGTTCCCGGTGCATCAGCAGCTTGCGGGTCCGGGTAGGATCAGGATGAATGTGGGTACTGGCCGTCAGCAGCGGGCTGACATGGGCGCCCAGTAACCAGAGCTCACCTTCCTTCACAATGACATAACTATCCTTGAGGTTCAGACGCCCGGCACGCAGGGATTTGACCTCCCAGCCTTCAAGGACAATGCCGGCTTCAAAGCGCTCTTCAATGAAATAATCGTGTTTCGCCTCGCGATTCAGGGCGATGGTGCTGCTCATTGCACAACTCCTGTGCCAGTTAGCCGCTTATTGTACGTGAAAGAAGGCCCTGACAGAAAGTGGCGCAGCAAGTGGCATTGACTTTACCTGTCCTCCTGTGAAATTTTTGCCCGGGGATGAGGGAGGAAAACGGTGGAATCCAATTTGTTGACGGGGCACCTGCTGCACCGCCGTACCCGGCAACAGGAAGCGATTCCTGACTGGGTGCTGCTCAATGACATGCAGCCCATTGCCCACTGGCTGGAAGCGCGACTCAGTGCCGCCTCCCGGGAAATCCTGTTGGAAAATTATATATTTTCGGCGGGCATCTGGCCCGAACAGATGCTGCGCTTGCTCTGCGACAAGGCTCTCGCCGGGGTTGTCGTTTATGTGACTCTCGACGCTCTGGGCAGCAGAGGATTTCCCGAAAGTTGGGTCAACGCGCTCCAGGAAGCCGGAGCACATCTGCATTTCTATCACCGTCTGCAGTTGAAGGGTCTGGAAAAGCGTTTGCGCCGGACCCATCGACGCATTGTCGCTATAGACGGCCAATGGCTGGCGGTGGGCGGATTTGCTTTTGATGATGAGTGGCTGGAGGCCAAACCGGGCAATCCCGCTTATCGGGATCTGCTGTTTGCCTGTCAGGGGGCCTTAGTTGCCAGAGGGCGGGAAATATTTTTTCGTCATCGTCCTGAACAGCTGCCGCTCTTGCCCGCAGATCCTGATGCAGAGCCTATGTTACCGGCGCTTTCCTGGGGCGAAGGGCGCTTTCTGGAGGGCACCCCGCCCCATAGCTATGCAGTGCGCAGACGCCTGCTGGCAGCCATTCGCGGGGCGCGGCACAGCATCTGGATAGCTACTCCCTATTTCAATCCGGACCCGATTGTGCTGCGCAGTATTTACCGGGCGGTACAGCGAGGGGTGGACGTACGCCTGCTTCTCGCAGGGCGGATTACCGATCATCCACTTTTGCGATTCGGGATTCAGGCGTATTATCAAAAACTGATGCGTAGAGGTGTGCACATATATGAGTATCAGGATGCCTTCCTCCATGCCAAATATATGTTGGTGGACCGCAGTTGGGCAACTCTTGGTTCGGCCAACTTTGACTTTCTGAGTTTGTGGTTTAATCACGAACTGAATCTGGAACTGCGTTTGCCCCGGGTATCCCTGCTTTTGCAGGGACTGTTTATGCGGGAATTTGCCAGATCCCGAAAAATTGACCCGGAACCCTGGCAGCGTCGTCCTTACTGGCGACGCCTACCGGAGTGGTGTCTGGCCCAGCTGGATCGCTGGGTACAGGCCCGCGCCCTGGGTCAACGCCGTTATTGAGAGGTTGCATGCACCATATTTGTAAAACGGCTGTATTGCCTTATAGCGCAAGTCAGGTCATGGCCCTGATTGAGGACATCCGTTCTTATCCCCAGTTTCTGCCTTGGTGTGGCAGAACCCGGGTTATTCAGGACCGGGACGAAGAAGTGGTCGCTGAAATCACGATTGCGCACGGCGCCTTCGGCAAGTCTTTCACCACCAAAAACCGCTATCAGCGTCCCAAGCTGGCCGAAGTGCGCCTGGTGAACGGTCCTTTTCGTTTTCTGGAAGGGTTGTGGCAACTGGAGCCGGATCCCAAAGGGACCAGGGTGACCCTGGACATGCGCTTTGAATTTGCTTCCCGATTGGTGGGGGCCTTTCTGGAGCCGATTTTCAAGCAGGCGGCGGAAACCATGGTCCAGCGCTTCGCGCAGCGGGCAAGAACCGTGTACGGTCCACCCGTTGCGCTCAAGCCATCTGCAGATGATGAAACCTCTGCCGTTTAGGCGGCTTTAGGATTTAGTCGCTCTTTTTTTCAAGGCTTTTTGCGGTTGCTTTGACGTCCCCCTGCACGCCGATGAGATTGTCATCCTTGTCAAACAGGACCACTACTTTGCGTACTTCGGTACCGCTATAGGCCGGCTTGTAGCTGTAGGCATAAACCCACTGATGGGGGTACCAGGGGTCCTTGAGCAGGGGTGAACCCAGAATGGTGCGTACTTGCATCTCATCCATGCCCGGATGCAACTCTGCCAGTTGCTGGCTGGTGATAACGTTACCCTGCTGAACGGCAACCCGATAAATACTACAGGCTCCGAGGGAGAGGGCACAAAAGGTAATCAGGGAAATCAGGCGGAGGCTTCTCATAGTCCTTGTCTTCGGTGTCAGGTGCAACTATCCTAAACCAATACGCATGGGAATTGCTACGAGCATATGAACCACGAAAAACTGAACAGTGACGAACTGAAGCGGGCCGGCCTCAAAGCCACCTTGCCCCGGTTGAAGATTCTCCGGATTTTTGAAGAGACAGATACCCGGCATTTAACGGCAGAAGAAGTGTATCGGCAGTTGCTGGATGCCGGTGAAGAGGTGGGCTTGGCCACGGTTTATCGGGTGCTGACCCAGTTTGAAATGGCCGGTCTGGTGCGCCGTCATCATTTTGAAGGTGACAAGGCCGTTTTTGAAATGAACGAAACTGGCCACCATGATCATATGGTTTGCACCGCCTGCGGCAAGGTTCTCGAATTTTTTGATGAAGCCTTGGAAGCTCGGCAAAAGGAAATCGCCAGTGACCAGGGCTTTTTCATCAGTGACCACAGCTTATACTTATATGGTACCTGTATGGGGATGCAGGAGTCTGGGGTCTGCTCGCTGCAAGTGCCGACCGGCGACTAACGGACCGTTCTGGTCGCGCCCGCTATCTAGTTGCTCAGCACCAGATTATCCCGATGAATAATCTCCGCTTCATCGATATCGCCAAATAATTCCAGCAGGATTTTGCTGCTTTTGCCCATTCGCAGCAGTACCTCATTTTGGGAAAAGTTGACCAGACCGCGGGCCACTTCCCGACCTTCCAGATCCAGGCAGCGCAGTAAGTCGCCGCGCTGAAAGTCGCCCTCGACACCAGTAATGCCCACCGGCAGCAAGCTGCCGCCCTTTTCCCGCAGCACCTTGGCCGCTCCGGCATCCAGATGCAAAACTCCGTTAGGCCGCAGCTGTCCGGCCAGCCAGCGCTTGCGCGCCGCCAGCTTGGCCACCGTGGGACGAAAGTAGGTGCCCAGGGCTTCCCCAGCCCAGATGCGCAACAGCACATCCTCCACCCCGCCGGGGGCGACAATGGTCGCAGCTCCCGACTGTGCCGCCCGGCTGGCCGCCCGCACCTTGGTGATCATGCCGCCGCTGCCAATGGCCGTGCCGGTACCACCGGCCATGGTCAGCAGGGCGGGATCTCCGGCTTCCACTTCCGGCAGTAGGCGGGCATCGGGCACCCGCCGGGGGTCCTGATCGTAAAGCCCGGCCTGATCGGTCAAAATCACCAGCAAGTCGGCTTCGAGCAGATTGGCGACCATGGCGGCCAGGGTGTCATTATCGCCAAAACGGATTTCCGTACTGGCAATGGCGTCGTTTTCATTGATGATGGGAATGACCCCGAGTTCCAGAACCGTGCGCAGGGTCGCGCGGGCATTCAGGTAACGTTCACGTTCCTGGAGATCTTCGTGGGTGAGCAGAACCTGGCTGCCATGCACCCTGCCCCGGCGCAAAAAGTCATTGTAGACCTGAATCAGGGCGGCCTGTCCGACACTGGCTGCGGCCTGGAGTTGGTGCAGGGCAGTAGGGCGGGTCGACCAGCCCAGACGTTCCATGCCAGCGGCCACCGCGCCGGAGGAAACCAGCACAATTTCCAGGCCATGACGACGCAGCACCAGTAATTGTTTGACCCAGGCCTCAATGGCGGGAAGGTCCAGGCCCTGACCGTTGTTGGTCAGCAGGCTGCTACCGATTTTGACCACCCAGCGCTGGGCATTTTTGAGGTCACGACTCATGCGTCGTCATCCCAGTCTGCATCGAGATCATCATCCTCCCACTCTTCGAGGTATTCTTCCTCTTCGTCGCCCCAGTCTTCAGACTGGACCGGGTCGGGGGCGGGGGGCAGATCGGGGAGGGCCTGCCAGATGGCGTGGGTGAGGGCATTGCAGCCTGCGCCGCTGGCCGCCGAAATCAAAAACGCCGGACCTGTCCAATTCAGGGCCGAACGAATGGCGGCAAAGCGCGCCTCGCCCTCTTCGGCGCTGAACAAATCGGCCTTGTTGACGACCAGCCAGCGCGGACGTTGGGCCAGAGCGGGGCTGTAAGCCAGCAGTTCTTCTTCCAGGGCGCGGATGTTTTCGGCAGGATCACTGTCATCCACTGGCGCCATATCGACCATGTGCAGGAGCAGGCGGGTGCGGCTGAGATGCTTGAGGAAGCGAGTCCCCAGACCGGCGCCTTCGGAGGCCCCGGGAATGAGTCCGGGAATGTCGGCCAGCACAAAAGATTCGTGGGTGGCTACCCGCACCACCCCCAGGTTGGGGTAAAGTGTCGTGAACGGATAATCCGCCACTTTCGGGCGGGCGGCGCTGACCGCGCGGATAAGAGTGCTTTTGCCGGCATTGGGCAAACCCAACAGGCCGACATCGGCCAGCACCCGCAGTTCCAGACGAAGGTTGCGCTCCTCGCCGGGAGTGCCTTTTTCGTATTGACGGGGCGCCCGGTTGACGCTGGACTTGAAATACAAATTGCCATGACCCCCGCGTCCGCCCTGGGCCACCAGCAGGCGTTCGCCGTCTTCGCGGAGATCGCCCAGCAGCTCGCGGGTATCGTCGTCAAAAACCAGGGTGCCTACCGGAACATGGATTTCCTTGTCCAGACCGGCGCGGCCGGTCATTTGTCGCCCAGCTCCGCCATGTCCGGTTTCCGCCCGGTAGCGGCGCTGATAGCGGAAATCGATCAGGGTGTTGAGACTGGCCTGGGCGACCAGATAAACGCTGCCGCCGCGTCCGCCGTCGCCGCCATCGGGACCGCCAAAGGGGATGAATTTTTCCCGCCGGAAACTCAGGGAACCATGACCGCCGGTTCCCGAAGCAACATGAATGCGTACTTCGTCAATAAACTTCATAAAAAAACCCCGCTCCCGCAAAAACGGGGCGGGGTCCCTCTACACAGAGGCCGGTTCAGGCCACGGCTACGACACTGACGGTACGGACCTGACGTGGTCCCTTGCGCTCGAATTTGACGACGCCTTCTGCAGTGGCAAAGAGGGTATGATCCTTGCCGATGCCGACGTTGCTGCCCGGATAAAACTGGGTGCCACGCTGACGAATGATGATGTTGCCGGGAATGACCACCTGTCCGGCGTAACGCTTCACGCCCAGGCGCTTGGATTCGGAGTCGCGTCCGTTGCGCGAAGAACCACCCGCTTTCTTATGTGCCATGACTGTGCTCCTTAGGCTTCAATGCCGGTAATGCGGACTTCAGTAAAATACTGACGATGTCCCTGCTGTTTACGGTAATGCTTGCGCCGACGCATCTTGAAAATATGCACCTTGGCAGCGCGTCCCTGACTGAGCACGGTGGCCTTGACGGCGGCACCTGCTACCAGCGGTTGACCGACCACGACGTCACTGCCAACGCCGACCATGAGTACCCGGTCCAGCGCGAGTTCCGCACCCGGCTCTGCTTCCATCTTTTCGAGCCGGAGCTTGTCGCCCACTGCCACCCGATACTGCTTGCCACCATTTTCAATGACCGCGTACATCACCAACCTCCAGCAAGGATTTTACCCGGTACTGCCCGGAAAAGTTCGCAAGGATAGCGTTATCAGTCTATTAACGCAAGAGGATGAGGCGATTATTTTCGGGGTGAGATCATTGGTCGCTCTGTGCGGGGCAATAAGCGGTCCAGAGCATTGGCAAAGGCCCGGCGGTCGGCTTGGTTCAGGGTGGCGGGACCGCCGGTATGTGTGCCGGAATCCCGAAGCTGTTCCATCATGTCCCGTATTCGCAGGCGCTCGCGGATGGTTTCGGGAGAGTATCGCTCGCCGCGTGGGCTGAGCGCATGACCATTTTTCTCCAGCACGGCAGCGGCCAGAGGAATGTCAGCGGTGATGACCAGATCGCCTGCTTCAATTCTGCGCACAATTTCATCATCGGCCACATCAAAGCCGCCTGGCACCACTATATTGCGGATATGCGCCGACGGGGGCACGCGCAGAGGCTGATTGGCGACCAGGATCAAGGGCAGTTTCAGACGTGTACTGGCGCGAAACAAAATTTCCTTGATGACATTGGGGCAGGCGTCGGCATCGACCCAGATCTGCATGGAGGCACTCGGATATTTTAGAGGCATGGACCTTGGCATAGATGAAACTTCCTGGCAATGCCAATATCCCGGTTACGGGGTGACCAACAGCGCACCGGAATGGGTTGAAATTTTGTCCTTTAAACCCGGCAGCGTAGAATGCTCAAAAAAATGTCGCTGGAGAACGCATGAAAACAGTAGGCCGCACGCGGAAACAAGTCAATGCCCAAAGCACCTACAGTCAGCCCGCTGCTCGTCCGCATTCTGCCGTGCGCGAGGATACTATCGAATACGGCTTCATCGGCGCGCTGCAAAACCTCAAGTACGACTTCCGCGACGACATCCGCGACCGTGCCGCGCTGGAGGCCAACTTCCGCGAGAAATTCGAGGCGCTCAACCGCGTGCGTCTCACCGACGCCGAATTTGCCCGCTTGCTCGATGAAATCATCAGCCCCGATGTGTTCACCGCCGCGCGCACCCTGCGCAGCATCAATGCCTTCACCCGCGAAGACGGCACGCCGCTGAACTACAGCCTGGTCAATCTCAAGGACTGGTGCAAGAACACCTTCGAGGTCATCCACCAGTTGCGCATCAACACCGACTACAGCCATCACCGCTACGACGTGATTCTGCTGGTCAACGGCATCCCCTGCGTGCAGATCGAGCTGAAGACCCTGGGCGTGAATCCGCGCCGCGCGATGGAGCAGATCGTCGAATACAAGCACGACCCCGGCAACGGCTACACCAAAACGCTGCTGTGCTTCATGCAGTTGTTCATCGTCAGCAACCGCGACCGCACCTATTACTTCGCCAACAACAACGCCCGTCACTTCGCCTTCAACGCCGACGAGCGCTTCCTGCCCATCTACGAGTTTGCCGACGAGGCCAACCGCAAGATCACCCGGCTCGACGCCTTTGCCGAAAAATTCCTCGCCAAATGCACCCTGGGCCAGACCCTCAGCCGCTACATGGTGCTGCTCGCCGGCGAGCAAAAGCTGATGATGATGCGGCCCTATCAGGTCTATGCTGTGCAGCACCTGGTCCAGTGCATCGACGAGGACAACGGCAACGGCTACATCTGGCACACCACCGGCAGCGGCAAGACGCTCACCTCCTTCAAGGCCGCCACCCTGCTCAAGGAAAACCCGCACATTCACAAATGCGTGTTCGTGGTGGATCGCAAGGACCTCGACCGCCAGACCCGCGAGGAATTCAACAAATTTCAGGAAGGCTGCGTCGAAGAGAACACCCATACCGGCGCCCTGGTGCGCCGCCTGCTCTCGGAGGACTACGCCGACAAGGTCATCGTCACCACCATCCAGAAGCTCGGCCTGGCGCTGGATGAAAGCAGTACGCGCAACAAGCTGCGCAGCAAAGCCGGGCAGGCCACCTACAAAGAGCAGCTCGAAGCCCTGCAAGACCAGCGCATCGTCTTCATCTTCGACGAATGCCACCGCTCGCAGTTTGGCGAGAACCACAAGGCCATCAAAGCCTTCTTTCCCCGCGCCCAGCTTTTCGGCTTCACCGGCACGCCCATTTTCGAAGCCAATGCCGCGCAGCAGAAAATCGAAGACAACACCGCGTCAATGCGCACCACGGCAGACCTGTTCCAGAAGCAGCTCCACGCCTACACCATCACCCACGCCATCGAAGACGGCAATGTGCTGCGCTTCCACGTCGATTACTTCAAGCCGGAAGGAAAGAACCCACCGAAGCCCGGCGAGCCCATCGCCAAGCGGGCCGTCATCGAGGCCATCCTCGCCAAGCACGACACCGCCACCAGCGGCCGCCGCTTCAACGCCCTGCTCGCCACCGCGTCCATCAATGACGCCATCGAATACCACGCGCTGTTCAAAACCGTGCAGGCCGAGAAACTGGCCGCCGACCCCGACTTCAAGCCGCTGAACATCGCCTGCGTGTTTTCGCCGCCCGCCGAGGGCGATGCCGATGTGAAGCAACTGCAGCAGGACCTGCCGCAAGAGCAAGCCGACAACCAGGAAGACCCCGAAGGCAAGAAAGCCGCGCTCAAAAGCATCCTCGCCGACTACAACGCCCGCTACGGCAGCAATCACCGCATCGGCGAATTCGACCTCTACTACCAGGACGTGCAAAAGCGCATCAAGGACCAGCAGTGGCCCAATGCCGACCTGCCCCAGGCGCAGAAAATCGACATCACCATCGTCGTGGACATGCTGCTCACCGGCTTTGACTCCAAGTTTTTGAACACCCTCTACGTGGACAAGAACCTCAAGCACCACGGCCTGATTCAGGCCTTCTCGCGCACCAACCGCGTGCTCAACGCCAGCAAGCCCTACGGCAATATCCTCGACTTCCGCCAACAACAAGATGCCGTCGATGCCGCCATCGCCCTCTTCTCCGGTGAGCAAAGCGGCGAGCAGGCGCGCAAAATCTGGCTGGTGGACAAAGCCCCGGTGGTCATCGAAAAGCTGCAAACCGCTGTCAAAATGCTCGATGCCTTCATGACCTCGCAGGGGCTGGACTGCACCCCCTCCGCCGTGGCGAATCTCAAGGGCGACGCCGCCAAAACCGTATTCATCGAGCGCTTCAAGGAAGTGCAGCGGCTCAAGACCCAGCTCGACCAATACACCGACCTCAGCGCCGAGAATCAGGCCGCCATCGAAGAGGTGCTGCCCGAAGAAAACCTGCGCGGCTTCAAGGGCCAATATCTCGAAACCGCCCGCCAACTGCGCGAGCCGCGCCAGCCCAACCCCAAAGCCGACGCCGAGAACCCCGCCGAGCAGCTCGACTTTGAGTTCGTGCTCTTCGCCTCCGCCGTCATCGACTACGACTACATCATGAAGCTGATGGCCAGCTTCTCCGCCAAGGAGCCCGGCAAGGCCAGGATGACCCGCGAGCAACTCATCGGCCTCATCAGCAGCGACGCCAAGTTCATGGACGAACGCGACGACATCGCCGAATACATCGGCACCCTCCAGGCCGGCGCCGGGCTTTCCGAGGCCGCCATCCGCGACGGCTACACCCGTTTCAAGGCCGAGAAAAACGCCCAGGAACTCGCCGCCATCGCCCAAATACACGGCCTCAGCGCCACCGCCCTGCAAGCCTTCGTGGACGGCATTCTGGAGCGCATGATCTTCGACGGCGACCAGCTCAGCGACCTCTTCACCCCGCTGGAACTGGGCTGGAAAGCCCGCGCCCAGGCCGAACTCGCCCTGATGGCCGACCTGCACCCGCTGCTGCTCAAACGCGCCGGGGGGCGGGACATCTCGGGACTGTCGGCCTATGAGCAGTAAAAAAACACCCCTGCCAGCGAAGCAGAACCCCACACCGCCCGCCGCGTCTGGAGACTTTGACGCGCTGGTCTCTTCCATTATCCACATTCATCAACAATCGCAAGCCTTCGCCACCAAGGCGGTCAACGCCAGCCTCACCGTGCGCAATTGGCTCATCGGCTATCGCATCGTGGAGTTTGAGCAGTCAGGAAAAAACCGGGCGACCTATGGAGAAAAACTGCTGCCCGAGTTAGCGAAACGCCTGTCCGCTGCCGGACTCAAGCGGGTGGACGCCCGCGAGTTGCGCCGCTTCAGGCGCCTCTATGGCGTTTATCCGCAGATTCGGGAGACAGTGACTCCCGAATTGCTCGCCGGTCTTGAAGCGGGCGCTTTGCAGCCGCTCCTTAACGCGCTGCCCCTGCTAAAACGGGAGACAGCGTCTCCCGAATCGCAAAGAGAGGAGGCAGTGTCCACAGCATTGACCCACCAGCTCTCCTTCTCGCACCTCGCCGAGTTGATAGAGCTTACTGACGACACCCAGCGCCGTTTTTACGAGATCGAGTGCATCCGTGGCAACTGGTCGGTGCGTGAGCTGCGCCGCCAGATTGCCAGCCTCTACTACCAGCGCAGCGGCCTCTCCAAAGACAAGGCCAAGCTCTCCGCCCTGACCCATACGGCGGCGGATACCCTCCAGCCCGCCCACATCATCCGCGATCCCTATGTCTTCGAGTTCCTCGGCCTGCGTTCACGGGATGTCATGGCGGAATCCGACCTGGAAGATGCCTTGCTGGACCGTCTTCAGGATTTCCTCCTTGAACTGGGGCACGGCTTCTGCTTCGAGGCCCGGCAAAAGCGCATTCTCATTGGCGACGAACATTTCTTCATCGACCTCGTCTTCTACCACCGCACCCTCAAATGCCACATTCTGGTGGAGCTCAAGACCGATACTTTCCGCCACGAACACCTTGGCCAACTCAACACCTACGTCGCCTACTACAAAAAGCACCAGATGACCGAAGGCGACCAGCCGCCCATCGGCATCCTCCTCTGCACCGGCAAGAATGACGCCCTCGTCGAGTTCGCCCTCGGCGACTTGAGCAACCAGATATTTGTCTCCCGCTATGCCGTCGAACTGCCCCGGAAAGAGGACATGGAACGCTTCATTACGCAACTTGGCAGGGAGGTGAAGGCATGAGCGATAAGACGAAAACCACCGCCACGAAAGAAGAGGCAACGCCCGCGCTGGTGCCGAAGCTGCGGTTTCCGGAGTTTCGGGGTGCGGAGGGGTGGAAAAGCAAGCAACTCGTCGCTGTTTGCTCAAAAATCACACAAGGAGGAACACCCGATACATCAAATCAAGAATACTGGGGCGGTACAATCAACTGGATGACTCCTGCTGAAATGGGAAAGGCCGACATCCCATTCATTGGTGAGACAAATCGAACAATAACTGAACTCGGCTTAAGTGATTGCGCCTCCGATCTTCTTCCAATTAACTCGGTCATTCTTTCCGTCCGCGCACCGATTGGTCACCTCGCTATCAACATGGCACCAATGGCCATCAACCAAGGTTGCAAGGGCCTGATCCCCGGAAAATCACTCAATCATCACTTCCTTTATTCCTCATTGCTTTGGAGCAAATCGCGTTTAGTCGACTTGGGGGCCGGCAACACTTTCAAGGAACTTAGTAGCTCAGCTTTGAAGAGCTTCGAAATCCCGATTCCATCGCCCACCGAACAACAAAAAATTGCCGAGTGCCTGAGTTCGGCGGACGAGCTGATCGCCGCGCAAGCGCGGAAAGTGGACGCGCTCAAGACCCATAAAAAAGGGCTGATGCAGCAGCTTTTCCCCATTGAGGGCGAAACCCAACCCCGCCTCCGCTTCCCCGAATTCCAAAACGATGGGGAGTGGGAGGTGAAAAGGCTTGATGAACTTTCACGCTACGAAAATGGGAAAGCGCATGAAAATGATATTTCTGAGAACGGACGATACATCGTTGTGAACTCAAAATTCATTTCAACCGAAGGAAAAGTCAGGAAATTTTCAAACGAAGGCTTTTGCGTTGCAGATGAAGGTGACGTCTTAATGGTTCTAAGTGATGTGCCGAACGGAAGAGCTATCGCAAAATGCTATTTTGTAGAGTCGGATGACCTCTACACAGTAAATCAACGCATCTGCCGAATCCAACCGACCAAAGTTAACGGGAGTTTCTTATTTTATGTCCTAGATAAGAACTCATACTTCTTGGGTTTCGACGACGGTGTTAAACAGACGAACCTTCGCAAAGAGGATGTTGTTGGTTTTCCTCTTTGTGCCCCGCGCGAATCCGCCGAACAGCACCGCATCGCCTCATGCCTGAGCAGCCTCGACACCCTCATCACCCTGGAAACCCAAAAACTCGAAGCCCTCAAGACCCACAAGAAAGGGCTGATGCAGCAGCTTTTCCCATCCCCGGCGGAGGTGGAGACATGAGCGGCCTGATTCTCTACACCACCGAAGACGGCCGCAGCCAGATCAAGCTGCGAACCGCAGAAGGCACGGTGTGGCTTTCCCAATTGGAGATGGCCGAGCTGTTCCAGACTTCCAAGCAGAATGTGGCCAAGCATCTGAAGGCTGTTTTTGCCGATCAGGAGTTGAACGAGGAAGCAGTTGTCAACCATTGGTTGACAACTGCCGCTGACGGCAAAAATTACCGGGTGGCGCATTACAACCTTGACGCCATTTTGGCCGTCGGCTACCGGGTGCGCTCGCCGCGCGGGGTGCAGTTCCGCCGCTGGGCTTCCACCATCCTGAAGGAGTACCTGGCCAAGGGCTTCGTGATGGACGACGAGCGGCTGAAGAACCCGGATGGCCGCCCGGATTACTTCGACGAGATGCTGGCGCGCATCCGCGACATTCGCGCCTCCGAGAAGCGCTTCTATCAGAAGGTGCGCGACCTTTTTGCCCTCTCCAGCGACTACGACAAGACGGACCAGGCCACGCAGGTTTTCTTCGCCACCGTGCAGAACCTGCTGATCTTTGCGGTGACGCAAAAGACCGCCGCCGAACTCGTCACCGCGCGGGCGAATCCCGCCGACCCGCATTTCGGCCTGCTCGCCTGGAAGGGCGACAAGGTGCGCAAGGCGGACATCGTGGTGGCCAAGAACTACCTGAGCGAGGACGAGATCGATACCCTGAACCGGCTGGTGGTCATCTTCCTGGAAACCGCCGAACTGCGGGCCAAGAGCAAGCAGGAGACGCGCATGGCCTTCTGGAAGCAGAACGTGGATCAGATCATCACCTCCAACGGTTTCCCGCTGCTGACGCACGCCGGCGCCATCAGCCATGAGCAGATGGAAGCGCGCACGGGCGAGCTTTACCGCCAGTTCGACGCCGACCGCAAAAAACAGGAAGCCCTTCAAGCCGACCAGCAGGACGAGGCCGAGCTGAAAGCGCTGGAAATCAAGCTAAAACGACGCCCGAAGACATGAGCAAGAAAATCATCATCATCGCCGGGCCAAACGGGGCAGGAAAAACGACTTTTGCCCGCTCGTTTCTGCCGCAGGAAGCGCAATGCCCGCGCTTCATCAACGCGGATTTGATTGCGGCAGGGCTCTCGCCCTTTGCACCGGAAGCGGCAGCCCTCAAAGCCGGTCGCCTGATGCTGGCAGAGATGAATGATTGCGTGCGCAAAGGTGAGAGCTTTGCATTTGAGACGACCTTGGCAGGGTTGACCTATGTGCGTCGTATTGATCAATGGCGAGCAATGGGTTATCACGTCAGTCTGTTTTTTCTGCGCCTGCCCAACGCCGAGACCGCCATCGCGCGCGTAGCAGAGCGGGTGCGGCAGGGCGGGCATGATATTCCCGAGGCGGTTATTCGTCGTCGATTCGAGGCTGGCTTGCAAAATTTGGAGCAGCATTACAAAGACGCAGTAGATGCTTGGGCTGTCTATGACAGCATCGGTGACATTCCACTACTTTTGGCATGGGGAGAAAATCAATGACCATGAAAAACATTGACGAGGCCAAAGACCCTGATTTACGCGCATCTGTGGCCGCGATGCAGCGCGCCGCATTGATTGCCCGTCATACGGCCATTCAGACCAATACTGATCTTGTGATTATGAAAAACGGACAATTGCTGCGGATTTCCCCCGAGGAGCTCCGCCGACACATGCAAGAGGATAGTCCCCCACAAAATGACTGAACAAAACCAAAAACAACTGGGCAACACCCTCTGGAGCATCGCCGACCAACTGCGCGGAGCGATGGATGCGGACGACTTCCGCGACTACATGCTGTCCTTCCTCTTTCTGCGCTACCTCTCCGACAACTACGAGACGGCCGCGAGGAAGGAGCTGGGGCGCGATTACCCGGCGACGGGCGGCGATGCCCGTGCCGTGCCGCTGGCGCGCTGGTATGCCGACAACGCCGCCGATATTGCCGAGTTCGAGAAGCAGATGCGGCGCAAGGTGCATTACGTCATCGAGCCCCAGCACCTGTGGAACAGCATCGCCAACCTAGCGCGCACCCAGAATGCGGAGCTGCTGAACACGCTACAGGCGGGCTTCAAATACATCGAGACGGAATCCTTCGAGAGCACCTTTCAGGGGCTGTTTTCGGAGATCGACCTGAGTTCGCCCAAGTTGGGCAAGACTTACAGCGACCGCAACGCCAAGCTCTGCACCATCATCCAGAAAATTGCCGAAGGGCTGGCGGAATTCTCCACCGACATCGACGCGCTGGGCGATGCCTATGAATACCTGATCGGCCAGTTTGCGGCGGGCAGCGGCAAGAAGGCGGGCGAGTTCTACACGCCCCAGCAGATTTCCGACATTCTTTCGGCCATCGTCACGCTGGACAGTCAGGAGCCGAAAACCGGCAGCAAAAAGCGGCTGGACAGCGTGCTGGATTTCGCCTGTGGCTCCGGCTCCCTGCTGCTCAATGTGCGCAAGCGCATGGTCAGGGCGGGTGGCAGCATTGGCAAGATTTACGGGCAGGAAAAGAACATCACCACCTACAACCTGGCGCGCATGAACATGCTGCTGCACGGGGTGAAGGACACCGAGTTCGAGATTTACCACGGCGACACCCTGAGCAACGAGTGGGACCTGCTGCGCGAGCAGAACCCGGCCAGAAAGCCGAGCTTCGACGCCATCGTCGCCAATCCGCCCTTCAGTTATCGCTGGCAGCCCAGCGAGGCGCTGGCCGACGACGTGCGCTTCAAAAGCCACGGCCTCGCGCCCAAATCCGCCGCTGATTTCGCCTTTTTGCTGCACGGCTTTCACTTCCTGAAAGACGAAGGCGTGATGGCGATCATCCTGCCCCACGGCGTGCTGTTCCGGGGCGGGGCGGAGGCGCGCATCCGTACCAAGCTTTTGCGCGACGGCCACATCGACACGGTGATCGGCCTGCCCGCCAACCTGTTTTATTCCACCGGCATCCCGGTGTGCGTGCTGGTGCTGAAGAAGTGCAAGAAACCCGACGACGTGCTGTTCATCAACGCGGCGGAGCATTTCGTGAAGGGCAAGCGGCAAAACCAGCTCGCGCCCGAGCACATCCAGAAAATCATCGACACCTATCAGCAGCGCACGGAAGAACCGCGCTATGCGCGCCGGGTGGAGATGGCGGAAATCGAGAAAAACGATTTCAACCTCAACATCTCGCGCTACATCAGCACGGCGGTGGCCGAAGAAGAGATCGATCTGGCGGCCACCCATGCGAGCCTGGTGGACATCGAGCAGGCCATCCGGACGGCGACGGCAGAGCACAACGCCTTCCTCAAGGAACTCGGCTTGCCACTGTTGCCTTAATGCGGGTAATCTGCGCCATAATGCGTGCCGGTACTTGGCTTTGAGGAGGGCGTAAAGTCTGTGGGAATCAGCGCTCTTTGGCTTGTGGGTGACATCATGCGTAGGCGCAGCCGAGTTCGACGGCCAGAGTCATGAGGCGTTTGTCACGGGACCATAAATTTGCCTGCATGAGTACGGCAGAGGCCAGAATGCTCACGTCCACATAGCCGATGCCGCGTCCCATCAGACCATGGCGCTCAATGAAAAAGAGGGTTTCTTCCGGAGATGTGGACTTGCAGCGGGGCAGGCAGGAGAGCAGATATAAAGTCTGCTGGCGATTCTGGAGATGGCCACAGGCAATTTCGCCGATGATGAAATCGTGAGTGTGTACCCTGCCATGATCAAGCAGTGTAGCCAGTTGGGCATCTCCAGAACGGAAATAATCGATCCACACAGAGGTATCGACCAGAATCAAGCAGTAGGCTCCCGCCTGCGGGAAATATTCTGCAATTGTGGTTCGGTGCCACCCAGGCGCGCCAAGCGTCGAGCACTTTCCCGTTCAATCAAAGCCCGTAGGGCTTCTTTCAATAGAGCGCCCCGGTCTTCCACGCCACAGAGCGTTTTGGCCTGGGCCAGGAGTTCATCATCCAGGTTGAGGGTCGTTCGCATTTAGTAAGGCCTTATCATGGCATCAGGTGATGTCATTTTAGATGCTTGCTACAAGGTTGTCATGTCCGTCCGGGTATATGGTGATCTGGCGGCACGCAGATTAATTCCATCAATCGTCTTCGGGGTTTGCCCCGAGCTGCAGCCTCTGCTAGGCTCAAAACCAACGATTTGCGGGGTATCCAGCGGAGCCTGAGACATGCGTTTTCTCTTTTTGCCCTTTATTTGGTTGGGAAAGCTGTTGCACTGGATTCGCCTGGGCGTCCTCAATCTGCTGACTCTGCTGGTGCTGGCGGCGATCATCATCGGCCTGACCGGCTATTTCAGTAGTCAGAAAGCGATTTCCGTTCCTGATAAAGCAGTGCTCTGGCTGGAACCCCAGGGAAGCCTGGTTTATAGCCGCAGCAATTCCTGGGAAAACCATCTGCTGCAGAAAATTCATCCCCGCCAAAATACCATTCTGCTCCGTCATCTGGTCGAAAGCATCGACCATGCGGCCAAAGACCCACATATTCGCGTCCTCGCCCTGGATCTAAGCAAATTTAACGGCGGTAGCTTGACGCAGTTGCTCAGCGTGGCTCAGGCCCTGCAGCATTTTCGGGCTCAGGGCAAACTCATCTACGCCTATGCGCCCGAGTATTCTAATGGCAACTATGTACTGGCGGCCCAGGCCAATGAGGTCTTTTTGCCACCTCTGGGCATGGCACTGGTCACGCCTTTCTCCGATCATCATTTGTATTTCAAGGGACTACTCGAAAAAATCGGGGTGACGGTATCGGCGTTTCGCCAGGGCAAATACAAGTCTGCCGTCGAACCTCTGACGCGTACAGACATGTCGGTGGCGGCCCAGGAAGAAAACCGGGCCTGGCTGGCTACCTGGTGGCAGTCCTATGGGCAGGCCATCAGCAAGGGGCGTGGCATTTCGACCGCCGATTTGCAGATCTACGCCACGCAGTTGCCGCAACTGTTGCAGCAGTATCAGGGGAATGCCGGGCAATTGGCGGTCAGTCAGAAGTTGGTGACCCAACTGGGTGATGCCGAGGATTTTCGCAATGCCGTGGCCAAGGTCATGGGCGAAAAATCCAAAAAACTGCATACCATCAGTTATCGCCGCTATTACCAGAGTTTCGCCAAACATGAGCACGAACATGGGCCGGAAATTGCGGTAGTCCCCATCGACGGCATGCTGGTCCCCGGCAACAACGAAGAGCAGGGCGTAGTAGCCTCGGGGCCCACCGTTCGCCAACTGGATCGCCTCCGCCATGAGGAGGACGTCAAGGCGGTCATCCTCCAGGTCAATAGTCCTGGCGGCGACGTCAATGCCGCCAATGCCATTCGCCGGGCCGTTGTTCGCCTGCGCGAGGCGGGCAAGCCGGTGGTGGTGAGTATGGGTACCCTGGGTGCTTCGGGCGCTTACTGGCTCTCCACCGGCGCAGACCGGATCTATGCCGAACCCACTACCATCGCCGCCGACATCGGTGTTTTCGTGCTTTTCCCCGATTTCTCCGGCTTGCTGCAGAAACTGGGTATTGGCTATTCCGGTGTCAGCAGTGTACCCGATGCACCATCCATCTCCCCCTATGCCCCGCTGAGCAAATCTGAGCAACAGGCTTTCCAGGCGGTGGTGAACCACATTTATGGGCATTTCGTGGATTTGGTAGCCAAAGCCCGGCACCTGCCCGTGGCCCAGGTGGAGAAAGACTCCCAGGGCCGCGCCTGGAGTGGCGTCGATGCGTATCACCTGGGTCTGGTGGATGGTCTGGGTGGCATGACTGAGGCGGAAAAAGCCGTGGTCCAGCTCGCCCATCTCAAAAATGGTCATTACCATCTGTATTACCTGCCTCGCCCCGAGGGAGAGTCGCCTTTTGCGCAACTCCATTCCTGGGCGCTGGCCAGCCTTGCCCCCTCTTTGCCTCAAGGGAGCGAAACCGCCCTCAGTCAGGCCCGGTTGCTGCTGAATTACTCCCGCCCCTATGGCGTTTTTGCCTATCTGCCCATCGACCCCAAGCTATCCTGACCTGAATGAGCAAAACGGGTCCTTTAATTGGGCGGATCCGATCAGGTTTCATCAAACTGTAATATTCTTTTGATAAAATGCTCCGTAATAACGAATAAATATCTGGCCACATCTACCCCTGCGGAGCCAAATGAACATGATTCTCAAATTTCAGCCCAAGCACCGAAGCAGCGTTTCATCCCTGATCAGTATCATTCTTGCCGGTTTGCCCCTGCTGGCCCATGCCGATACGGTCCGTTCCATCGACCACGCGGTGCAGGTCGATAACAACGATTATGTCCATGCGCTGCCCTCGGGGCGGAAGGTGGGACCAGTCGGCACTATCAATGACACCGCCAATTTCCCGACCATGATTGTGCCTTATTTCGGTGGCGTGGCTGTCCTCGCCAATGGAGCCAGTCCCTCCCAAAGTATTGAGCTCTTTGGTACGCAGCTGCAGCGGCAGGCTCTGCTGGCCATTTACCGGGATGGCACGCCCAAGAAGCCCGTGAGTATTCCCTTACCGAATGGTACTGGTATTGCTGAAGCGCCGAGTGCTCCCCTGGCTGGTGGTGTGGCCTATCGGACCAAGGCCCAGCCGCAGCAACTCGCGGCTGATGCTGCTGCCACCCTGCGTTCCGAGGCCAGTAAAAAAGCGCTGGACGCCACGGTAATTGGCCACGGCGATCTCTTTCAGGGATTGGCTAGTGGCCCGGACGGCACCCTCTATGCAACGGGTGGTGTTTCTGATCAGGTGCTGGCCATGCGGATGGTGGATGGCAAGCTGCAGGTGACGCATCACTACAGTCTGCAATGGCAGAAATTTCCCAAGGATCAGTATCCCTATCAATATCAGGGAGATCAGGATAAGCCCTACCTCTTTTACCCGGATTCTGTAGCTGTTGGGCCAGCGGGGAAGCATCTTTATGTGACCGGTATGCTGTCCAATAGCCTCGCCCGGATCGATATTGCCAGCGGAAAGACCGACTACGTCAATGCCGGAGCCTATCCCTTTGCGGTAACTCTGGCGGATGACGGCAAACGGTTGGTGGTCAGTGACTGGGGCGGCAATGGCGTGACGGTAATCGACCGCGCCACTTTTCAGACCCTCGGACAGGTCGCCACCGGCCCCGAAGAAACGGCCGCAAGCACGGGTGCCGGCGTTCATCCTACGGCTATGACGGCCATCCCGGGAAGCCCTGATGTGCTGGTGGCTGATGCCAACGCCGATCGGGTAGTGGAGGTGAATACCCAAACGCTGAAAATGGTACGGGTACTGGATGACAGTCCTTACCCCGATGCCCTGCCCGGAAGCTATCCCGATGGCCTGGCGGTAGCTGACGGCAAGATTTTCGTCGCCAATGCCGGCAATGATGATGTTGCCGTTTTTGATCAGGCCAGCGGCAAGGCCCTGGGGCTGATTCCCACAGGCTGGTATCCGACCGCCCTGACCGTACATGACGGAAGTCTCTACGTTGTGGCGGGCAAGGGCCTGGGTAGTGGACCCAACATTCATTTTCAGTGGGTCGGTGACATGATGAATGGTCTGGTCCAGAAGATTTCGCTGTCAGAGTTGGACAGCAAGCTCCCGGAATGGACACAACAAGTGCTGGAAAATGATGGATTCAGCCCGGCTCAGCGCGCTGCCCGCCATGCGGCAGATGTCAAAACCACCGACTGGCTCCATCAGCATATTCACTATGTGGTTTTCATTCTGCGCGAAAATAAGACCTTTGATGAAGATCTGGGCAAATATCAGGCAGCAGGACACTGGGCGGATCCCAAACTTGATCTTTACGGTCCCCGCGAGTTGCCCAATCTCTATCATCTGGCTGCCCACAACACCCTTTTCGTCAACTTCATGGCCGACGGTGAAGTAACCGCCCAGGCCCATCAATGGACCACCGGTGCCTCTGACTCGGACTTCGTGCAGCGAACCTGGCCGGAGTACTACTCCCAGCGCGGGCTGGTAGGAAATCCCGGTTGGACCCAATCACTCCAGCCGGGTAAGCCCGGTGCCAACAATCCCTATGCTATTTATCAGGATCTTTCGGTACTGGGGCACTGGTCCAATCCCTGGATCAGTTATCCGGGACGACTCTTCCTCTTCAATGATCTGTTGGAGCATCAGGTTTCTTTTGAGGATTTTGGTGAGTTTGTTTCCCGCTCCAAGGCCGGAGCCATCTCGAAAGCCATGCAAGCCCACTTGGCAACGAACTTCCCGGCCTGGGACCGGATGATTCTCGATACCGACCGGGCCAAGCTGGCCATTCACTGGCTCCAGCAGCATCCCGGGGCCCAGTTCCCGCACTTCATTTATATCTGGTTGCCCGATGACCACACGGCGGGTCGCAAGGCGTGTTACTACTCGCCCGATTACTATGTGGCCAATAACGACCATGCCACGGCGCAATTCTTGCATTATCTTTCTACCACGCCGCAATGGAAACATATGGTGGTCTTCCTCAACGAGGACGATGCCCAGTCGGGTGCCGATCACATCAATGCCCACCGCACTTTTGCGCTGGCCATTGGGCCCTGGGTAAAACAGCACTATCTGGAAACGACTCAGTATTCCCAGGTCAATATCGTCAAGACCATCGAAGCGATTTTGGGGCTCCCGCCCATGTCGCAGTGGGACAGTAACGCCGCTGTATTTTCGGGAATCTGGACGGAACACCCCGATTTTGCCCCCATCCCGTTGCTGCCCATGCAGGTTCCTGTCCGTTTCAATCCGGGTACCTGCAGCAACCACGTGCTGTTACGACGGGAAGCGGGAGCCACAGGCCATGCCCTGACGGCTCAGTGGCTGGAATCCCACACCAGCCCACATGGGGCTAAACAGCCTCTACCCGAGGCCAAGGCCAGTTATACGCCTACCAGCCTGCTCAAGGTTCCTGGCCCCGAGCAGATGCGTCAGGAATGGATTGGCAGCAAAGGCAAGCAGTCCTACGAGCAGGTCATGGCGTATCTGCATGATTATGCTGCCAAGCACCATGCTCCGGTTTCTTACTACGTCGCTAATGACGGGGATTAAGCTCAGATCATAAGGAGAAACACCTTCGACCGAAAAGGTTCGGAGGTGCTTTTCTGCTGATGCACCCTGCTGCAAATACTATACTTGCATCCACTAGGCTAACTATGACACCCTTTATGGCTGGTTGTTCACAAGAGATTTTAGCGCTGAGAAAACACAGCCCATAAAATCCGTAGAAGTTAAAAGGAGGCAGGCACAGGCTGATCATAAACTCGATTACCTGCTGCAAGGAGCCTTATTGGAATGTCTCAAACCCGTTTATATTCAAATTCAGCTTCACCTGATGAAGTTCATCAACCCCCAGAGTCATTGGACGCCGCAGGATTGTTGCCACCTCCCTATCGGGACGAGCAAGAGCAGGTCGATAGTCTTCTCTTAGCCCTGGGCGATAAGCTCAATTGGCTGGAAGTGATTGACCAGGCTCGCCCCTGGGTGGAAGCCGTGCGCAAGCAGCCAGCGCCGTTCTGGGCCCTGGAATCTCTGCTCAAAGAATACCCCATCACCAGTGCGGAGGGCTTGGCTTTGATGCGTCTTGCCGAGGCTTTGCTGCGCGTTCCGGATACCGGTACCGCAGCCCTGCTGGCTGCGGATCAATTGGGGCGGGCGCATTTTGCGGGAGAAGAAAAGCAGTCCTGGATTACCCAGATTTCGGGTCGGGTGCTGATATTGTCGCGTCGCCTGCTGGCCGAAAAGGAAACCCGCAATCTGGTGCAGCGCCTTGGGATGAACACGGTGGTGACCGCTGCCGTGCGCGCCATTGCCCTGCTGGGACGGCAGTTTGTGCTGGGGCAGGATCTGGGCGAGGCGCGGCGTCGGGCCGGAGAGGCCAGAAAAAAGCAGCCTTTATTGTCCTATTCCTATGACATGCTGGGAGAAGGCGCCCGCAACAGTGCCGATGCCGCCCGTTATGCAGCTGCCTATGAATCTGCTTTGCGGGCTCTGGCGACACAACCCGGTAATGGTGGCCCCCGGGAGCGCGATGGTATTTCCATCAAACTCTCGGCGCTGCATCCGCGCTTCGAGGAAGCCCAGCGGGGTCGTTTATGGAAAGAGCTCTTTCCCAAGCTGCAGCAACTGGCGGAACTGGCGGCTCAGGGACGACTGAATCTGACCCTGGACGCGGAGGAAAGTGATCGTCTGGAACTCCAGCTCGATATGCTGGATGCCTTGCAACAGCATCTGGCCCGTCATGCGACTTGCGCCGGGTGGGAGGGGTTGGGTATTGCCGTGCAGGCCTATCAAAGCCGCGCCGATGCGGTCATTGAAGAAGTGTTGTCTCGCACCCGCCGTAATCAGAGCCACTTGATGCTGCGCCTGGTCAAAGGGGCTTACTGGGATATGGAAATCAAAAGAGCCCAGGAAATGGGTCTGGAGGGATATCCGGTTTTTACCCATAAGCATCATTCGGATATCAGCTATCTGGCCTGTGCGGCACGCCTGCTTGAAGCCGCCAATGGTCCCCGGGCCCTGGTTTATCCTCAGTTTGCCACCCATAATGCGGCGACCATTGCCGCCGTGCTGCGGTTGGCAGAGCAACAGCCCGACGCCCGCTTTGAAATGCAGCGCTTGCACGGCATGGGAGAAGGAATTTATCGCGAAGTATTGCGCCATGGTTCTATTCAGCGCCTGCGCATCTATGCACCCGTAGGCCGTCACCGAGATTTACTGGCCTATCTGGTACGGCGTCTGCTCGAAAATGGCGCCAACACTTCATTTATTCATCAGTTGGCCAATCAGCATGTGGCTGCTGAAGATCTCCTGGTGAGTCCTCTCTGGCGTGCTGAAGAAACAGCATTGCCCAGACCCGCAGAGATCTATGGTTACCTTCACGGTGAATGCCGACTGAACAGCCAAGGAATGGATATGACTTATGACACTGAACGTAGTCCGGTACTGGCCGCCGCACGGGCGCTGCGCGTCCAGACGCCTGAAGAAATCACGGCAGAAAATGTCGACCCGCTGATGCATACCCTCCATGCCGGACAAGTCCGCTGGGATGCTCTGCCGGTGGAGCGACGCGCCGAAATTTTGACCCAGGCTGCTGATCTGTTGGAGTCCCGGCGCGAGCCCATGCTCGCCCTGGTGATGCGTGAGGCCCACAAAACCCTGGCAGATGCGGTTGCCGAACTGCGCGAAGCTGTGGATTTTTGCCGCTATTACGCTATTCAGGCCAAGGCCCTGATGCGCAAGGAGGTACTCCCCGGTCCGACGGGCGAGGCAAATTCCCTGAATCTTCGGGGACGGGGCGTGTTTGTTTGTATCAGCCCGTGGAATTTCCCCCTAGCGATTTTTGCAGGGCAGGTGGTTGCGGCGCTGGTGACCGGGAACAGTGTGGCGGCCAAGCCAGCAGAGCAGACCATGGCTATTGCCCAGGCTTTTGTGGAGTTGCTCTGGGAGGCGGGGGTTCCCCGGGATGCCCTGGCGCTGATGCCCGGTGCCGGTGAAACCGTGGGAGCGGCCCTGACAGAACACCCTCTGACCGCCGGAGTGATTTTTACCGGTTCAACCGCTGTCGCCCGCCATATTCATCAGTCACTGGCGGTGAAAGACGGTCCCATCGTTCCTTTGATTGCTGAGACGGGGGGCATCAATGCCATGATTGTGGATTCCACCGCCCTGGCGGAGCAGGTGGTGGATGCCGTTATTGCTTCGGCATTCCGTTCCGCCGGACAACGCTGTTCGGCACTGCGACTGCTCTGTCTGCAGGAAGAATGCGCGGATGAAATTCTCACTATGTTGACCGGCGCCATGCAGGAGCTGGTGATCGGTCCGGCGCTGGATTATGCCACGGATGTGAGCCCAGTGATTGATGCTGAAGCCCAGTCTCATCTTGTGGAACAAATCGGCCGGATAGGTCAGGGCGGCGGTAAATTGCTGGCGCGTACTGCCTGGCCGGCCGCTTTACTGGAGAGTGCCCGGGGCGGGGATACTTCTTTGGCCCTGACCATCGCCGACGATCAACAGCGGGATCTGCATTTTGTGGCTCCCTGTGCGTATGCCATTAACCATGTCAGTCAGGTGCGCGAGGAAATATTTGGGCCGGTGCTGCAGGTAGTCACCTGGAAGGCCGGGCAAATTGATGCCTTGATCGACGCTATCAACGCACTGGGATTCGGACTGACCCTGGGTGTACAGACCCGGATTGATGGTCGGGCAGCACATATCGCGGCGCGCTCCCGCTGCGGTAATGTGTATGTCAATCGTAATATGATTGGTGCCGTGGTGGGTGTTCAGCCTTTTGGTGGGGAAGGATTAAGCGGTACCGGACCCAAAGCCGGTGGCCCCCATTACCTGCTGCGCATGGTGGCGGAACAGGCTGTGAGCATCAATACCACTGCCGCCGGGGGTAATGCGGAACTGCTGGCGCAAGGCCGTTTGTAAGCTTCAGACGAGAGGCTTGAGTACGGGGGTGTCGAAATTCTGCTCCCGTAATTGAATGTTTTTGAGCACGGCTGCCCGCTCAAAATCACGGATAACTTCGAGTACGTCATGATCGATGAACCGTACTTTTTGGCCATCCAGAATCACTTCCGCGCCTCTGGGCAGTTTTTCCAGAATATGGGAGAGACGCGCCTTGTTGACGAAAGTGACCTCCCGGTTCAGGGAGATTTTATAGGCCTCGCCTTCCCGATCAATTTCTATAGCGCTGTGATAGTTGGCCTTGAGGACAAAGAAAATACCGGCAAGCAGACCGATCACTACGCCGGTAATGAGGCTGGTGAAAAGAATGGCGATAATGGTGATGAGAAAGGGCAAATACTGGGATTTATCCAGACGGAACATTTTCCTGAAAATGTGCGGATGGGCCAGTTTGAAACCGACAAAAATCAGGATGGCCGCCAGGGCTGCCAGCGGGATGTGATTCATCAGGCTGGCCAGAAACAGTACCGCCAGGAGCAGGAATATTCCATGCAAAAAGGCGCTGGCTTTAGTACGAGCACCGGCTGCGACGTTGGCCGTGCTGCGGACAATGACCGCAGCAACCGGCAGTCCGCCGATCAATCCGCTGGCCATATTGGCAATGCCCTGTCCGAGAAGTTCACGGTCCAGAGGCGTCCTTCTTTTGAAGGGATCGAGTTTGTCAGACGCTTCAATGGACAGCAGGCTTTCCAGGCTGGCAATAAAGGTGATGGCGATAGCCGTAATCCACACGGTTTTGGAGCCAATCATTCCCCAGTCCGGCATTTGCAGCATGCCCTGCAAATCGGCCAGGGAGCGGATCACCGGCAAATTGACCAGATTGCTTTTGTCGATGGCCAGCCCCGGCAGAAAATGCACAAAGAGCAGGTTGAGCAGCGTTCCCATTACCACCGCCATCAGCGGACCGGAAAGCCAGGTTTGTTTGCGCAGAATCGCCACATTGTCCCAGAGAATCAGAATGGACAAGGCCAGGACACTGACCAGCAGCGCCCCCCATTCAACGTGTGCCAAGGCTGACAGTATGGCGCTGAAGGTGTTTTCCCCGTGGCCGTCCCAAAAATCCTGATTGCCGAATTCGCCAATATCAAAGCCAATAGCGAAAGGAAACTGTTTGAGAATGATGATGATGCCAATGGCCGATAAAATGCCCTGAATGACGGCAGAGGGGAAAAAATAAGCAATGACGCCGGCCCGGAACAGGGCCAGAATAATCTGGATAGCACCGGCGATGACGCCGGCGAGCAGCAATGCCGGAAAGCTGTGCAGGCTTTCCATGGCCACCAGCAGGGTGGCGACAATAGCTGGAGTGGGGCCGCTGACGGCCAGGGCTGAGCGGCTGAACAGGGGTACCAGTACACCGCCCACAATGCCGGCGATCAAACCTGCTACCAGGGGGGTTCCCGAAGCCAGTGCGACGCCGAGGCAAAGAGGCATGGCGACCAGCGCTACAACTACCGCAGCAGGCACATCTGCACGCAGATTATGAAGGGGCGAAAGATTCATGGACTGTCCCTGAAAAAGTGCAAGCAGGCTTGCTTGGATTCTATCTTTCCTGTCTGTGCATCGACAAGCCGTCCTTAGGAGAGGTGGTTACGCCTGGCCGTTCTACTGCCCGTGTTGCTGGAATCGAGTTGAAGCGGTAATCTCGGCAGCGCAAGAGATGTTACTTATGCTGGGAGTGTAGCCGTTGCGACGTGGGTATTTTGTGGCCTGGGCATTGCTGATGCTCACCGGTTGTGCTCCACGGATGCCGCATTTGGCGGCACCCGACAAAATCCAGAACCTGCGGATCAGCCCCACACTGGTGACGGGCAGTTCGACCACCCCGGCACAGCCTGATTGGTGGCGATCCTTGCTGAATCCTGCTGAACAGAAAATTCTCCAACTGGCCTTGTCCAAAAATCCTGATTTGGCTGCTGCCGAAGCGCGCGTGCGTCTGGCGACAGCAGATTTGCGTGAGGCTGGCGCTCAGCTTTTACCCCAAGTCCAGGCCAGTGGTCAGTTGGGTATCAGTCAATGGACGAAAAACCAGTTTTATCTGCCGCCTTACGCGGGGGAGACCTCCTGGAATAACGCCCTGAAGCTGGATTTTTCGTACAACCTGGATATCGGGGGGCAAGAACAGGCTCGTGCAAAAGTCGCTCAATACCGTTTGGGTATCGCCGAGCAACGCCGCCGGGCAGCCGTGTTGCTGGTAGAGAATGCGGTCCTGCAACAAATCCTGGCGGTAAGGGCTGATGATGCCATCCTGGCGCAGTTGCATCAGGAACAGACACTATTGCGGCAGATTCAGGAAATCGAGAAAGCACGGTACCAGCAGGGACTGGCCGACTCTCTGCGTGCCCTGGGCTACGCCCGGCGCATTTCCAGTCTGCAGGAAGACATCGTCATCCAACAGGCCAAAGTCCGCAAAAACCGACAGGCTCTGGCCGTGCTCTGCGGCGTGGGTACCCGGTTGCCCAGAGACCTTTCGGCCACGCCGGTCCGTATCCCCCTGTCCGGCTGGCATATTCCCCGACAGATTCCCGCCGCATGGATTGCGGGGCGTCCCGATGTGCTGGCCCGCCGCAGCGCCATTGAGGCTGCCGCAGAAGCTATCCATGTGGCGCGAGATGCCTATTATCCCAACGTCAATATTGTCGCTTTTGCCGGTGGCCTGGCGGCAGCCGGCAGCTTGTTCACTTTTTTGCACCCCGGTTCCCTGCAGGCTGGAGTGGGGCCGGCCATCAGCTTGCCCCTGTTTACCGGTGGCCGTCTGCGGGGCAAATTTGATGCTGCCCGGGCTGATTATCATCTGGCCTTGGCGCAGTATCAGCAGAGTCTCCTGCAGGCCTTGCAGCAGGTTACAGCGACTTTGACCGATTTACAGGCTGCCGGTCAGGAGCGTACCAGCCTGGACCAGCGCGACCATCTCCTGCAGCTTCAAAAGCGCCTGCAGCAACAGCGTTACAAAGCGGGGCTCAGCAATGCTTTGCCCGAACTGGAGGTCAAGCTCACCCTGATCGACAACCATCTGCAACAAACGCGATTGAACGCCCGTGCCCGGCAATCCTTGATCAATCTGTATGCGGCCCTGGGTGGGCGGGTGATTCCGGATACCTGGTTCCAGCATCGGCAAGCACCATGAATTTGGCCACCATTGCCGGTCGCCAAAGCTGGCAGGCTTTCTGGCAGCATAAGGTGCCAGACTGGCTTTTCTGGGGGAAGACCGCCCTGGCGGCGCTGTTGGGGCTATGGCTGGCCTATCGCTTTCAGCTCGACTCCCCCGGCACTGTGGTCATTACTGTCTTCATTGTCATGCAGTCACGCAATGGTATGGTGCTGGCCAAGAGTTTTTATCGCGCGATTGGCACCATCGTTGGGAGTATCGTGGCCTTGTTACTGGTAGCGGCTTTCCCCGATGCGCGTTTCGGGTTTTTGGCGGGTCTTGCGCTGTGGGTAGGTTTTTGTACGGCGGGCGCCCGGTATTTCCGGAATTTTCAGGCCTATGCTTTTGTGCTGGCGGGCTATACGGCAGCCTTGGTGGGTATCCCTGCCGCCCTCGACCCCAGCCATGCGTTTTTTATCGGGGTGGCGCGTCTCAGTGACGTCATGCTCGGTATTGTGGTGGCCTCGGTGATCAGTGCCCTTGTTTTTCCGCAATCGTTGGAAGAGCTGCTGCGCCAGACTGCCCAGGCCAGACTCCAGCATTTTTTGCGCAACACCCTGCGGGTGCTCGACGGCGGCGTGGTCCGTGCGGACTGGATGGTTTTACATCTGGAAGCGATTCAGGAGACCTTGCAACTGGACAGTTATCGTTCCAGCAGCCTCTTTGAAAGTGCCAGGGGACGACAGCACAATGAACGCACCCAGCAGATGATCGCCGATATGATGATGGCTTCTGGCGCCCTGCATTTATTGAACAGTCATATACGCAGGCTCCGGCGACCGGAATTTGCGCCCCTCAGGGATCCTGTCCAAGCATTGATCACGCCGTTACGACAGGACTTAGAAAAGCTGCAAAAGGACTTGCAACAAAACAGTACGCAGCTGGTGCTGGTACCTATGCAGAAAGTGCTGGAGCGCACGGTCGAGCAGCTGCAGAGCTTGCGTCAGGATTTGCGCGCTTCCCTGAATCCGGCCCAAGCGCTGGGGTTGGATAGTCTGATTCTGTTGCTTACGCGTTTCCTGGCAGAATTGCTGCGGTATCTGGATAGCTACGATCATTTCCAGCATCTGGAGTTACCTCCGGCAACCAGGGATATGCCGCTGGCAAGTTTTGCTCGACCGCCTACGGAAATCGTTCAACCCTTGGGCGCAGCTCTGCGTAGCATCCTGGTTGTAGCTGCTGTGGCATTTTTCTGGCTACAGGCTGCCTGGCCATCGGGACCCGCCGCGCTGATCATCGCCGTAGTGCTCAGCGCCCTTTTTTCGACCTTCCCGAATCCCTTGGCATCGGTTCGCCAAATGGGTTTCGGTATTGTCGGCGCTTTTCTTGCAGCCCTGTTGTTTAGTCTGGAGTTACTGCCGAGAGTGCAGGGTTTTACCCTGCTGGCTCTAGCGCTACTGCCTTTCTTTCTGATATCACCCTGGCTACTGACGCGCACTCGCTGGTCCGGTACGGCGGCCGGATTTGGAATATTTTTCCCACAACTGGCCATTCCCGCCAATGATCAGGCTTTTTCCTACGTGGAAATGCTGAATATGGGCGTCGCAGAGCTCCTTTCAGTATTTCTGGTGGGAATCGCCTTTTTTCTGATTTTTCCGGCTGGAAATAGTTGGGAGCGCCGCCGACTGTTGATGCATTTACGCCAATGGGTTCGCAGGGTGGCCAGCGACGAGGCCTCATTGCGTCTGCGCGGTCGGTTTGAGTTCGAAAGCCGCGAATATTTGCGCTTACTGGCTGCAGACCTGGCACCCCAGCAAACCCGGGATGTGGAAGTGCTGCGCGAGGCGATGCGTTTGAACGAGTTGGGGGAAGCCATCCTGCAGTTACGCACGTTGCTCAATAGACAAACAGAGGGCGGCGATCCTTTGCAGCGCTATCAGGAACAGTATGTGGCGCCCTTGCTGCGCATCATTCAACAAAGTCGTGAGGTCCCTGCAACCCCGGAATATCGGGCGCGGGTCCGGGCCATTCTGGATGCTGTGGCCGAGTTACCTGAGGAGAAAGTGGACCCGGCCCTGCATCCGATTTTGCCTCCCGACGCTTTGTTTCAGGTGTACGTACATGTGATTGCCAGCGTGTCCCGGCGATTGTCTGTGGCGACAGAGGAACAAGTCCATGCCCGTTGAAATGGTCTTTTTTGGCGCTTTGGTGCCAACTCTCCTGCCGGTGTTGGCATTCAGTATTCTGCTTTTTCTGCTGCTCGATAAATGGAGCAGTCGCTGGAATCTGGAGCGTTGGATATGGCATCCAGCGCTGTTTCGACTCTCTTTTTTTGTCATTGTTTTTACGGCCCTGGCCCTGGGAGTCTATGGATGATTCGTCGCTTTGTTCGCGTCCTTGTGACCCTTCTGGTACTGGCTCTTGCCGTCTATCTGGGCTGGCGTTTATGGCATGCCTATATGGACCTTCCGTGGACGCGGGACGCCGTGGTTCAGGCGCAAATTGTCGAGATCAATGGCGATGTGAGTGGCCGGGTCACGCAGGTTTTGGTCAAGGATAACCAGTCTGTCGCAGCGGGGGCTTTGCTGTTTCGTATTGATCCGCAGCGCTATCAGTTAGCCCTGGATAAAGCCCAAGCGACCCTCGCCGAAGCCAGTACCCGGCTGGCCCTGCGTCGTGAGCAGGCAGCGCGGCGTGCCGGTTTGCCTGCGGCTGCAGTTTCTGCCGAGGCCCGTTCCGATGCCGAGCTGGCAGTCCGCGTCGCAGCAGAACAACTGCGCGCCGCTCAGGCGGCTGTGCGTTTGGCGGCTTATGACTTGTCGCGAACAGCGGTCCGGGCACCGGTTGCCGGCACCATTACGCATCTGCGGCTGCGTGCCGGAGATTATGCACAGCAGGGTCAAGCCCTGTTGGCTCTGGTGGAAGCCAAGTCCTACTGGATTGATGCTTATTTTGAGCAGACCCGCCTTCGGGGTGTGCATATTGGCGAGCATGCCCGGATTACCCTGTTGGGGGCGCATGAGAGCCTGCCCGGAATCGTGGAGAGCATCGCTCCAGCCATTGCTGACCGCGAAAGTCAGACCGGCGAGAGGTTACAGGCCAGAGTGCGGGCAAGCTTCAACTGGGTGCGGTTACCTTCAAGAATCCCGGTGCGCATTCGCTTGCTCAAAAACCCCAACAATTTTCCTCTGGTGGCCGGCATGATCTGCTCCGTGCGGATCGAAAAAAAGTCGCAGCATCAATAAATGAAAAGGCCCCAATAAAGGGGCCTTGGTGATGCAACAATCCCGGAGGAATCAGACGTGTTTGGCACGTACCTGCTTGGCGGCTTCCACCATGTTTTCCAGCGCCGGAGTGACTTCTGCCCACTTGCGGGTCTTGAGTCCGCAGTCTGGGTTGATCCACAAGCGCTCGGCCGGGACCACCTTGACGGCTTTTTCCATCAGCCCCACCATTTCTTCAACACTGGGAACGCGGGGGGAATGGATATCATACACACCGGGTCCAATTTCGTTGGGGTAGTTGAAGGTAGCAAAAGCATCCAGCAATTCCATTTGCGAACGGGAAGTCTCGATGGTAATGACATCTGCATCCATGGCCGCAATGGCAGGTAGAATGTCATTGAACTCCGAGTAGCACATATGGGTATGAATTTGCACATCATCGGGGGCAATTTGCGCAGAAATACGGAATGCGCGCGATGCCCAGTTCAGATAGTGATCCCAGTCCTTGCGCTTGAGGGGCAGTCCTTCGCGGTAGGCGGGTTCGTCAATCTGAATGATGCCGATACCGGCGTCGATCAGATCCTTGACCTCATCACGGATGGCCAGGGCAATTTGCAGGGCGGTTCTTTCTCGGGGTTGGTCATCGCGGACAAAAGACCACTGCAGGATGGTTACGGGTCCGGTGAGCATGCCTTTCATGGGACGTTGGGTTAGAGACTGGGCATATTGGCTCCAGGCCACGGTCATGGGGGTGGGGCGGGACACGTCGCCAAAAATCAACGGCGGTTTTACATAGCGTGAGCCGTAGCTCTGTACCCAGCCATGGCGGGTAAAGGCAAATCCGGCCAGCTGCTCACCAAAATATTCCACCATGTCATTCCGTTCAGGTTCACCATGCACCGGTACATCAATACCCAGGCGTTCCTGTTCTTTCACCACCAGGGCAATTTCCGCTTCCATCGCCTTCTGATAGTCAGTGTCGCTCAGTTCGCCCTTGCGGTTCTGCAGGCGGGCCTTACGAATTTCAGGGGTCTGAGGGAAACTGCCGATGCTGGTGGTGGGGAATGCGGGCAGCTTGAAACGCGCCCGTTGTGCGGCTTCGCGCGCCGGGAAAGGACTTTTGCGCTGTCCGTCATCCTGACCCAGACCCTCAAGGCGCTGGGCCACAGCCGGGTTGTGAATGCGCGGGGAGGTTTTGCGGGAATGCACGGCAGCGCGGGCAGTAGCCAGCTCCTGAGCGACGCCATCCACGCCGGCGTTGAGGGCACGGCCGAGAATGGCGACCTCATCCAGTTTCTGCACCGAGAAAGCCAGCCAGGATTTCAGCTCGGCATCCAGTTCGTTTTCCTGATCCAGATCCACGGGGGTGTGCAGGAGGCTGCAGGAAGGAGCCACCCAGAGGCGCTCGCCCAACTGTTGATGGGCGGGTTCCAGCAGTTTCAGACCGGCATCCAGGTCAGCACGCCAGACATTGCGACCATCTACTACGCCCAGGGAAAGCACTTTTTCGGCGGGATAATTTTTCAGGAAAGTATCCAGTTGCTGGGGAGCGCGGCGCAGGTCCAGATGCAGACCGGCCACCGGTAGGGCCTTGAGGATTTCGGCGTGGTCGGCTACTGAATCAAAATAGGTAGCCAGCAAAATTTTGGGGCTTTTGCCCTTGCTGAGGGTCTGATAAGCCGACTCCAGGGCTTTGCGCCATTCGGCGGGGAGGTCCAGGGCCAGAGCGGGTTCGTCCATCTGTACCCAGTCCACACCCATGGCGGCGAGACGCTCGAGAATTTCGGCATATACCGGCAGCACCTTGGGCAGCAGGGTCAGGCGATCAAAGCAGGCATTGCCCACCGGGGCGCCGTGACCATGACAGGCGCTGTCATCATGATGATGCTGAGCTTCATGATGGGCTTCGGCATTCAGGTCCTTTTCCTTGCCCAGCCACAAATAGGTGATGGGACCGACGAGCACGGGCTTGGCCTTGATACCCAGGGCCTGGGCTTCCTTGACCTGATCAAACAGGCGCTCGCTGCTCAGGCTGAAGGTCATGTTTTCGTGGAATTCTGGGACGATGAAATGGTAGTTGGTATCAAACCATTTGGTCATTTCCATGGCAGGCTGAGTGCTGGAGCCACGGGCCATGGCAAAAAAGGTATCCAGGCCGACCTGGCTACCGGAAAAACCATAACGCGGGGGAATGGCGCCGAGGGTGCAGCTCATGTCCAGCATATGGTCATAAAGGCTGAAATCACCGACCGGAATCAGATCCATCCCACAGGTCTGCTGGATTTTCCAGTGGCGGTCACGTAACTGGGCAGCGCGGGATTGCAGTTCCTTTTCGTCAATTTCCTTGGACCAAAAGCTTTCCAGTGCTTTTTTGAGTTCGCGTTTATGACCGATACGCGGAAAACCGAGACTGTGAACGGACGTCATGGGCATTACTCCTCTGCGAAAATTGAGGTCATCATGCCCTGCCCGGAGTCTCGGCTCAAGAGGGAATTTTTAGGTGTTCAGATGAAAAGCATTCATCAGTCCATATGAAAGCCGCGATGCAGTGCGACAATGCCCCCCGATAAATTGAACACTTCCACTCGCTCCAGTCCGGCATCTTCCATCATCATCTTGAAAGTATCCTGGTCGGGGAAACGACGGATGGATTCCACCAGATATTGATAACTTTCCCGATCCTTGGCCACGAGTTCGCCAATGCGCGGGAGCAGCTGAAAGGAGTAGAGATCGTAGATGGACTGTAAACCCGGCCAGCGCGGGTGGGAAAATTCCAGAATCAAGGCGCGGCCACCGGTCTTGAGGACGCGATGAATTTCCTTCAGGGCGCGCTCGGGGTGGGTCATGTTGCGGATTCCGAAGGCGAGGGTCACCAGATCAAATTCGCGATCAGGGAAGGGGAGTTCTTCGGCATTGGCTTCGACGAATTCGACCCCGGCGACAATCCCCTTGTCGGCCAGGCGCGTTTCGCCAACGGCGAGCATTTCCGGATTGATGTCCGATACGACGATGGATCCCCGGGGTTGGATGCGCGGATAAATGGCGGCGGCCAGATCTCCGGTTCCTCCAGCCAGGTCCAGCACCCGCTGGCCGGGGCGGGGGCGGGCCAGATCGACCGTGAAGCGTTTCCACAGACGATGGACACCGAGTGACATCAGGTCATTCATCAGGTCGTATTTGCCCGCAACACTGCTGAATACTCCTTTGACCAGATGCTCCTTTTCAGTTTCCGGAACTTCCTGGTAGCCAAAGTGGGTGGTGGGCACAAGCGCCTGATCCTGCATGTCCTCTCCCTGTTGATCACTCATATTGCACGACTCCTGTTATCGTAAATGCGGCTTCCAGCCATTCAGACCCGACCTGTCAGACTGAGCGTAGCAGAAGACTGCCTTTTTCGCTGATATAATTGCGCAGTCGTTCCGGAAAGTCAGCCGTGACGGAACCGGCTACTTCCGGTAATTCCATGAGCAAGGCCGTCCAGCGCCGCAGTTTGCCCAAGGCTTCCCAGCGCGGTAATGGTCTTAAGGCATGGAGGATTTCCATGCGCATGAATAAGGGCGCATAAGCCGCATCTACCAGGCTGAAGTTTTGGCCGGCAAAAAAATGGTTTCCGGTCATGTTTTTTTCGAGCCGCTCCAGTTTGTCGAAGAGTTGGCGACTGGCAGCGGTAAAGCGCTCTTCTCCCTGGGCGATCATCATCTGGAACTGGTCACCGATCATTTCGCTACCAAAGGCAATCCAGGCGCGATGCTGGGCGCGCTCCAGCGGGTCGGCAGGATGTAATGCCGGCGCAATGGTTTCATCCAGGTATTCATTGATGACCTGGGACTCAAAAAGCACCGTATCCGTACCGATTTTCAGGCAGGGCACTTTACCCATGGGGGATAAAGCCAGAAACCATTCGGGTTTGTGGGCAAGATCAATGTGGGTGAGTTTGAAGCCTACCTGCTTGTGCAGTAGAGTGATCACGGAGCGCTGCACATAAGGGCAGAGGGGGAAGCTGATCAGTTCCAGAGTCATGGCATGCTCCTCGCGTAGGCCTTAGCGTGCGCCCAGCGCACAGCGATACAAGGCGACTTCTCCAAATAAATTAGGTAAGAGACGATTGCGCCAGGTGCTATGGCGCCGGTCATTCAGCACCACCCGCTGATGGATGACAATACCGTTATCAGCGCAGAGCTGCTCGAAATCCCGAATCGTACACAGGTGAATGTTGGGAGTATCATACCACGTATGCGGCAAGGCGTCTGTGGTCGGCATTTTTCCGAGAACACCCAGTTGCCAGCGCGCATGCCAGTGGCCCATGTTGGGAAAAGTGACAATCACTTCGCGGCCCACTCGTAACATTTCCTGTAATAATTGCAGTGGAAAGTTTGTCGCCTGGAGTGTCAGGGAGAGTACGACAGTATCCACGCTGAGATCGGCAAAATTTTTGAGCCCCTGATCGAGATCCTGCTGAATAACCGGAATCCCACGGCGAATGGCCGCAACCACACGGTCTTCTTCAATTTCCACCCCATAACCCTGGACCTCTTTTTCGGCACGCAGGTAGGCCAGAAGTTCTCCCTCCCCGCAACCCAGATCGAGAATGCGGCTCTGGGGAGCAATCCAGTCGGCAATGATGGCCAGGTCACGGCGCAGCTTCATAGGCCAATTTCCTCGGCAACGCGCTGCAGATAAGTGCGCAGGACGGCCACGTATTGGGGGATGGGCATTAAAAACGAATCATGGCCGTGGGTGGATTCGATTTCGGCATAGCTGACATCACGATTGCAGGTATAAAGCGCTTGGACGATTTCCCGGGACCGCTCCGGGGAAAAGCGCCAGTCGGAGCTGAAAGAAATGACCAGATAAGCGGCTTGAATCGGCGTAAAGGCTTCTGCCAGATTGCCTCCGTAGGCACTAGCCGGATCAAAGTAATCCAGGGCTTTGGTAATGTAGAGATAGCTGTTGGCATCAAAGCGTTCGACAAAGCTGGAGCCCTGATAGCGCAAATAGCTTTCCACTTCAAAATCCACATCAAAACCAAAAGAGAAAGCCTTGCCGCCCCGGGTTTCGCGGCCAAACTTGCTGCGCATGGCATCATCGGAAAGGTAGGTGATGTGGCCGATCATGCGCGCCAGGGAGAGGCCCCGACGAGGTTTGGTGTCGTGGGCATAATAGCGGCCATTATGAAAATCGGGGTCGGTCATGATGGCCTGTCGGCAGACTTCGTTGAAAGCGATATTCTGCGCGGTCAATTTGGGAGCGGCAGCAATGACGACGGCATTACGCAGGCGTTCCGGATAATCCATGCTCCACTGCATGACCTGCATACCGCCCAGGCTGCCACCAATGACGGCAGCCCATTGCGCAATATCCAGATAGTCCGCCAGATCGGCCTGGGTTTTTACCCAGTCCCTCACCGTCACCATAGGAAAATCCAGCCCCCAGGGGCTGCCAGTTTCTGGATTGATGCTGGCGGGGCCGGTTGAACCTTTGCACGATCCGATGAAATTGGCGCAGACGAAAAAGAATTGCTTCGTATCCATGGCCTTGCCGGGACCGAGCAGATGTTCCCACCAGCCCGGTTTGCGGTCTTCCAGCTGATGATAACCGGCGGCATGATGGTCACCGGAGAGGGCGTGACAGAGCAGGATGGCGTTACTGCGATCCTTATTCAATACGCCATAAGTTTCATAAACCAAGGTGTAGCCAGGTAAGCTTCGCCCGCACTCCAGTTGCAGGTCGCCCGGAAAGGCGGCTGTCTGCGGTATGACCAATCCAACGGAATCAGCAGGTATCTGAGCAGGCATGGTATGCTTTTCTAATCATCATAACAGAGCCGGGTGAGTCTAAACTTCAAGAGCGGCGGCGACAAGCGGCATGCAGGCAAACATCGCGTGCGGCCAACTCGGAGTAAAATTCTGTGTAGGAATTTTGTATTCATCCATCTGGATGGTTTAGAATATTTAATGGATATATTCTGCATCAAGTTGTGTTTGGCCATGTGCCAAAGTGCCGGGGGATGATTTTGGCTTGGAAGTGGGTAAGTCGCGTAGTCAGCTGGGTCGAAGGGGGTGCTGAGTTAGTCATGGCCCGGCCCCGCCCTTGGCTGTGGCTCACTGGGGGTGCTTTGGTGCTGACCGCTATCCCTTTCCCGGAATGGCTGATGTATGCCCTGGCTCCTTTTGGTTTGCTTTTTGGCCTGGAAATTGCCGCCAACACTGACGCAGAAGTGGAATCCTACAGTCCTCGGCAAACGCGTCATGCCCTGCATGTGGCCGTCGTCTGGGGAATGCTTTTTGCTGTTTTTGGCATGATTTTCGAGTTTGGTCAGGATATGGTCGTCATGGGCAGCCTGCTCGCTGGCATCCACATCCCTTGGCATGACAATAGTGGTTTGGGTCAGGGGTTCTGGGGTTGGTGGTTTGCCTTCGGGCAACGTTTCTCGGATTTGTCACTGATGCCCTATTTCTGGTTTTCTCCGGCTTTTTTCGGCATTGCACTGGCCTTGCATAAAGGTCATGGCTGGCTCGAATCCGAGGTGGAAACCACTTTGACCCTGTTGTTCCGACCGGAATTGCGGGATCCCCTGATTGGCCTCTGGGCCATTATTCTGCTCGCCAATCTGTTCATGCCGGCTTTTTCCCAATTGTGGCTGGGCTTGATTGTCTGGGTGCTGGGGCCGCCGGTCATTCATGTCGCCTATCAGGACATATTTGCCGACAAACGTCGTCCTCCCCGGAAAAAGAAAGAAACTTCCCGCTTCGTGCTGGCGCAGCATCCCCAGCCGGTGCGCGTCAAGCTCTGATGAGTTTCATTCATGGTTTGCACGCATTTTTTACCCTTGCCGTGAGTGCTTGTATCCATTAGTGTCTAGCCACAAATTTCCCGGAAGTTTTTGAAGGAGTGCAGCATGTTTTCCAAAACCCTCAGTATTGCTGATTTTGACCCCACCTTGTGGGATGCCATGCGCAAGGAAACCCAACGTCAGGAAGACCATGTGGAACTCATTGCTTCCGAAAACTATACCAGTCCCATGGTCATGGCGGCCCAGGGTTCGGTGTTGACCAACAAGTACGCCGAGGGCTATCCGGGAAAACGCTATTATGGTGGCTGCGAATATGTGGACATTGCCGAACAGCTTGCCATGGATCGTGCCCTGGAGCTCTTCGGTGCCGAACATGCCAATGTGCAGCCCCATTCCGGTTCTCAGGCCAATCAGGCTGTGTATCTTTCGGTTTTGCAGCCGGGCGATAAAATCATGGGCATGAGTCTGGCCCATGGTGGACATCTGACCCACGGTGCCAAGGTCAATGTATCGGGTAAGCTCTTTCAGGTGGCTGCCTATGGGGTGCGGGCTGAAGATGGGCGCATTGATTATGATGCCCTGGCGGCCCAAGCCGAACAGGAACGCCCCAAAATGATCGTCGCCGGGGCCAGCGCCTATTCCCGCATCATTGATTTTGAAAAAATCGGTGAGATTGCCCGGAGTATCGGTGCGTATCTGCTGGTGGATATGGCGCACATTGCCGGCCTGGTCGCCGCCGGTTTGCATCCCAGCCCGGTGCCCCATGCTGATTTTGTCACCACCACCACCCACAAAACGCTGCGTGGTCCCCGTGGCGGCCTGATTCTTTGCCGTGGAGAGTACGCCAAGAAGGTGAACTCGCTGATTTTCCCGGGATTACAGGGCGGTCCTCTGATGCATGTCATTGCCGGCAAGGCGATAGCCTTCCGGGAAGCCCTGCAGCCCGAATTCAAAACCTATCAGCAGCAGGTCATTCGTAATGCCCAGACCCTGAGCGGAGTCCTGGCTGAGCGCGGTTATACCGCTGTTTCCGGCGGCACCGACAATCACCTCTTCCTCCTCAATCTCGGTGAAAAGGTAACGGGCAAGGAAGCTGAAGAAGCCCTCGGGCGTGCCAATATTACCGTCAACAAAAATGCGGTGCCCTTTGATACCCGTCCGCCGGCCGTCACCAGTGGTATTCGCATCGGTACTCCGGCAGCCACTACCCGTGGCTTTGGCGACGCCGAAATGCAGCGCTTGGGCAAGGGTATTGCCGATGTGCTGGATGCTCCCGGTGATGAGTCGGTCATTACCCGGGTCCAGGCAGATATGATTGCGCTGTGCAAACAGTTTCCGGTTTACGGCTAGGGTTCGGTGTATTGCCCGTTTTGCGCCTTCGCTGATACCCGGGTGGTGGACTCCCGCCTTGCCGATGAGGGCGGGACCGTGCGGCGCCGTCGGGAATGTCCGCAATGTGGGCAACGCTTCACGACTTTTGAGCGGGCTGAGCTGTCCCTGCCGATGGTGGTGAAAACCGATGGTCGTCGCGAGGCTTTCAATGAAGACAAGCTCCAGCGCGGCTTGACCAGGGCGCTCAGTAAAAGGCCCGTGGCCACCGAACAGGTGGATGCGGCCTTGCGGCAGATACAGCGGCGGCTGCGTGAAAAAGGCGATCGGGAAGTACCGGCACGGCTGATCGGAGATCTGGTCATGGAAGCTTTGCGTGGTCTTGATCCCGTTGCTTATGTGCGTTTTGCCTCGGTCTATCGGCGCTTTGAGGATGTGGAAGCCTTCAGCGCCGAAATTGCCCGTTTGAAAGAGGTGCAGTCAACCGATACGGAAGAAGGTGCGGGTGCTGACTGAGGGCGATGCGGCCTTCATGTCGCTGGCGCTGGATTTGGCGCGGCAGGGCTTGTACTCCACTCATCCCAATCCTCGGGTGGGTGCCCTGGTAGTCCAGGGTGAAAACATTGTTGGCCGGGGCGCTCATCTTTTTGCCGGAGAGGCTCATGCCGAGGTCATTGCCCTGGCCGAAGCCGGAGCGGCTGCCCGGGGCGCAACCGTATATGTGACCCTGGAACCCTGTTCCCATCGGGGGCGGACCGGTCCCTGTGCGGATGCCTTGATGGCTGCCGGGGTGGGACGCGTGGTTGTGGCCATGCAGGATCCTAATCCGTTGGTGGCCGGACAGGGTATCGCCCGCCTTCGTGCTGCCGGTATTCCGGTGGATCTGGGCTGCGGCGAAGCGGAAAGCCGGGCGCTGAACCCCGGTTATTTGCAGCGCATGGAAAAGGGGCGTCCCTGGGTTCGTCTGAAGCAGGCTATCAGCCTCGATGGGGCCGTGGCGCTGGCCAATGGCCAGAGTCAGTGGCTGACCGGCACGCTGGCCCGCAGCGATGTGCAAAAAGAGCGGGCACGAGTGAGTGCCATCATGGTAGGAGTAGGTACGGTCCTGGCCGATAATCCGCGTCTGGCCCCGCGCCTGGAAACGCCTTTGCGACGCTATCCAGTCAAGGTGATTCTCGATACGCATTTGCAAACTCCCACTGATGCCGCGCTGTTTTCCTCACCGGGGGCGGTCTGGATTGGCCATGGGCCGGAAGTATCGACTGCAAAGCGCAGTCAGCTGCAAAAGGCGGGGGCGGAGTTGCTGGCGGTTCCCCTGGACGGGACGCGGCTGGATATATTGGAGCTGCTGCGCCTGCTGGCTGGGAAACAGATCAACGAAGTGCTGGTGGAGGCCGGGCCGACCTTGGCGAGTGCCCTGTTTGCTGCAAAATGGGTGGATGAATGGCTGGTATATATGGCGCCTCTGCTGTTGGGTCAGGGGGCGCAGGCGGCGGTGCAGGCGGGACCTTTTGCCCGGCTTGCCGAAGCTCCACGCTGGCAAAGTCGCAGCTTCGAGTTGCTGGACAACGATCTGAAGTGGACCTTGCGTCCGCAGGAGAACTGATAGATGTTCACAGGGATTATTGAGGCACTGGGCCAGGTGCGCCAATTACAGCCCCAGGTTGGTGATTACCGGATGACCCTGGCTTCCGGCGGACTTGATCTGGGAGACGTCAAACTGGGAGACAGTATTGCTGTATCGGGCGTGTGTCTGACGGTAGTGGAACTTCATAAAGACGGTTTTGCGGTGGATGTTTCCCGGGAAACCCTGGACAAGACCCTGCTCGGTAGCCTGAAAACCGGGAGTGCTGTCAATCTTGAAAAAGCCCTGCGCCTGGCTGATCGTCTGGGTGGACATCTGGTAGCCGGTCATGTGGATGGGGTCGGGCAGATTCACAGCGTCCAGGATTCGGGGCGCTCCCAGGTGTTTGCGGTAGCTGCGCCCCGGGAGTTGCTGCGATATATTGCTGCCAAAGGGAGTATCTGTGTGGACGGGATCAGTCTGACCGTCAATGCCCTGGATGGAGAGCGTTTCCTGCTCAACCTGATTCCCCATACCCTGAGCCAGACGACGGCAGCGGCCTGGCGGGTGGGGCAGCGGGTGAATCTTGAGGTAGACTTGATCGCCCGCTATCTGGAACGCTGGGTGGCGACCGAGCCAGATTCGGCGCTAAAATCACCCATCTCTCGCGAATCATTGGCCGCCAAAGGATATCCGGTATGAGTGTAGGTAAAATCAGCCCCGCCGAAGAAATCATTGCCGATATTGCGGCGGGACGTATGGTGATCCTCATGGACGATGAGGGCCGGGAGAATGAGGGCGACCTCATCATGGCGGCAGAGTTTGTGACGCCCGCCGCCATTAATTTCATGGTGACCCAGGCGCGTGGTCTGGTCTGTCTGCCCTTGACCCGGGAGCGCTGCCAACAACTGCGCTTGCCGCAAATGGTCGGGCACAATACCGCCAGCCTCGGTACCGCTTTTACGGTTTCCATTGAGGCGGCCCGGGGCGTGACGACCGGCATTTCAGCAGCAGATCGGGCCGCCACCGTTCAGGCGGCCATTGCGGCCAGCGCTGTACCTGAAGATCTGGTGATGCCCGGGCATATTTTCCCGCTGGCTGCCGAACCAGGTGGCGTGTTGGTACGCGCTGGTCACACCGAGGCAGCAGTCGATCTGGCGCGTCTGGCCGGCTGCCAGCCTGCCGGGGTGATTTGCGAGATCCTCAATGCGGACGGTGAAATGGCACGGTTGCCGGATTTGCTGCCCTATGCGGAGGAACATGGACTCAAAATTGGCACCATTGCCGATTTGATCCGATACCGCCTCGAAAGGGAAAGAATCGTCGAGCGCGAGGCCCAGGGCCCCTGGCATACGCCTTATGGCGATTTCCAATTGCATGTCTATCGTGACTGGGTGGCCCGGGAAACCCATTTTGCCCTGGTCATGGGCGATGTGACAGCTACAGATAGTCCGGTGCTGGTCCGGGTGCAGGTTGGTAAAATTCTCAATGATCTGTTTGCCGGAGCCGCCAGTCCTAATACGCGTGCCTTACAGCACATTGCTGCAGAGGGGCGTGGGGTGTTGGTGTATTTGCACCACGAAGAAACAGTGGAAGAGCTTTTGCAGGAAGTGGCCGCCTTGCCGGAACCTCCTCAAGGACCGGGGCAGTCTGGCGACGCTGGCCGGGTATTACGGACTTTTGGTATCGGGGCCCAGATTTTGACGGATCTGGGTGTGCATCGTGCCGAGGTGTTGAGTGACAGTCAGTTCCAGTATCGGGGAATCGGTGGATTTGGTCTGGAAATTGTTGGGCAACGCCCATTTCAGGAAAACAACTAAGGAAAAATCATGATTCAGCAAATTGAGGGCAGTCTCCAGGCCGGCAAGTATCGTTTTGTGTTGTTGGTTAGTCGTTTCAACAGTTTTATCACCCAGCAACTGGAACAGGGCGCCATTGATGGCCTGCGCCGCCATGGTGCCAGTGACGCGCAAATACATGTGGTCTATGTGCCGGGTGCCTATGAAATTCCGCTGGTGGCCCAAAAATTGGCGCGCAGTGGCAATTATGATGCAGTGCTCTGTCTGGGAGCGGTGATTCGTGGGGGGACCCCGCATTTTGATTATGTGGCGGGAGAAGTTTCCAAAGGCGTCGCACAAGTGGCCATGGACACCGGAGTTCCGGTCATTTTTGGTATATTGACCACGGACAGCATCGAGCAGGCCATTGAGCGGGCTGGCACAAAGGCCGGAAACAAGGGTTTTGATGCGGCCATGACCGCCCTCGAGATGGTGCAATTGCTGGGTAAAATCTGAGCTTCCATGAAAAACAGTCGCCGCCGCCTGGCGCGCCAGGCCATCATCCAGGCTTTATACCAATGGCAGTTAAATCCGGGGCATTGTGCCGATATTGCTCTGCAATTCACGGCCGACCCGGAACGTTTGCAGGGAGCCGATCGGGAATTTTTTAGCAGTGTCTGGGAAGGCGTTTGCCATGCCATCCCGCAACTAGACCCCGCCATAGCTGAGGAAATCCCAGACCGTCGTTGGGAAGATGAAATCAGCGAAGTGGAACGCGCCATTTTGCGTCTGGCAGCTTACGAGCTACGGGATTTGCCGCAAACACCCTACCGGGTAGTGATCAATGAAGCCATTGAACTGGGCAAGGATTTTGGAGCGGAACAGGGACATCGTTTTGTCAATGCCGTACTTGACAAGCTGGCCCAGCGCTGGCGACAGACAGAAACTACCCGGAGCGAATCGTGAAACGCATGGCTTACCTGTTGGAAAAGGTTTTGCTGACCAGTGAGCTGGGCTTGGAAGCACAGGAAAAAAATATATCGCCAGATAAATACTGAGATGCAAGACGAGAAGTACTGAATCCGGTTCTTTTCATGAGGTCTGATCGCTGAAAAAAGTTCTGGCAGTGCCTTAGCTTTATGGTGTAACCTTCACATCTGAAAGCCATTACCTTGTATTCATGGAGTGAATCATGCCTGCTCATCGTTTTTTGCGTATTCCGGTGTTGGCCGCCTGCTCGACGGCCGCCTTGTTACTGCTCGCCGCGCCTTTGGTTGATGCCCAGACCATGGCCGGAAAAGCGGAAATGGAAGATTCTGCCAGTACCCAGCCAGCCGACTTGACCACCGCTAAATTGGAAAACAGTATTGGTACCCGCTGTGCTCTTGGCGAGGGTGTGCCGCAGAACTACACGCTGGCAGCGCAGTGGTTTGAAAAATCTGCTCTGCATGGCTATGGAAAGGCCGAGTACAATCTCGGTATGCAATATTACTTTGGTCAGGGTGTTCCCAAGAATCTGAGCAAGGCGGCGTACTGGTGGAACAAAGCGGCAGAATTAGGGGTTTCCGCCGCGCAATACAACCTGGGTAATCTTTACTTCATGGGCCAGGGCGTGCCGCAGGACTATGCCAAGGCCGCCTTGTGGTGGCATAAGGCGGCAGCTGTGGGCAATGTGCAGGCGAATAAAAACCTGCAGGTACTGGCCCGCACTGTGCCGGCATTCAAGAATGCCACAGTAATTCCGGTCGTGGAGAAAAAAGTCGACTAAACCCGATAATGTCGGATCTCAGTTTTCGATCTTGCTTCCGCTCATGCCGTTGCTTTTTTGAACTCTTAAAGCAGCGGCATGTTCTTTTTCGATGTATTCCCGCTTGCCTCTTTCCTCATTGAGTTGTCCTTCCAGTTCCCCCAGACGCCGTTCGTGACGGCGTATTTTTAACTTGTTACGAATATGGGTCGGCAAGTAAATCAACATGCTGGCAATGAAACCCGCCACAAATCCGCAAAGCAATATCACGCCCTGCGACTGGGCAAAGGTCCAGGAGAAAAAATGTACGGACGTCATGACGTTGTTCTGCACAGCAAATATGACAGCCAATGCAGCGATGATCAGAGAAATAACAACCCACATGATGGTACCCCCCTTTTATGGAATTTATCTTGAAACTAGTCGCGCACTTTGAAAAAACTGGACACCCAACGGAAGCCGATCCAGGTAAGCCCTGGAACCAAAATTAACCAAGCCCATAGTGGCAGGTCGAGAATGGCAAAGTCCAGTTTATGGGCGAGGGCAGCCATGATGCCGATACCGATGACGATAAATGTTCCACTAACCCCAAAGGAAAGGCGTAACATGCCACGGCGAAGCTCTTGCCGGATACCCTCAAGATCCTGATTACGTATGACCAGAGGCAATTCTCCCTGCTGGGTCTGGCGGAGAATATTGTGTAAAAGAATAGGTATTTCTGGCACGACCAGACCCCACTCCGGAAAGTGGCGCTTCATTTCTGTCCACCAGCCACGCGGACCACGTTGTCTGCTGAGCCAGTCAGTGAGTAGCGGGGTGGCTACTTCCCACATATTGAGCGCGGGGTTGAAATCCCTGGCAATTCCTTCGACGTTGACCAGTGTTTTCTGGAGTAAGAGGAGCTGTGGCTGGGTTTGCATATGAAATGCGCGAGTTGTCTGGAAGAGGCGCAACAAAAGGTTGGCCACAGAGATTTCATTTAATGGCTTTTCAAAGACTGGTTCGGCAATGGCGCGGATGGCTGCCTCAAAATCCTGGACATTGGTATCAGGCGGCACCCAACCAGCCTCTACATGCGCTTCGGCGACCCTGCGATAGTCACGTTGAAAAAAAGCGATCATATTTTCGGCCAGATAGTGTTGGCTGGCGTCGTCCAGGCTACCCATGATACCAAAGTCAACAGCAATGAAGCGACCATTTTGCGGATCGATGAAAATATTGCCCGGGTGCATGTCGGCATGAAAATAGGCGTCGCGAAAAACCTGACGGAAAAAAATATCTGCCGCTCGTCGGGAAAGCTGGTCGAAATTGATACCGGCTTTGCGCAAGGCATCCAGTTGACCGATGGGGATGCCATAAATGCGTTCCATCACCAGGACAGAAGAGCTGCAGAAATCCCAGTAAATCTCAGGTATATAAAGTAAGTCCGGATCAGCAGCAAAATTGCGTCGCAATTGACTGGCATTAGCTGCTTCGCGCAATAAATCCAGTTCGCCACGCAAAGTCTTGGCATACTCAGCCACCACCGCACGCACACGCAGGCGTCTGCCTTCCTGGGAATAACGTTCTGCCAGATCGGCCAGCAGCCCTAAAATGGCGAGATCCTGATCGATGATCCGGCGTAGTCCCGGGCGACGGACCTTAATGGCGACTTTACGCCCATCCTGGAGAACGCCAAAATGTACCTGGGCGATTGAAGCGGCTGCAGCGGGCTGAGAGTCGAACTCTGTAAATATGGACGAGACCGGTTTACCTAGTGCTTTTTCAATAATTTCGCGAGCTTGATCGGAGGGGAATGGGGGCACGGCATCCTGGAGCTTGGCTAGTTCCTGAGTAATATAATCAGGCAGCAAGTCGCGCCGGGTGGACAGCATCTGCCCCAGTTTGATGAAGGTGGGGCCTAGTGTTTCAAGGGCTTGACGCAATCGCTCAGCAAAATCACCCTGAGGTTTAGAGCCCAGCCAGGACATGGGACTGAGACGCAGTATGGCCTGATAAGGCTTCAGGATGGGCAGAAAATATAAGACTTCATCCAGGCGGTAGCGCACCAGGACGCGGGTGATGTGCAAGATGCGCACGAAACGAAGCAGGGATTGTCGCATGGCCGCTAGTCTAGCATGGATTCAGGATGCTGCATGATGGAAAAACACATAAAAAAAGCGGATCAAACGAGATCCGCTTGGTATGGCTATTAAGCGCTTATCACTGAACAGTTTTTTGTACTTTGATGCTGGAGTTGATCTCTACACGCTGGTTCATGAAACGACCTTGCGAAGTGGCGTTGCTGGCGACGGGATCATTATAGGAATGACCTGTGAGAACCATGCGATCGCTGGAGACGCCGTGTCTGTTCAGATATTGTGCCACACTCTGGGCGCGCAACTTGGACAGCTTGAGGTTGTAGGCATAGCTGCCAACCTTGCTGCAATAACCATTGACGTCCAGCACTGCAGCGGGATGATTTTTGGCAAAATCAGCGACCTCGTCCAGAACCTTGATGTCATGATCGAGCAGCTTGTAGGAATCAAATTTGAAGTTGATGCCGGTAATGGTGATGGGCTTGCTGACCAGCACGGTGCGCTCTACGGGAGCAATGGGGGCAGGTGCAGGCGCAGGTGCAACAGCCACCGGTGCTGGCTTGGCCGGAGCGCAGTACTCAGGAACAGCACCATCGGTAACCGGGCGACCACCGCGAACGCAGGCACCGTTGGAAGTGACTACGGGTTTGCCCCCTGCTTGAATGGCATAACCCATGTAACCATTGTCGGCATAGGCTGTGCCGGCAAAAAGACCGCCGCTGATGGCAAGCATCAGGGTAATACGTTTAATATGTTGCATTTATAAACCCTCCTCTCAAGCCCGGGCAGAAATCTGCCTGGCAAAATCTAGAACTGCCACGCAAAGGATGTTGTAATTCGGCAACGATGTCAAGAAATAGGCACAAGTTAAGCTTTGCGAGGAAAGCTTTCACTGAATAAAAGCACGTTAAAGCGGGTAGCGCAGAGGCGCAAATATTTTTAAAGGAATTGTAGATGCCTTGCTTGCCTGAAATCTGTTGACAGACCCCTGCACTAAGCGGCACAATGCGCCGCTAATCGTGGAGGGGTTCCCGAGCGGTCAAAGGGATCAGACTGTAAATCTGACGGCTCTGCCTTCGGAGGTTCGAATCCTCCTCCCTCCACCATATTATAGATGTAAGTGTGTTAATTGGCGCGGGCCACAGTTTATGCGGGTGTAGTTCAATGGTAGAACCTCAGCCTTCCAAGCTGATGGTGTGGGTTCGATTCCCATCACCCGCTCCAGAAGTAGGCCCACATAGCTCAGGCGGTAGAGCACTTCCTTGGTAAGGAAGAGGTCACCGGTTCGAATCCGGTTGTGGGCTCCATATTGTTAATTTTCTTGGGTCTGTTTTCTTGGGGAGTTTCTGATGTCCAAAGGGAAATTTGAGCGGACGAAGCCGCATGTAAACGTGGGAACGATTGGTCACGTGGACCATGGGAAGACCACATTGACGGCGGCGCTGACGAAGGTGCTGTCGACGAAGTTTGGAGGCGAAGTAAGGGCCTATGATCAGATTGACAACGCCCCGGAAGAGCGGGCGCGTGGTATCACGATCGCGACCTCACACGTAGAGTACGAGACAGACACTCGTCACTACGCCCATGTGGACTGCCCGGGACACGCTGACTACGTCAAGAACATGATCACCGGAGCCGCACAGATGGACGGCGCGATTCTGGTGTGCTCAGCGGCTGACGGCCCCATGCCCCAGACTCGCGAACACATCCTGCTGGCGCGTCAGGTAGGCGTACCCTACATTGTTGTCTTCCTGAACAAGGCTGACATGGTAGATGACGCCGAGCTGCTGGAACTGGTGGAAATGGAAGTGCGCGAGCTCCTGTCCAAGTACGACTTCCCGGGTGACGACATCCCGGTCGTGATTGGCTCCGCCCTCAAGGCCCTGGAAGGGGATCAGAGCGACATCGGTGAGCCGGCCATCTTCAAGCTGGCGGACGCCCTGGACAGCTACATCCCGTTGCCGGAACGTCCGGTGGACAAGCCCTTCCTGATGCCCATTGAAGACGTATTCTCCATCTCCGGGCGCGGCACTGTGGTGACAGGGCGTATTGAGCGCGGCATTGTCAAGGTGGGCGATGAAATTGAAATCATCGGCATCCGCGACACCGCCAAGAGCATTGTGACCGGTGTAGAAATGTTCCGGAAGATTCTCGACCAGGGTCAGGCGGGCGACAACGTCGGTGTGCTGCTGCGCGGCACCAAGAAAGACGACGTCGAACGTGGACAGGTGTTGGCCAAGCCCGGCAGCATCAAGCCGCACACCCGTTTTGAAGCGGAAGTGTACGTATTGTCCAAGGAAGAAGGCGGCCGTCATACCCCGTTCTTCAATGGCTACCGTCCGCAGTTCTACTTCCGCACGACGGACGTGACGGGCGCGGTGGAGTTGCCGGAAGGCGTGGAGATGGTCATGCCGGGCGACAACATTCTGTTCAAGGTGGCCCTGATTGCCCCCATCGCGATGGAAGAAGGCTTGCGCTTTGCGGTGCGTGAAGGTGGCCGTACGGTGGGCGCCGGCGTGGTTTCCAAGGTGGTTGAGTAAGTTAGTAGCGTTGTAAAGTTGAACGGCGGCTTGTCCGCCGTTTGCCGTCTGCAGGGCAGTAGCTCAATTGGTAGAGCAGCGGTCTCCAAAACCGCAGGTTGGGGGTTCGATCCCCTCCTGCCCTGCCATTATTAAAGGTGCGGTGGTCATGTCGGAAAAAGTGAAGCTCTATTTTGCGGCAGGTTTCGCTGCCCTAGGGGTGTTCGCCTATTTTCTGATCCCCGCGCGTATCGGGACGTATTACCCGAGTGTTGGCCTTGCCGTCGGATTGCTGATTGCCGTCGGCTTGTTTGCCTATAGTGAAAGCGGAAAGAAGCTTTTAGTGTTTTTTCGAGAATCCTATCTTGAATTGCTGAAAGTCGTCTGGCCAACCCGCCCTGAAGTGCTGCGGAGTACTGCCATTATCATAGGGTTGATTGCCGTCATTGCGGCTTTTCTGTGGTTGGTCGATCTGGCACTCCTTGGTGTGGTACGGCTACTACTCGGAGGAGTTGGCTAAATGGCAATGCGTTGGTATGTAGTGCATGCATTCTCGGGTTTTGAGAAAAAGGTTCAGGCAGAAATACGCGAACGGGCACAGCGTGAAGGATTGGCCGATAGCTTTGGCGAAATCCTCGTACCCGTAGAAGAAGTCGTGGAAATGCGCAATGGCCAGAAGACTAATTCGCAGCGCATGTTTTATCCAGGCTACGTCCTGGTGCAAATGGAAATGGATGATACTACGTGGCACCTGGTCAAAAGTACCCCCAGGGTGACGGGTTTCGTCGGTGGCTCTGTGGGACGGCCCCACCCCCTCAGCGATGCTGAAACAGACGCTATTATGGATCGTATCAAGGAAGGTGTTGAAAAGCCGCGTCCCAAGTTCAGCTTCGATGCAGGTGAACAGGTGCGCGTCATTGACGGACCCTTCAAGGACTTCAATGGTGTGGTGGAAGAAGTCAATTTTGAAAAAAGCAAACTGCGGGTGTCGGTCACCATTTTTGGTCGGTCAACGCCGGTGGAGCTGGATTTTGGTCAGGTAGAAAAAGTCTGACGGTAACGTGACGAGGGAGCCTCGCGGCGCTTGCACCTCACAGGAGCTTAGTAATGGCAAAGAAAATAACGGGTTATATCAAGTTGCAGGTCAAGGCTACGCAAGCCAATCCGAGTCCGCCCATTGGTCCTGCACTGGGTCAGCGCGGTCTCAACATCATGGAGTTCTGTAAGGCCTTCAATGCCCAGACCCAGGGTGTGGAACCGGGTTTACCACTGCCGGTAGTGATCACGGTTTACGCTGATAAAAGTTTCACTTTTGAGGTCAAAACACCTCCGGCTGCAGTGCTGTTGATGAAAGCCGCTGGGTTGCCAAAGGGCAGTGGACGTCCCAATACGGTCAAGGTCGGCAAGGTGACGGAAGCGCAGATCGAAGAAATAGCCAAAACCAAAATGCCCGATCTGAACACCGAAAATCTGGAATCCGCCATGCGGAGTGTGCGCGGCACTGCCCGGAGTATGGGCCTGACGGTGGAGGGTTAAGACATGGGAAATAAATCCAAACGGACGCAGGCAGTTCGCGATATGGTAGATCGCAACCAGCGCTACAGTATTGAAGAAGCCCTGGAATTGGTCAAAAAAATGGCGACTGCCAAATTTGACGAGTCAGTGGATGTGGCAGTAGGTCTGGGTATTGATCCCCGTAAGTCGGATCAGGTAGTGCGCGGTGCGGTGGTGTTGCCCAACGGTACGGGTAAGCAGATGCGCGTCGCCGTTTTCGCTACGGCGGACAAGGCCAATGAAGCACGCGAAGCCGGTGCCGATATTGTCGGTATGGAAGATTTGGCGGAGCAGGTAAAAGCCGGTCAGATGGACTTTGATGTGGTCATTGCTACGCCCGATGCCATGCGCATTGTCGGTACCCTGGGTCCGGTACTCGGTCCCCGTGGTTTGATGCCAAACCCCAAGGTGGGCACGGTTACTGCGGATGTACGCACGGCGGTGACCAATGCCAAAGGTGGTCAGGTTCGCTATCGTGCGGATAAAGGGGGTATTGTCCATAGCAGCATTGGCAAATCCTCATTTGAAGCGAAAGCCCTGCACGAAAATTTGCTGGCACTGATCGATAGTTTGCGTAAAGCCAAGCCGGCCACCAGTAAGGGTATTTATATTCGCAAGGTCAGTTTGTCCCCGACCATGGGTCCGGGGGTCACGGTAGATCTTTCTGGTCTGGCGTAACAGTTTTCTGTCTTCGGACGGGAAAGTCGGCGTGAGCCGGCGTACAAAGACCGCAGGGGGCGCGAGCCTTAATGTTTTTCCCTGCGTAGGCGACGGCGCGCCAGCTTTCTGGCCGCCTCGGTAAGATAGGAGGTGACATTCACGTGAGCCTTAAACTCGCAGAAAAAGAACAGGTTGTCATCACCCTTCAGGCCAAAATCGCAGAGGCGCAAGCCACTGTGGTAGCAGAATATCGTGGTTTGACGGTGGCACAGATGACAGCATTTCGGGCTGAAGCAATGAAGCAGTCCGTACACGTTCAGGTGGTAAAAAATACGTTGTTGAAGCGGGCATTGGTGGGTACGCAGTTTGCAGTCATGGAACCTTTATTGAAAGGGCCTTTGGTGTTTGCAGCGGCAGAAGATCCAGTCGCGTTGGCGAAAATCTTTACGGATTTCTCCAAGCGTTTTGACAAGCTGGTGGTTACCGGTGGGGTACTGAGCGGCAAGCAGATTGATGCTGCGGCAATTGTGCAGTTGAGCAAAATGCCGTCTCGCGAGGAATTGCTGGCTAAATTGCTTGGCACCATGCAGGCACCTGTATCTGGTTTTGTACGTACTCTCAACGAGGTTCCGAGCCGATTTGTTCGGGTCCTTGCCGCAGTTCGCGATCAACGCGCTGCCTAACTCAAATTGATGATGAAGGAGTTGTAAAATGGCATTATCCAAAGAAGAAATTTTAGACGCTATTGCAGGCATGACAGTTCTGGAGCTTTCCGAACTGATCAAGGAAATGGAAGAAAAATTTGGTGTATCCGCAGCTGCAGTGGCAGTTGCTGCTCCTGCCGGCGGTGCTGCAGGTGGTGAAGGTGCTGCAGCTGGCGCAGAACAGACGGAGTTTGATGTCATTCTGACCGGTGCAGGTGCCAATAAGGTCAACACCATCAAGGTGGTGCGTGCCATTACCGGTCTGGGCCTGAAAGAAGCCAAGGATCTGGTGGACGGCGCTCCCAAAGCGGTCAAGGAAGGTGTTGCCAAGGCCGAGGCGGAAAGCGTCAAGGCGCAACTCGTCGAGGCGGGTGCCGAGGCGGAGATCAAGTAATCTGTTGTACCTGTACTGAGCAGTTTATCTGGCTGGCAACCGTAAAAGTTGCCAGCCCCTCATCGTTTGTGGAAAGCAGCTTTAAGCCTTGTCCCTAAACCTTGCAGTCGTTGCGCGGAGCATCCATGGCCTACTCTTTTACTGAAAAGAAACGGATTCGTAAAGACTTTGGCAAAAGCCAGAGCATTCTCGCAGTGCCATATCTGCTGGCTACGCAGATGGATTCTTACCGAGAGTTCCTCCAGGAGTCGGTGACTCCGGCGGCGCGCAAGGAGACGGGGTTAGAGGCGGTTTTCCGCTCGATTTTTCCCATGGAAAGTTATTCTGGCAATGCCATGCTGGATTATGTGTCCTATCGTTTGGAAAAACCGGCTTTTGATGTGGTGGAATGTCGTCAGCGAGGTCTGACCTATAATGCCGGATTGCGGGTGCGTTTGCGGCTGGCAATCATGGAAAAGGACGACAGCACCGGCGCCAAGCGTGTCAAAGATGTCAAGGAACAGGACGTGTACATGGGCGAAATCCCGCTCATGACCGAACATGGTTCTTTTGTCATCAATGGCACTGAGCGTATTATTGTGTCCCAGTTGCATCGTTCACCGGGTGTGTTTTTCGATCATGACCGGGGCAAGACCCATTCATCCGGCAAGTTGCTGTTCAATGCCCGGATTATTCCCTATCGCGGTTCCTGGCTGGATTTTGAGTTTGATCCCAAGGATCATGTCTACGCACGTATTGACCGGCGCCGTAAATTGCCAGCCACCACCCTCTTGCGTGCGCTCGGTTACAGTACCGAAGATATTCTCGAAATGTTTTTCGAAACAGATACCTTTCATATTCTCGATGGCGAGCTACATTATGATTTCATCCCGCAGCGTTTGCAGGGTGAAATTGCCAGTTTTGATATTGTCAATCCGGTAACAGGCGAGTTGTTGGTGGCTACGGGCAAGCGCATCACTGCCCGGCATATCAAGGCGATGGCCGAGGTTTCTGGTTTGCAGCAGCTGCCTGTACCCGATGTATTTGTGTTGGGCAAAGTTGTCGCAAAGGATGTGGTTCATCCAGAAACCGGCGAAGTATTGCTGGCTGTCAATGAACCCATTACCGGCGATGTGTTGGATGTGTTGCGCAAAGGACCATCTTTGTCCCTGCACACCCTGTATATCAACGAACTTGATCGCGGTCCCTATATCTCCGAGACCTTGCGCATTGATACTTCCCGTGATGCGCATGAAGCGCAGATGGAAATCTATCGGCTGATGCGCCCGGGTGAACCGCCCACCAAGGATGCTGCGCAGAATTTGTTCCAGGGTTTGTTCTTCAGTCCGGATCGCTACGATTTATCGACAGTGGGAAGGATGAAATTCAATCGCCGTGTGGGTCGTGAAGAAATAACCGGTCCTGGCGTGTTGAGCAGTGAAGACATTCTGGCTGTGCTTAAAGTGCTGGTGTCCCTGCGCAATGGTATCGGGGAGATTGATGACATCGATCATCTCGGCAATCGTCGGGTACGTTCGGTCGGTGAGTTGATGGAGAATCAGTTCCGGCTGGGATTGGTGCGCGTGGAAAGAGCCGTCAAAGATCGTCTGGCTCTGGCTGAAAGCGAAGGCTTGACGCCCCAGGACCTGATCAATGCCAAACCGATTGCAGCAGTCGTCAATGAGTTTTTTGGTTCCAGCCAGCTCTCCCAGTTCATGGACCAGACCAATCCCCTGTCGGAAGTCACCCACAAGCGCCGGGTTTCCGCCTTGGGGCCTGGTGGCTTGACCCGTGAACGGGCTGGTTTTGAAGTCCGTGACGTGCATCCCACCCATTATGGTCGCATCTGCCCGATTGAAACGCCGGAAGGCCCCAATATCGGTTTGATCAACAGCTTGTCCTGCTATGCCCGGACCAATGAGTACGGCTTTCTGGAAACTCCCTATCGGCGCGTTGTCGATCGTCGGGCGACGGACGAAATCGAGTATCTCTCCGCCATTGAAGAAGGGAACTACATGATTGCCCAGGCTAACTCGGCCTTGGACGAAAATGGTATTTTGGTCGATGAGCTGATCTCCTGCCGTTACAAGAACGAGACGACACTGGCGGGTTGCGATCAGGTGCAATTCATGGATATTTCACCGCGCCAGATTGTTTCGGTGGCGGCGAGTATGATTCCCTTCCTGGAGCATGACGATGCCAACCGCGCTCTGATGGGTTCGAACATGCAACGCCAGGCCGTACCTACCATCCGTTCCGACGCGCCCATGGTGGGCACGGGTATGGAGCGGGTGGTGGCCATCGATTCCGGTGCTGCTGTCGTTGCTCGCCGTGGTGGTGTAGTGGATATCGTCGACGGCGCGCGTATAGTTATTCGCGTCAACGATGAAGAGACCCTGGCGGAAGAGCCCGGCGTCGATATCTACAACCTGGTGAAGTATGCCCGCTCCAACCAGAACACTACATTGAATCAGCGACCGGTGGTGCAGGTCGGAGATGTGGTCAGTCGTGGTGACGTGCTGGCCGACGGTCCCAGTACCGAAATGGGTGAATTGGCACTCGGTCAGAACATGCTGGTGGCCTTTATGCCCTGGAATGGCTACAACTTTGAGGATTCCATTCTTATTTCGGAACGGGTAGTGGCGGAAGATCGCTACACCACCATCCATATTGAAGAGTTTCCAGTTTTTGCCCGGGACACCAAGTTGGGGCCGGAAGAAATCACCCGGGATATTCCCAACGTCGCCGAAGGTGCGCTCCGGCATTTGGATGAATCGGGTATTGTCATCATTGGCGCCGAACTGTCTCCGGGCGATATTTTGGTGGGCAAGGTTACGCCCAAGGGTGAAACCCAGCTAACCCCCGAAGAGAAACTGTTGCGGGCCATCTTCGGTGAGAAGGCTTCGGATGTGAAAGACAATTCCTTGCGCATGCCTGCGGGCATGTATGGAACGGTCATTGACGTTCAGGTGTTCACCCGGGATGGTATCGAGAAGGATGCGCGCGCCAAGTCCATCGAAGAACAGGAGTTGACGCGCATCCGTAAAGATCTGAACGATCAGTACCGGATTGTCGAAGAAGACAGCTATCAGCGTATTGAAAGGCAGTTGATCGGCAAGGTGGCTGAGGGCGGTCCCAAGGGACTGGCTGCTGGTAACAAGGTCACCAAGGCTTACCTGAAAGAACTGCCCCGGGCGCAATGGTTCGAAATTCGCCTGCGTTCTGATGAAGGGAATGATGCCCTGGAACAGATTCGTGCCCAGCTGGAAGAACAGCGGCAACGTCTGGATGCGGTGCTCGAAGAAAAGCGTCGCAAGCTGACCCAGGGAGATGATCTCAGCCCCGGCGTCCTGAAAATGGTCAAGGTGCATGTCGCCATCAAGCGGCAGCTGCAACCTGGCGATAAGATGGCTGGTCGCCACGGTAACAAGGGCGTGGTCTCCAAGATCGTACCGGTTGAGGATATGCCCCATCTGGCTGATGGGACCTCGGTCGATATCGTGCTCAATCCGCTGGGCGTGCCTTCGCGTATGAACGTAGGACAGATTCTGGAAACCCATCTGGGCTGGGCTGCCAAAGGGCTGGGTAAAAAAATTGCGGCCATGCTGGAAAGCGATCTGGCGATGCAGGAAATGCGCGCCTTCCTTGCTGAAATCTACAATCGGGCTGGCAAAAAAGAAGACCTCGACAGTCTCAGCGATGAGGAAATCAGGGTCCTGGCGCAAAATCTGCGCGGCGGTGTGCCCATGGCTACCCCCGTATTTGATGGCGCTGCCGAAGAAGAAATCCGTGACATGCTGGAGTTGGCGGGATTGCCACGCAGTGGTCAGGTGACTCTTTATGATGGCCGTACGGGAGATGCTTTTGATCGCCCGGTGACCGTGGGTTATCTCTACATGCTCAAGTTGCACCACTTGGTCGATGACAAGATGCACGCCCGCTCCACCGGACCCTACAGTCTGGTGACCCAGCAGCCTTTGGGTGGTAAGGCGCAATTCGGTGGTCAGCGCTTCGGTGAAATGGAGGTCTGGGCATTGGAAGCCTATGGTGCCGCCTATACCCTGCAGGAAATGCTGACCGTGAAATCCGATGACGTCAGTGGACGCAGTAAAATGTATGAGTCCATCGTCAAGGGAGATTTCCGCATGGATGCCGGAATGCCGGAGTCTTTCAACGTATTGTTGAAAGAGCTGCGTTCTCTGGGTATTGACATTGAATTGGAACAGTCCAAGTAATATTTCCGCCCCGGGCGGGCAAGGATGGATGCGTTGAAAGACTTACTGAAGCTCTTCAAACAAAACGATCAGCAGGAAGAATTTGATGCCATACGGATTGGCATAGCCTCTCCGGACAAGGTGCGTTCCTGGTCATTTGGGGAAGTAAAAAAGCCCGAAACCATTAATTACCGCACCTTCAAACCTGAGCGGGAAGGCTTGTTCTGCGCCAAGATATTCGGACCGATCAAGGACTACGAATGTTTGTGTGGCAAGTACAAGCGTCTCAAACACCGGGGTGTGGTCTGCGAAAAATGCGGCGTCGAAGTCACCCAGGCGCGGGTGCGCCGCGAGCGTATGGGCCATATTGAATTGGCCAGTCCGGTCGCGCATATCTGGTTCCTCAAGTCCCTGCCCAGCCGGATGGGCATGATTCTCGATATGCCGTTGCGGGATATTGAACGAGTCCTGTACTTTGAAGCCTATGTGGTGGTGGATCCCGGTGTGACGGCCCTCGAACGCGGCCTGATCATGAGTGAGGACCAGTACCTCGATGCCCTGGAAGAACATGGGGATGAGTTCGTGGCCAAGATGGGTGCGGAAGGCATTCGTGATCTGCTCCGGGGCATTCCTCTGGTGCAGGAAATCGAGCGGATTCGTAATGAACTGCGCGAGAGCAACTCCGACACCAAGACCAAAAAGCTGAGCAAGCGCCTGAAAATTCTGGAAGGCTTTGAGTCTTCCGGTAATCGTCCGGAATGGATGATCATGGAAGTGCTGCCGGTGCTACCGCCGGATTTGCGGCCGCTGGTACCCTTAGACGGCGGACGTTTTGCGACTTCTGACCTGAACGATCTATATCGTCGGGTGATTAACCGTAACAATCGACTCAAGCGCCTGCTCGAACTGAAGGCACCGGACATCATCGTCCGCAATGAAAAGCGCATGCTTCAGGAAGCAGTAGATGCCCTGCTGGATAATGGCCGGCGTGGTCGGGCCATTTCTGGTCCCAACAAGCGGCCCCTCAAGTCTCTGGCTGATATGATCAAAGGCAAGCAGGGCCGATTCCGTCAGAATTTGCTGGGCAAGCGGGTGGATTATTCCGGTCGTTCGGTGATTGTGGTGGGACCGGAATTGCGCCTGCACCAGTGCGGTCTGCCCAAGAAAATGGCACTCGAACTGTTCAAGCCATTCATTTTCAATAAGCTCGAAGAGCGCGGACTGGCGACGACCATCAAGGCAGCCAAACGTCTGGTCGAACAGGAAAAACCCGAAGTTTGGGATATTCTTGAAGAAGTCATTCGTGAGCATCCGGTCATGCTCAACCGTGCGCCGACCCTCCACCGTTTGGGTATCCAGGCTTTCGAGCCCGTATTGATCGAAGGCAAGGCCATTCAGCTGCATCCCTTGGTGTGTGCGGCCTATAACGCCGACTTTGATGGTGACCAGATGGCGGTACACGTACCGCTTTCACTAGAAGCCCAGCTCGAAGCCCGTACCTTGATGATGTCCACCAACAATATTCTCAGCCCGGCCAATGGTGATCCGGTCATCGTGCCGTCACAGGATATTGTGTTGGGCCTGTATTATGTCAGCCAGGAACGCGCCGATGCCAAAGGCACCGGCAGCATGTTCGCCGATATTCGCGAAGTGCGCCGGGCATATGATGCAGGGGAAGTCGGCCTGCACGCCCGCATCACTGTTCGTTTCCGGGGAGAACGCATCGAAACCACCGCTGGCCGCGCCCTGCTGGGGGATATTCTTCCCGAAGGCCTGCCTTTCACTGTCATTAACCGGGTGCTCAAGAAGAAAGTGATCGGCGAACTGATCAATACCTGTTATCGCCGTTTGGGTATTAAAGATACCGTCATTTTTGCGGATCAGCTCATGTACACCGGATTCCGCATGGCTACTCGGGCGGGCATTTCCTTTGGTGCCGGAGATATGGTCACTCCGCAGGAGAAAGAAGGCATTCTGAGCCGCTCCGAAGAGGAGGTAAAAGCCATACAGGCCCAATACACTTCGGGTCTGGTTACCGAGGGTGAACGCTATAACAAGGTGGTGGATATCTGGTCCAGAGCGACCGATGAGGTGGCGAAAGCCATGATGGATCGGGTCAGCAAGGAAACTGTCACTTTGCCGGACGGAAACAGCGTACAGCAGGATTCATTCAACTCCATCTTCATGATGGCCGACTCCGGCGCACGTGGTTCTGCTGCACAGATTCGCCAGTTGGCGGGTATGCGCGGGCTGATGGCCAAACCAGATGGTTCGATTATCGAGACACCCATTACGGCGAATTTCCGTGAAGGTCTCAACGTGCTGCAGTACTTCATATCCACCCACGGCGCACGGAAAGGCTTGGCGGATACCGCGCTGAAAACCGCTAATTCGGGTTATCTGACCCGTCGGTTAGTGGATGTGACCCAGGATCTGGTGGTAGTCGAGCACGATTGTGGCTCGGAAGATGGTCTGCCCATGACTTCGCTGGTGGAAGGGGGTGAAGTCATTGAACCCTTGCGTGATCGGGTACTTGGTCGGGTTATAGCCGAAGATCTGGTGCATCCCAATACCGGAGAGATTGTCATCGCCCGTAACACCCTGTTGACCGAACAGCATCTGGGTCAGCTGGATGAATTAGGTGTAGATGGCCTGAAAGTGCGCTCGCCGTTGACCTGCCATTCCCGGCATGGAGTTTGCGCTCTCTGCTATGGCCGCGATCTGGCCCGGGGGCATCTGGTCAACGCCGGTGAGGCGGTTGGGGTGATAGCCGCACAGTCCATTGGTGAGCCGGGCACCCAGCTGACCATGCGAACCTTCCACATCGGTGGTGCAGCCAGTCGTTCTGCCGCCCAGAGCAGTCTGGATGTGAAGCAGGGCGGAGTATTCCACTATCAGGCCAATCTGCGCGTGGTGACGCATGCGAGTGGACGTCATGTGGTAGTTGGCCGCAATGGTGAAGTCACGGTGACTGACGAGCAGGGCCGTGAAAAAGAACGCTACAAGATGCCCTATGGCGCCACTCTATTGGTGAGTGATAATGCCCCGGTGACTGCTGGCATGCGGGTAGCGGAATGGGATCCCCACACCCGTCCGATTGTCAGTGAAGTGGGCGGTAGGATCTCCCTCAAGGATGCGGTGGAAGGGGCCAGTGTCGCCATTCAGACCGATGAAATCACCGGGTTGTCGACCTTGATGGTGATTGACACCAAGCAGCGCCCCGCTCATGGTCGGGACTTGCGCCCGGTCATTAGTATCCTCGACGAAAAAGGCCAGGACCTGAAGCTTCCTGGTACCGATCTGCCGGCCCGTTATTTCCTGCCCGCCAGAGCCATTATCGCTGTTCAGGAAGGTATGGAAATTTTCCCGGGAGACATTCTTGCCAGGCTTCCTGCTGGTACCACAAAAACCCGTGATATTACGGGTGGTTTGCCACGTGTGGCCGAATTGTTCGAAGCCCGGCGTCCCAAGGATTTCGCGATTATTGCAGAACACGAAGGCATTATCGGATTTGGCAAGGATACCAAGGGCAAACAGCGTCTCATTATTACGGATGAAAATGGCGACCAGCACGAGTATCTGATTCCCAAGGGACGTCACGTTACCGTGTACGAGGGTGAGCGTGTGGTTCCCGGTGAGCAGCTGGTAGAAGGGCAACCGGTGCCCCACGACATCTTGCGGGTACTGGGTGTCCAGGCCCTCGCCAATTACATCGTCGACGAAGTCCAGGACGTGTATCGTCTGCAGGGCGTGCGGATTAATGACAAGCACATCGAAGTGATTCTCCGACAGATGCTGCGTCGGGTGGAAGTAACGTCCAGTGGGGATGGCACCTTTATCCCCGGAGATCAGGTCGATCGGGCACGGGTGGAAGACGAAAATTTCCAGCTGGAACGGGAAGGTAAGGAAGTCGCTCGCTTTAACCCCATGTTGCTGGGTATTACCAAAGCCAGCTTGTCTACCGAGTCCTTCATATCGGCGGCAAGCTTCCAGGAAACCACCCGCGTTCTGACCGAAGCGGCGGTTTCCGGAAAACTGGATGACCTGCGAGGCCTCAAGGAAAATGTCATTGTGGGGCGTCTGGTTCCTGCAGGTACCGGTCTGGCTTATCACGAACACCGGCGGCGCTTGAATCGCGGCGAAAGCCTCAGCACCGTGACAGAATCAGCTGCAGTGCTGACAGAAACACTGCTGGATAGCGAAAGCTCGTAATTTTGTAAGGTATGTCCGAGGCTTGCCTTGACAGTCAGGGCAAGCCTCACTAGAATGCGCCCTCTCATCGGTGAGGCTGGGTGCCATCATCGTACTCTGGAGATTGTAAATGCCCACATTAAATCAACTCGTGCGCAAGCCACGCAAGCGGCCTGTCGCCAAAAGTAAGGTGCCAGCCCTGGATGCGAATCCACAAAAGCGTGGAGTGTGCACCCGTGTGTACACCACAACACCAAAAAAGCCGAACTCGGCTTTGCGTAAGGTCGCCCGTGTGCGTCTGACGAATGGTTTTGAGGTCAGTAGCTACATTCCTGGTGAAGGCCATAACCTGCAGGAACACTCGGTGGTATTGATCCGTGGTGGTCGTGTCAAGGATTTGCCCGGCGTTCGTTATCATATTGTGCGTGGTACCCTGGATACTGCTGGCGTGAAAAACCGCAAACAGTCCCGCTCCAAGTACGGCGCCAAGCGTCCCAAATAAGCAAAATTGAAGGAGTTGTTGCGCCATGCCCAGACGTCGTGAAGTCCCCAAGCGGATTGTTCTACCGGATCCTAAATATAAAGAAGAAATCATCGCCAAATTTGCCAATGTCATGATGCGTGACGGTAAAAAAAGTACGGCGGAAAAAATCGTTTATGGTGCCCTCGATATGGTGGCGGAGCGCAGCAAGAATGATGCGCTCGAAGTATTCCGCAAGGCCATCGACAACGTTCGTCCGGTGGTAGAAGTGAAGAGCCGCCGCGTAGGTGGTGCCACCTATCAGGTCCCGGTAGAAATACGCTCAGACCGCAGAATGGCATTGGCCATGCGCTGGTTACGTGACTCGGCGCGCAAGCGTAACGAAAAATCCATGGGCAACCGACTGGCTGCCGAAATTCTGGAAGCCGCAGAAAATCGTGGTAACGCCGTGCGCAAGCGGGAAGAAACCCATCGCATGGCCGAAGCCAACAAGGCTTTTGCCCATTTCCGCTGGTAATTGACCGGACTCTGAACCAAAAGGACTAAACTGTGGCTCGCACGACCCCCATTGAACGTTATCGCAATATCGGCATTATGGCGCACATTGATGCCGGCAAAACGACTACCACTGAGCGTATCTTGTTTTACACAGGTGTGTCCCACAAGATAGGCGAAGTGCATGAGGGTACCGCCGTCATGGACTGGATGGCCCAGGAGCAGGAGCGCGGGATCACCATCACCTCGGCAGCCACCACCTGTTTCTGGAAAGGCATGGATGGGCAACGTGCGGAACACCGCATCAACATCATTGATACCCCCGGACACGTGGACTTTACCATCGAGGTGGAGCGCTCCTTGCGGGTCCTGGACGGTGCCATGGCGGTTTTCTGTGCGGTAGGCGGGGTGCAGCCCCAGTCTGAAACCGTATGGCGTCAGGCCAACAAATACAAGGTTCCCCGTATTGCTTTTGTGAACAAGATGGATCGTCAGGGGGCGAACTTCAAACGGGTCGTGGAACAGATTGAGGCTCGGCTGAAGGGTAATCCGGTCCCGATTCAGTTGCCCATTGGTGAAGAAGATCGCTTCAAAGGCGTTATTGACCTGATGAAAATGAAGTCCATCAATTGGGATGATGCGCTTCAGGGAACGCGGTTTACCGAAGAGGAAATACCTGCCGATATGCGCGAGGAAGCGGAAGCTGCCCGGCATTTCATGGTCGAAGCCATTGCCGATGCCGACGAAGACATCATGATGAAATATCTGGAAGGTGAAGAAATCACCATTCCCGAGTTGCAGGCGGCCCTGCGCAAGGCAACCATCTCTGGCAACGTGGTGCCGGTACTTTGTGGTAGTGCTTTTAAAAATAAGGGCGTTCAAGCCGCGCTGGACGCCGTTCTTGATTATCTTCCGTCACCGATTGATATTGAGGCGGTGGTCGGCGTTGATCCGGATTCTGGCGTGGAGGTTCTGCGCTCAGCAGATGATGAAGAACCTTTTTCGGCTTTGGCATTTAAAATCGCCACCGACCCCTTTGTTGGTCAGTTGACTTTTTTCCGGGTGTATTCTGGGGTATTGGCCGCAGGTTCAACCGTGTTGAATCCTGGTCGCAATCAGAAAGAACGTATTGGTCGCGTATTGCAGATGCATGCCAATGAACGTCATGAAATCAAAGAGGTTCTGGCCGGCGATATCGCTGCAGCAGTAGGATTGAAAACCGCTTACACCGGTGACACCCTCTGCGATCTCAATAAACCGATTTCCTTGGAGCAGATGGAATTTCCGGAGCCGGTGATTCATGTTGCCGTGGAGCCAAAAACCAAGGCCGACCAGGAAAAAATGGGAATTGCTCTGGGTAAGTTAGCCCAGGAAGATCCTTCGTTCCGGGTGCGCACCGACCAGGAGTCAGGCCAGACCATCATTTCCGGTATGGGTGAGTTGCATCTGGAGATTATTGTCGACCGCATGAAGCGGGAATTCAACGTCGAAGCCACTGTCGGTGCACCCCAAGTTGCTTATCGTGAAACGATCCGTAGGTCGGTTGAGTCTGAAGGAAAATTTGTTCGGCAGTCTGGAGGTCGTGGACAATACGGTCACGTCTGGCTGCGTCTGGAACCCCTGGAGCCAGGCAGCGGCTTTATTTTCGAAAATGCTGTAGTGGGCGGCACGGTTCCTAAAGAATTTATCGGTCCGACCGAAAAAGGTGTTGAAGAAGCCCTCGAAAATGGTATCATCGCCGGCTTCCCTGTGGTGGACGTCAAGGTCACTATATTTGATGGTTCGTACCATGATGTCGACTCATCGGAAGCGGCCTTCAAGATAGCGGGTTCCATGGGTTTCAAGGCGGGTGCCGCAAAAGCCAATCCCGTCCTGCTTGAACCGATATTTGCTGTTGAAGTGGTGACACCAGAAGAATACATGGGTGACATCATCGGCGACATCAATAGTCGGCGCGGCATGATGCAGGGCATGGAAGATGAAGCGGGCGCTAAGGTGATTCGCTGTGAAGTGCCGTTGTCGGAAATGTTTGGTTATGCCACCACCGTGCGTTCGCTTTCGCAGGGTCGCGCCACCTACACCATGCAGTTTGAGAAGTATATGGAAGTCCCCGGCCATGTGGCCGAGGCTATTGTCAAGAAAAGTCAGCGCTAGTCGTAACGGGAGAGTTCAAGATGTCCAAAGGGAAATTTGAGCGGACGAAGCCGCATGTAAACGTGGGAACGATTGGTCACGTGGACCATGGGAAGACCACATTGACGGCGGCGCTGACGAAGGTGCTGTCGACGAAGTTTGGAGGCGAAGTAAGGGCCTATGATCAGATTGACAACGCCCCGGAAGAGCGGGCGCGTGGTATCACGATCGCGACCTCACACGTAGAGTACGAGACAGACACTCGTCACTACGCCCATGTGGACTGCCCGGGACACGCTGACTACGTCAAGAACATGATCACCGGAGCCGCACAGATGGACGGCGCGATTCTGGTGTGCTCAGCGGCTGACGGCCCCATGCCCCAGACTCGCGAACACATCCTGCTGGCGCGTCAGGTAGGCGTACCCTACATTGTTGTCTTCCTGAACAAGGCTGACATGGTAGATGACGCCGAGCTGCTGGAACTGGTGGAAATGGAAGTGCGCGAGCTCCTGTCCAAGTACGACTTCCCGGGTGACGACATCCCGGTCGTGATTGGCTCCGCCCTCAAGGCCCTGGAAGGGGATCAGAGCGACATCGGTGAGCCGGCCATCTTCAAGCTGGCGGACGCCCTGGACAGCTACATCCCGTTGCCGGAACGTCCGGTGGACAAGCCCTTCCTGATGCCCATTGAAGACGTATTCTCCATCTCCGGGCGCGGCACTGTGGTGACAGGGCGTATTGAGCGCGGCATTGTCAAGGTGGGCGATGAAATTGAAATCATCGGCATCCGCGACACCGCCAAGAGCATTGTGACCGGTGTAGAAATGTTCCGGAAGATTCTGGATCAGGGTCAGGCGGGCGACAACGTCGGCGTGCTACTGCGCGGCACCAAGAAAGACGACGTCGAACGTGGGCAGGTGTTGGCCAAGCCCGGCAGCATCAAGCCGCACACCCGTTTTGAAGCAGAAGTGTACGTATTGTCCAAGGAAGAAGGCGGCCGTCATACCCCGTTCTTCAATGGCTACCGTCCGCAGTTCTACTTCCGCACGACGGACGTGACGGGCGCGGTGGAATTGCCGGAAGGTGTAGAGATGGTCATGCCGGGCGACAATATTTTGTTCAAGGTGGCCCTGATTGCCCCCATCGCGATGGAAGAAGGCTTGCGCTTTGCGGTGCGTGAAGGTGGCCGTACGGTGGGCGCCGGCGTGGTTTCCAAGGTGGTCGAATAATGGATAGCTCAAAAATTCGTATTCGTCTGAAATCCTTTGATTACCGCATGTTGGATATTTCTGCTGCGGAAATCGTCGAAACTGCGCGACGGACTGGTGCGCGGGTCTGTGGCCCAATACCGTTGCCTACCAAAATTGAACGGTTTACTGTGCTGCGTTCACCCCATGTGGACAAAAATGCACGCGATCAGTTTGAACAGCGGACGCATAAGCGTTTGCTCGACATCCTTGATCCCAATGATAAAACCGTGGATGCGCTGATCAAGTTGGATCTTGCAGCGGGTGTCGATGTCGAGATCAAGCTGTAATTGTTAGAAAGGACAAGAAAATGGTAATGGGTCTGATCGGACGGAAAGTGGGCATGACACGCATCCTCTCGGATGACGGTCGGGTGTTGCCGGTAACCGTCATTCATGTGGCACCTAACCGGGTGACACAGATTAAAGATATCGCCACGGATGGTTACTGTGCAGTGCAGGTAGCTTGTGGTGAGCGTCGTCCACAACGGGTCACCTCTGCCTTGGCAGGTCATTTCCGTAAAAGTGGCGTTGTTCCCGGTCGTCTGCTCAGGGAATTTCGCATTGAGGACACAGGCAGCTATACCCAGGGCGCCGAGATTGGCCTGGATATTTTTAGTGCCGGACAGAAGGTTGACGTTACTGGAACCAGTAAAGGTAAAGGCTTTGCAGGTGCCATCAAACGTCATAACTTCCGCAGTAACCGCGCCAGTCACGGTAACTCACGCGCTCACAATGCACCTGGATCCATTGGCTGTCGTCAGACTCCCGGCCGCGTTTTTAAAGGTAAGAAAATGGCTGGACATCTGGGTGATGAACAGGTGACCACCCTTAATCTGGAGTTGGTGCGCATTGATGAAGCCAGACAATTGCTGATGATCAAGGGTGCGGTGCCCGGTGCGCGTGATGCTGACGTCATTGTGCGTCCGGCAGTGCGCGGTTAGGAGAGATAAACATGCAAGTCCAAAGTCTTGAAATCAGCAGCGGCAAAAATACTGCCATTGAAGTGGCTGATGGTGTGTTTGACGTGCCTTACAACGAAGCACTGCTGCATCAGGTGGTCGTGGCTCAGCATGCGGGCATGCGGGCCGCTACCGCGCACCAGAAAAATCGATCCGCAGTGCGTGGCGGTGGTCGTAAGCCTTGGAAACAAAAAGGTACGGGTCGCGCTCGTGCTGGCACGATTCGCAGTCCGATATGGCGTGGCGGTGGTCGCGTGTTTCCTGCTGGTGGTGAAAACTACCAGCAAAAGATCAACAAAAAAATGTGGGCCGGTGCGATGCGCACTGTCTTGGCGGAGTTGATGCGCCAAGGACGTCTGCAGGTCATCCAGCAGGAGGATTTTGCAGAGGCCCGGAGCAAAAATGCCCGTGAATGGATTGAACGTGCCGGTGGTACGGACTTTCTCTTGGTGATGGGCGAAGTTCCGATCAATCTGTTTCTGAGCCTGCGCAATTTTCCCAGGGTCGGCATTGCAGGTTGGCAGGATATCGGTCCTGCAGATCTGCTCCAGTATGGTCGCGTCCTGATGGATCAGGATGCGGTCATGAAATTAGGTGAGGTGTACGGATGAATGCGGAACGTAAATATCTGGTCTTGTTGGCACCCGTCATCAGTGAAAAAAGCACCATGGTTCAGCAGAAGGCTAACCAGTTTGTGTTTAAAGTAGCGCGGGATTCCACCAAACTGGAAATCAAGGCTGCCGTAGAAAAACTTTTTGAAGTTCAGGTGTTGTCTGTTCAAACCTGTAACTACATGGGCAAGGAAAAGCGCATGGGTCGTCATGTCGGTCGTCGCTCTTCCTGGAAGAAGGCTTATGTACGTCTGGCTGAAGGCAATAGCATCGACTACGGCGTGGCCTGAGGAAAGGATCTGAAAAATGGCACTGATTAAAACTAAACCCACCTCTGCCGGCCGACGTTTTGTCGTCAAAAGCGTGGATTCCCGCCTGCACAAGGGCGATCCGTATCCGGGGCTGGTGGAGTCACAATCTCATAGTGGCGGTCGGAATAACCACGGACGCATTACCCGTCGGCATCAGGGCGGGGGGCACAAATCCCACTATCGGCTGATTGATTTCAAGCGTAATAAATTTGATGTTCCTGGTAAGGTGGAACGTCTGGAGTATGATCCCAATCGTTCCGCCCACATTGCTTTGATATGTTATGTGGATGGTGAACGCCGTTACATTCTTGCCACCAAAGGCATGAATGTTGGCGATCCCATTCTTTCTGCCGATCAGACACCCATCAAGCCAGGTAACTGCATGCCCTTGCGTGGCATTCCTGTGGGCTCGGTGGTGCACAATATTGAAATGCGCCCTGGCAAGGGTGGTCAGATAGCCCGCTCCGCCGGTGCTTCTGCACAGCTCATGGCTCGTGACGGTGAATATGCGCAATTGCGTTTACGCTCTGGTGAAGTTCGGCGAATTCATGTATCCTGCCGCGCTACCATTGGCGAGGTCGGTAACGAAGAACACGGCTCTCAACAATTGGGTAAGGCAGGTGCGACCCGTTGGCGTGGTGTGCGTCCTACCGTACGTGGTGTGGTCATGAATCCAGTAGACCATCCTCACGGTGGTGGTGAAGGCCGCACCTCTGGTGGTCGTCATCCGGTTTCGCCATGGGGGCAGCCGACCAAAGGGTATCGTACCCGTAAAAACAAGCGTACAAGCAATATGATTGTACGGCGTCGTTCGCGTTAGTGGTAAAGGGGATTTGACGTGCCACGTTCCATTAAAAAAGGTCCGTTCATTGATGAGCATCTGGACCGTAAAGTACAAAGTGCTCAGGCGAGTAGTAGTCGGCGTCCGATCAAAACCTGGTCGCGCCGCTCCACGATCACGCCTGACTTCATCGGTCTGACCATCAGTGTTCATAATGGTCGTCAGCATATTCCCGTAGTGGTCAACGAGAATATGGTAGGCCATAAGCTCGGTGAATTTGCCTTGACCCGGACCTTCAAAGGTCATGTGGCTGACAAAAAAGCCAAGCGCTAAAAGGGGATAAGGATGAAATCATCAGCGGTACTCAAAGGACTTCAGATGTCTCCGCAGAAGGCGCGCTTGGTTGCTGATCTGGTGCGTGGCAAGCCCGTCGACAAGGCTCTGGAGATTTTGCAGTTCACTAACAAGAAAGCGGCATTACCGATTCGCAAGTGCCTGGAATCTGCTATTGCCAATGCTGAAAACAATGAAGGTGCCGATGTGGACGCTCTTTACGTCGAACAGATCTTGATTGACGGTGGTGCGGTACTGAAGCGCTTTGCGGCTCGGGCAAAAGGTCGGGGCTCCCGGATCCTGAAAAGGACCAGCCATATTACGATTGTGGTCGCAGAGAGTTAACTGAGGAAGCTATGGGACAAAAAACCAATCCAGTCGGACTGCGTCTGGGAATCATTAAGAATTGGAACTCCCGCTGGTACGGGAAGGGCGATTTCCAGGAAAAACTGCTGGAAGACATTAAAATCCGTCAGTTTATTCGCAATCGTCTTTCTGGTGGTGCGGTTTCTGACATCATCATTGAGCGTCCTGCGCGCAGCGCACGGATCACTGTACATACTGCCCGCCCCGGCATTGTGATCGGTAAGAAAGGCGAGGATATCGAGAAGCTCCGCCATGATGTGCAGAAACGCATGGGTGTGCCGGTACACATCAATGTGGAAGAAATACGCAAGCCGGAACTTGATGCGCAATTGGTAGCCGAAAGTGTGGCGCAGCAATTAGAGCGCCGGATCATGTTCCGCAGGGCTATGAAGCGCGCGGTGACAAATGCCATGCGCTTTGGTGCCTTGGGTATGCGCATCAATTGCGCAGGCCGTCTGGGCGGTGCCGAGATTGCCCGTACCGAATGGTATCGTGAAGGCCGGGTGCCTTTGCACACTTTGCGGGCAGATATCGACTATGGATTTGCTGAGGCCAAGACAACCTACGGCATCATTGGCGTCAAGGTATGGATTTTTAAAGGCGAGATTCTGGAATGGAGCACGGTGCAAAATGCCGCTGCTCACCAGAAGTGATAGGAGCTTCTGATGCTGCAGCCTAAACGTACGAAGTTTCGGAAACAACATAAAGGACGCAATCGCGGAATGGCGACGCGTGGCAACAAGGTCAGCTTTGGTGAGTTTGGCCTTAAGGCAGTTGGCCGTGGCCGTATTACTGCCCGTCAGCTGGAAGCGGCGCGTCGTGCTATCAGTCGTCATGTGAAACGTGGTGGACGCATTTGGATTCGTATTTTCCCGGATAAACCGATCAGTAAAAAACCGGCTGAAGTCCGTATGGGTAAGGGAAAAGGTAATCCGGAATATTGGGTCGCGCTGATCCAGCCAGGAAAAATGCTGTATGAAATGGAAGGTGTCAGTGAGGAAGTTGCACGCGAAGCATTTGCTTTGGGAGCAGCCAAACTTCCGGTGCAGACCGTATTTGTGAGTCGGCGGGTGATGGGATGAAAGCACAAGAAATACATAAGATGGATCTGGCGGGTTGCCAGGCTGAGCTGATGCTGTTGTTGGAGGAGCAATTCAAGCTTCGGATGCAGCATGCCACTGGCCAATTAGCTAAGACCACGCGTTTGCGGACTGTGCGCAGAGATATTGCCCGGGTGCGGACAGTAATAAGTGCCAAGAAGGGAGTGCAATAATGAGTGAATCAAAAAATCCCCGCAGTCTTGTCGGCACGGTAGTCAGTGATCGAATGGATAAGACCATTGTGGTGTTGGTAGAGAGACGCATACAGCACCCTCTCTATAAAAAATATATTCGTCGCTCCAAAAAATTTCATGCTCATGACGCAGATAATAGCTGTCACATTGGCGACACGGTAAAAATTGAAGAATGTCGGCCTTTATCCAAGACCAAAAGCTGGCGTCTGGTCAATGTCCTCAGTCAGGGCATTCGTGAAGGAGATAACGCATGATACAGATGCAGACCCGGTTGAGCGTTGCAGATAATAGTGGTGCGCGCGAAGTCATGTGTATCAAGGTTCTGGGTGGTTCGCATCGGCGCTATGCGGATATTGGCGACGTTATTAAAGTCAGTATCAAGGATGCGGTCCCGAGGGGAAAAGTCAAAAAGGGTGATGTCTACAATGCGTTGGTGGTTCGTACGCGGAAAGGCGTCCGTCGTGAAGATGGTTCTCTTATTCGCTTCGATACCAATGCTGCGGTACTGCTGAATAATCAGCTGCAGCCTATAGGCACCCGTATCTTTGGCCCTGTGACCCGTGAATTGCGCGGGGCAAATTTCATGAAAATTATTTCATTAGCGCCTGAAGTGCTGTAGGGGATGACCATGGTGAAGTTACGTAAGGATGACGAGGTCGTGATTCTGGCGGGAAAAGACAAAGGCAAACGTGGTAAGGTGCTTAAAGTCCTTCGCAAAGAGTCCCGTGTTTTGGTTGAGAAGGTGAACATGATCAAACGTCACGTGCGTCCTGATCGTATGGGCAAGCCGGGTGGTATTGTTGAGAAAGAAGCACCTTTGCACATTTCCAATGTAGCTGTATTCAATGCCACTGCTGGCACTGCTGACAGGATAGGATATAAAGTCCTGGAAGGTGAACGCAAGGTTCGGGTGTTCAAAAGCAACGGCGAAGTTATCAGCGGCCGTTAAGGGTAAAATATAAAATGGAAGCACGTTTGCATACTTTGTACAAAAGCGCCATCGCACCCAAGCTGATGCAGGATTTCGGTTATCAAAGCGTGATGGAAGTTCCCAAAATCCAAAAAATCACCTTGAACATGGGTGTGGGTGAAGCAGTCGGGGACAAAAAGATTCTAGAGGCTGCGGTTGGTGATATGACCAAGATCGCGGGTCAAAAACCAGTAGTTACCCGCGCACGCAAATCAGTGGCCGCTTTCAAGATTCGTGACGGCTACCCCATCGGTTGCATGGTGACTCTGCGTGGTATGGTTATGTATGAATTTCTGGATCGCCTGGTGACCGTGGCTATTCCCCGGATTCGCGATTTTCGTGGTCTCTCACCCAAGTCCTTTGATGGTCGTGGTAATTACACCCTGGGTGTGAAAGAACAGATCATATTCCCGGAAATTGAATATGATAAAATTGATCGTTTGCGCGGGTTGGACGTGGTGTTCACTACCACCGCCAAGAATGATGAAGAGGGCCTTGGGCTGTTAAAAGCCTTCAAGATGCCCTTCCGGTCTTGAAGGGAGTTTGACGCGTGGCAAAAAAATCATTGATTGCAAAGTCCGAAAGGACCCCCAAGTTTAAGGTGCGTGCGTACCACCGTTGCAAATTGTGCGGACGTTCACGTGGTTACTATCGGAAGTTTGGTCTTTGCCGTTTGTGCTTGCGTAAGCATGCTTCGGCGGGTTCGATTCCCGGTATTGTTAAAGCGAGTTGGTGAGGAAACACGATGAGCGTAACGGACCCTATTGCTGATATGCTTACGCGCATTCGTAATGCGCAACAAGTCAACAAGGCAAAAGTATTAATTCCAGCTTCAAAACTGAAACGGGCTATTGCTCGGGTTCTGGTAGAAGAAGGGTATGTAAGCGATTTCCGCGAGGAAACACTGGATGGACATCCCGTGTTGAATTTGACACTCAAATATTATGCCGGTTCGGGCGTGATTGCCGAGATCCGGCGGGTAAGTCGACCGGGTGTACGGATTTATCGGGGCGCTGAAGAACTTCCCAGAGTTCGGGATGGCTTCGGAATTGCCATTATTTCCACATCACAGGGCATCATGACTGATCGTGCGGCGCGTAGCGCCGGGATTGGTGGTGAAGTACTCTGTGTGGTTTCTTAAGAGGGGATGAGGCATGTCTCGAGTAGGGAAACAACCAGTAATACTACCCAAGGGCGTGGATGTGCGCATTGACAACCAGCATTTGCATGTTAAAGGCCCCAAAGGGCAAATGACCACGCCTTTTCATCCCAGTGTCAGCCTCCAGGTAGAAGACGGGATTGCGACCTTGGAGTGGACCGAGGGTCATAATGCGTTTGGTGGGACCATGCGTGCATTGCTAAACAATATGGTACACGGCGTTTCAGTCGGTTTCGAGCAGAAGCTCGAAATTATTGGTGTGGGTTATCGGGCTCAGGCAAAAGGCAAGACCTTGAGTTTAAGTCTCGGTTTTTCGCATCCAGTGGATTATCCTGTTCCTGAAGATATTACGATTGAAACGCCTACACAAACGGAAATCGTGATCAAGGGCATCGATAAACAGAAAATTGGTCAAATTGCCGCTGACATCCGCGCCTACCGACCCCCGGAACCCTATAAGGGCAAAGGTGTGCGTTATGCTGGTGAAAATGTCCGTCGTAAAGAAGCCAAGAAAAAATAATGGTTGAGGCAGGTTAAATCATGAATAAAAATTTATCTAGACTCCGTCGTGCTCGGAAAACTCGTGCCCGGATCGCTTCGCAGGCCAAGCCCAGACTTTGCGTTTTCCGTTCGGGAAAACATATTTACGCGCAAGTTATAGACGATTCCAAAGGGATTGTCATTGCCCAGGCATCGAGCGTTGAAGGTGAAGTTCGGGCGACCATGCCGCGTGGGGCGGATGTGGCTGCTGCTGTGACTATTGGTCAACGTGTGGCTGCCAAAGCATTGGCTGCGGGTGTTAAAGAAGTTGCTTTTGACCGAAGCGGTTATCGTTATCATGGTCGGGTGCGAGCCCTGGCTGACGCCGCCCGTGAGGGCGGATTGTCGTTCTGACGGAGATCTGAAAAATGGCAAGGGAAAATCGGGATAATCAACCCAGCGATGGTATGCAGGAGAAGTTGATCCATATCAATCGTGTGTCCAAAGTGGTCAAAGGCGGTCGACAATTCGGTTTTGCGGCGTTGATGGTGGTGGGTGATGGTGATGGTAAGGTTGGCTTTGGTCGTGGTAAGGCCAAGGAAGTGCCAGCCGGTATCCAGAAGGCCACAGATCAAGCCCGTCGTTGGATGACACAAATCCCCTTGATGCGCGGCGGTACCATTCCGTATCCCGTCGAAGGTCGTCATGGCGCTGCTCGGGTAATGTTGCGTCCCGCTCCCGAAGGTAGTGGCGTCATAGCTGGGGGCGCCATGCGTGCCGTATGTGAAGCGGTTGGTTTGCGCAACGTCGTAGCCAAGTCCTTGGGCTCTAATAATCCCATCAACGTGGTGCGTGCGACCTTTGATGCATTTAATCAACTTTCCAGCCCTCAGGCCATTGCCATGAAACGTGGCAAGAGTCTCAAGGAAATTCTTGGTGATGGAGGTCACGATGAGTAAACAATTACGCATCACGCTGGTAAAAAGTTTAATTGGCGTGACTGAAAAACATCGTCGGGTGATCACTGGTCTTGGTTTGCGTCGGACCAATCATACGGTTGAACGTCCAGATACGCCTGAAATCCGTGGCATGGTGAACAAAGTGCCTTATCTTTTGCGCTGGGAAGAGTTGTCATGAAACTAAACACGATTGCGCCAGCAGAAGGTGCTAAAAAAGATCGTCGCCGTGTTGGTCGCGGTATTGGCAGTGGTCTTGGCAAAACTGCCGGACGGGGTCATAAGGGCCAGCATGCCCGTTCTGGTGGCTACCATAAGGTGGGTTTTGAGGGCGGACAAATGCCCTTGCAGCGCCGCATTCCGAAAAGAGGATTTCGGAATACCTTGGGGGCGAGAAGTTGTGAGGTTACCTTGACCCAATTGCAAAATGCCGCCATTGACGGCGTGGTCAATATGGAAGCACTGATCCTGCGCCGTATAGTGCGCGGTAGCCCCGATGTGGTGAAGGTCATTATGACTGGAGAACTCGACCAAGCCATTACAGTTCGTGGTTTACGGGTGACTGCGGGTGCCAAGGCCGTTATTGAAAGTGCTGGTGGAAAGGTCGAAGAATAATGGCCGGGTTACGTAATATCGCAGGCGCCGCACAAGGTGCTGGTAAGATCAATGAATTACGTAACCGCATTCTTTTTTTGCTGGGTGCCTTACTGGTGTTCCGGATTGGAGCCCATATTCCGGTTCCGGGTATTGATCCTGCGGCTATGGCCTCTTTTTTCAATGCACAAAGGGGCACCATCCTGGGCATGTTCAACATGTTCTCAGGTGGTGCTTTGTCGCGTCTTACGGTTTTTGCGCTGGGAATCATGCCCTATATCAGTGCTTCAATTATTTTTCAGTTGGCTGGTTCGGTTTTCCCCAAGCTCGAAGAACTGAAAAAAGAAGGGGAATCCGGTCGCCGTAAAATTACCGAATACACGCGTTATGCCACTGTGGGCCTGGCTCTGATGCAAGGCCTTGGTATTGCTGTGGCCATTGAAAAGATGCACGCCGGCCATGTGCCCGTGGTTATTGATCCGGGTCCTTTGTTTTTGTTTACCACCACGATTTCATTGGCTTGCGGAACCGTATTCCTGATGTGGATTGGAGAGCAGATTACCGAGCGTGGAATTGGTAACGGTATCTCTTTGATCATTTTTGCCGGGATTGTAGCGGGTTTGCCTGATGCCATTGGTACAACCTTCGAATTGATGCAAACAGGACAGTTTCAACCTCTTTTTGTAGTCGCTCTCTTTGTGCTGGCACTGCTGGTAACGGCCTTCGTGGTGTTTATGGAAAGCGCACAAAGGCGATTGCCAATTCAGTATGCCAAGCGGCAGGTTGGCCGCAAGATTTATGGTGGGCAAAGTACCCATATGCCTCTCAAGGTCAATATGAGTGGTGTTATTCCGCCCATATTCGCTACCAGTATTCTGTTGCTACCAGCCACCCTTTCCGGTTGGTTTGCGCATGTGCCAGGAATGGAATGGCTGGCGCGTTTCGGTCAGGCCTTGAGTCCCGGATCTGCACTGTATGTGGTGGTCTTTACGACAGCCATTGTGTTTTTTGCCTTCTTTTATACGGCGATGGTTTTCAATCCCCGGGATACGGCTGACAATCTCAAGAAATCGGGAGCTTTTGTACCGGGTATTCGTCCTGGTGAACATACGGCCCGGTACATGGACAAGATCTTGACTCGCCTGACCCTCTGGGGGGCTATTTATCTGACCTTGGTGTGCTTGTTACCCGAGTTTCTCATCGTGGAATATAATGTACCTTTTTATTTGGGCGGTACCAGCCTCTTGATTGTGGTAGTAGTCATGATGGATCTTATGGGTCAGATTCAGAGTCACCTCTTAACCCATCAATATGAAGGCTTGATTCGCAAAAACCCACTGGGCGGACGTTAAGCTTGGCCAAACATATTATTTTTCTGGGGGCTCCTGGAGCAGGTAAAGGGACGCAGGCTCAACGTCTGTCTCAATATTTACACTTGCCTCATGTCTCTACGGGTGATATGCTCCGCGCCTCTGTTCAGTCTGGCAGTGAAATTGGTCGACGTGCAGCTGCAGTGATGGATTCAGGCGCTTTGGTCAGCGATGATATCATCATGGATATTGTCGCCGAACGCTTGACTTTAGAAGATGCTCTGGCGGGTGTGATTTTTGACGGATTTCCGCGGACTGTTCATCAGGCGAATGCGCTGGATGCCTTGTTAGAGCGCGGTGGGAGTCAGATTTCTGCGGTGCTGCATATCGCTCTTGACGATGAAGAGATTGTAGAGCGACTTTCTGGAAGGCGTGTCTGTTCCGGGTGTGGGGCCATCTATCATGTGCTGTATCACCCTGCCCAGACCAGTGGTAAGTGTGATATTTGCGGTGCTGATGTGGTTCAACGGGAAGATGATCATCCAGATGTAATCAGAAAACGGTTGGCTGTTTATGAAGCTGAAACAGCCCCCTTGGTGGCTTATTATCACGATCGTCCTGCCTATCACCGTATTGATGGTCATGGTGAGACAGATGTGGTTTTTGCCAGAATCGTGGAAGCGGTGAGGGATAAGGATTAGATGTCGAAAGAAGATACTCTGGAAATGCAGGGTGAGGTCATTGAAAACTTGCCAAGTGCCACCTTCAAGGTGCGACTCGAAAATGGTTATGTGGTCAATGCCCATATATCTGGCAAAATGCGAATGCATTATATCCGCATTTTGCCAGGTGATAAGGTGACTGTAGAAATGACGCCCTATGATTTAACCAAGGGTCGCATTATATATCGTGCCAAATAGGGGAATGTGATGAAAGTCAGGGCGTCTGTAAAAAAATTATGTCGTAATTGTAAGATTGTTCGTCGAAACGGCGTTGTAAGGGTTATTTGTGTGGAGCCCCGTCACAAACAGCGTCAAGGTTAAGGCGGCTAAATTTATCAGTCTGTGGGCTTGTCCCACTTGGTCTTTTGGAGGAGTTGCGGATGGCCCGCATTGCTGGTGTAAATATTCCAAACAACAAGCAAATTGAAATTGCCTTGACCTATATTTACGGGATTGGCAGAAACCGTTCGCAACGTATTTTGACTGCGGCGGAGATTGCTTTTGACATGCGCGTCAAGGACATCAGCGAACCGGAGCTGGAACGCATTCGTGCCGAGGTGGCCAAGTTTCTGGTTGAAGGTGATCTTCGTCGTGAGGTCACCATGAACATCAAACGCTTGATGGATCTCGGTTGCTATCGGGGCATACGGCATCGCCGTGGGCTCCCGGTTCATGGGCAACGCACCAAGACGAACGCACGGACTCGTAAAGGTCCTGCCAAATCGATCACACGTTAACTAGGAAGATTCCGGTAATGGCGAAAACACAGACAAACTCCCGCGTGCGGAAGAAAGTAAAGAAGAACGTGCTCGACGGGGTCGCGCATATTTATGCATCCTTTAATAATACCATCATTACCATCAGCGATCGTCAGGGTAATGTTTTGACTTGGGCGAGTTCTGGTGGTTCGGGTTTCCGCGGATCGCGTAAAAGTACTCCCTTTGCCGCTCAGGTGGCAGCGGAAAACGCTGGGAAAAAAGCGCAGGAATATGGTGTCAAGAATCTGGATGTAGAAGTGCGTGGCCCCGGACCAGGTCGGGAAAGTACGGTTCGGGCATTGCATTCTATCGGCTTTCGCATTGCGAGTATTCGCGACGTCACGCCGATTCCTCATAACGGCTGCCGTCCGCCTAAAAAGCGGCGTGTATAAATTTTAGGTGGAGGTTGTTAGTGGCTAAATATACGGGTCCCAGTTGTCGTTTATGTCGCCGTGAAGGTGGCAAGCTTTTTTTGAAAGGCGAAAAGTGCTTTTCGGATAAGTGTCCGGTAAGTATTCGCGCCTATGCGCCGGGTCAACATGGTCAGCGCCGGGGAAGAGTCAGTGAGTACGGCGGTCAGCTGCGTGAAAAGCAGAAAATTCGCCGGATTTATGGTGTTCTGGAAGGGCAGTTCCGCCGCTATTTTGAGCAGGCGAGTCAAAAGCGTGGCGTTACCGGTGAAATCCTCTTGCGTTTGCTGGAGCTTCGTCTGGACAATGTGGCCTATCGTCTCGGTTTTGGTGCTTCTCGTGCTGAAGCACGGCAGGTGGTTCGTCATGGTCATGTGCTCGTAAATGGTCGTCGTGTCGATATTCCTTCTTACCAGGTGCGGGCCGGAGATGTGGTGAGTGTAGCCGAGTCAGCCCGTCAGCATGTGCGCATTGTCTCTGCGGTTGAAGCGGCAGGCGGTCGGGGTTTTCCGGAATGGGTGAGTATGGATGCCGCATCGCTGAGTGCCACCATCAAAGCCATGCCAGCGCGTGAAGATATCGCACCGGATTTGAACGAACAGGTCGTCGTGGAGTTGTACTCTAAGTAAGACCGGGGGTTGAGGAAAGCTTATGACTGATGTTGGTGATCTGTTGCGCCCCCAGGGCGTAGATATTGAAGAAATTTCTGCACGTCGTGCGCGTCTGTCTTTGGGCCCTCTGGAACGTGGTTTCGGTCACACCTTGGGCAGTGCCTTACGTCGCATTCTGCTTTCCTCTCTCAAGGGGGCTGCGGTGACCGAGGTAGAGATTGAAGGCGTTCTGCATGAATATTCAAGTATTGAAGGGGTGCAGGAAGATGTTGTAGATATTCTGCTTAACCTGAAAATGCTTGCGGTTCGTTCCCAAGGACGCAGTGATGTTCAGGTGAAGCTGCAGAAACGGGGACCGGGAATGATGACCGGTGCGGATATTGTTTCCGAGCACGGTATTGAAGTGGCCAATCCTGATCAAGTCATTGCTACCCTGACCCGGGACGTGGAGCTGGTTCTGCATCTACGCATTGATGAAGGTCGGGGATATGATGCCGCCGCCAGTCGTCGCCATAATCACGAAAAGCGCATCGGGGTGATGGCCCTGGATGCCAGCTTCAGCCCGGTTTTGAAGGTCAGCTATCAGGTTGAAAGTGCCCGTGTGGAACAGCGGACGGATCTGGATCGTTTAGTACTGGATGTGGAGACCAATGGAGTGGTTGATCCGGTGTGGGCGGTTCAGGAGGCTGCACGTATTCTTCGTAGTCAATTGGGTGTGCTCGCCGGCGCTGAAAATCAGCAAGCTCCCGAAGCCTCGCAGGCCCAGAGTGGGCAGGATCAGATGCCACTGCTGGTGCGTCCGGTAGATGATCTGGAACTGACCGTGCGCTCTGCCAATTGTCTCAAGGCAGAGGATATATTTTACATTGGTGATCTGGTCCAAAAATCCGAGCAGGAGCTATTGAAAGCCCCCAATCTCGGCAAAAAGTCACTCACCGAAATCAAGGAAGTGCTGGTGGCCCATGGTCTCAGTCTGGGTATGCGTATCGAGAACTGGCCTCCGGAAAACCTGCCTCCGGTCGCCGGGCGCAGCGCAGACGTTGATGCCAACGGCTAATGTTCAGAATTTGGTAGAAGGAATGGGTTATGCGTCATCGCAAAAGTGGTAAGCAATTAAATAGAAATAGCAGCCATCGGCAAGCCATGTTTGCCAATATGATGGTGTCCTTGTTTCACCATGAGCGTATTGTGACCACGCTCCCTAAAGCAAAGGAACTGCGGCGTTTTGCGGAGCCCATGATCACCTTGGCCAAGGAAGCTACGGTTGCTCGGCGGCGTCTCGCTTTCTCCCGTTTGCGTGATCGTCAGGCGGTGGTCAAGCTTTTTGATGATCTGGGCCCCCATTATGCAGCGCGTCCCGGTGGCTATCTACGGATCGTCAAATATGGTTTCCGGGCAGGTGACAATGCCCCTCTGGCCATTGTTGAGCTGGTGGATCGTCAGGCAGCAGCTGAAGCTTCCTGATCTCCTAGCTGTGCGACAAGCTCCTGGAACCGGCCAGTGACCTCAGTCCTGGCCGGTTTTGTTTGGTTCCTGGTCTTTTTCTGCTACACATTCAACATCACTTTGTACTATATTGGTGAGGTATCGCTTTTCTGGCGATATGCAACCAAAAGGAGTGATGTATGCAGAAGTTCACCCGTCGTGAATGGTTCAAATCCAGTGGGAAGGTGGTCATTGCCGCAGCCGTGGCGCCTGCGGTGCTGGCTAACGTGGCCGAAGCTGCAACCAGCAAGGCTACACAGGCATCGGTACAATATGTGACGCACCCCAATGGCAAGGAAATGTGCAGCAATTGCAAGTTCTTCATTCCCGGGGCCAAGCCCAATGAAGATGGAGCCTGCAAAGTGGTCGCCGGTAAAATCAGTCCGCGCGGTTACTGCGCTGTTTATATGCCCAAAAAATAATCTGAGCGCTTACTGCTGTCCGGTACTGCCGAAACCGGCACTACCTCTTTCGGTGGCAGCAAAGGTTTCAACCACCAGAATTTTCGGCCGGATGACGGGGACCAGTACCATCTGCGCGACCCGTTCTCCGGGTTCGATGATGATGGCTTCCTGCCCGCGATTCCACAGGGACATTTTGACCGGCCCCTGATAATCCGCATCAATGACCCCGGTAAGATTACCTAACACCAGTCCGCGATGACCGAGTCCCGAACGTGGGAGTAATAATGCGGTGACTCCGGGATCCGCGATATGCATGGCAAAACCTGCGGATATGAGTTCCACGGTGTTCGGTAACAGATGTAAAGGGGCTTCCAGGCAGGCCCGTAAATCCATGCCGGCAGCGTCTTCACTAGCATAATGTGGAAGTGGCCATAACTTGCCGATGCGCGGATCAAGAATGCGAATTTGTAACTGTTCCATGGTGCTCGGTAACCTTTAAAGCGAAGTGATTTTCTGCGATATGGCGGATCAGGTGCCTGGCCAGGTCGATTTTGCTGCAGGTCGGGATTTCGGTCAGATCTGATCCCTCAATAATGCTACAGGCATTGCTCTCAGCACCCATTCCCGTCTCGTTGTGGCTGATGTCATTGACTACTATGATATCTGCGCCTTTCTGCGCGGCTTTGTTGCGTGCTGATGCGAGATGATCCCGGGTTTCCGCCGCGAACGCGACGATGACACGCGGGCGCAGGGCGTGCTGATTGACGGTGGACACAATATCTGGATTGACGATTAAGGTCAGCGATTCAGACAGGGCTGTTTTGGGTAGTTTCTGCGTGCTTTGCAGTGCCGGGCGATGGTCGGCTACAGCGGCGTTGGCAATAAATAAATCTGTGGGAGTTGCCAATGCCCGCAGGGTGGCTTCGAGCATTTCCTGGGCAGAAGTGACATTTACCCGTAATACGCCCGGAGGGGTTGCTTCTTGGCTGGGGCCGCTGATGAGCTGCACCTGGGCACCCGCTTCGGCGCAGGCCTGGGCCAGGGCGAAGCCTTGCTTGCCACTGGCGCGATTGCTGAGGCCCCGGGCTGGATCCAGGCTTTCCCAGGTTGGTCCTGCAGTGATGAGTATCTGTTTACCGGCGAGCATTTTCGGCGCCAAGGCCAGATGTAGTTGCGCGACAATCTGTTCCGGTTCCAGCATGCGTCCCGCACCCTCTTCACCGCAGGCCAGAGCGCCAGCCTCCGGCCCGAGAAGCTGCACCCCATATTCGCAGAGTTGCCGCGCATGCGCCTGGGTAGCAGGATGTGCCCACATGCTGGCATTCATGGCTGGAGCCAGAAAAACCGGCGCCCGGGTTACCAGCAACAGGGTGCTGAGCAGATCATCGCCGAGGCCCAATGCAAAGCGGGCCAGGCTGTGAGCGGATGCCGGGGCGACGACAACGGCGTCCGGCCAGCGCGCCAGACGAATATGATCCATGGCCGCTTCTTCTTCGGCGGCAAACAAATCCTGACGCACCGGATAGCCACTCAGCGCCTGTAATGTGATGGGGGTGACAAACTGGCCCGCACTGCGGGTCATCACCACCCTTACTTCGGCGCCCAGCCGGGTCAGCGCACGGACGAGTTCCGGGCTTTTATAGGCGGCGATGCTGCCACAAATTCCCAGTAGAATTCGTTTGCCAGCCAAGGGTTCCGTCGTGTTGAATAGAGTACTCATGATAATCCCAGTGTAAGGGAAGGAGGGAGCAAATGGCTATTACTGATTGGCCGGTGGACGAGCGTCCCCGGGAGAGGTTGCTACAGCAAGGCGCCCAGAGCTTGTCGGATGCCGAATTACTGGCGATTTTCTTGCGGGTTGGCGTGGTTGGGAAGAGCGCGGTGGATGTATCCCGGGAATTGTTGCAGGGCTTTGGCGGGCTGCGCGCCTTGTTGACGGCAAGCCGTGACCAGTTTTGTGCTTATCATGGCATGGGCGATGCGAAATATGCTTTACTGCAGGCGGTATTGGAGATGGGGCGCCGACATCTGGCAGAAGAATGGCAAAGGGGTGGCTGTCTGGATTCACCACAACGAGTGCGCCAGTATTTGTCGGCCAGTTTGCGTGATCGCTGCCGGGAAATATTCGCTGTGATTTTTCTGGATAACCGACATCGGGTTATAAAGTGGGAAGAAATGTTTTCGGGGACCATTGATGGAGCAACGGTACATATTCGGGAAATCCTCAAGCGAGCCTTGGAATTGAATGCGGCCGCTTTGATCGTCGCCCATAACCACCCCTCCGGGGTGGCAGAGCCCAGCTCTGCGGACCTGGCGTTGACCCGAAGGCTGGAAAGTGCCATGCAATTGTTGGATCTGCGCTTGCTGGACCATTTTATTGTGGGTGATGGGGAGCCCTTGTCCCTGCGTGAGCAGGGTGGCTGGTGAATAAAAACCAGCCCATCTGGCGACGTGCCCGTTACGGCCTCCACGGACTGGGTATAGCCGCCCGGGAAGAAGCCAGTTTCCGTGCGGAATTATGGGCATTATCCGGCACTGTGGTGGTTTTGATATGGGTACATGCTTCGCTGATGTGGTGGGGAATGGCGCTGCTGCTCATGGCCATGTTGATGGCAGCAGAATTATTGAATACGGCTTTGGAGTCCCTGGCTGATCTGGTTAGCCCTGAATTTCATCCCCTGGTAGCTCGCGCCAAGGATTGCGGAGCTGCAGCAGTGTTCGTGTTGAGCAGTGCCGGCGTTATCTTGTTACTATTGTTGTTGTGGCAGCATTTCCACAGCAGCAGCGGATAAGAGGGGAAGTATTTTACCCGGCGGGCCGTTACTGCCTATAATGGTTCTATATGGTGGCCGGGCTGATATTTATGGTTGTCGACAGCTTGTCACGCGTTTTCAAGTGCTGGGAGGAAGTATGGGTATTGACGCAGGTATTACCGTTATTGCCGTCGTCATGATCATTATTTTGCTGATCATTGCGGTGACTGCGGGCGTGTTTATCCGCACCTTCCTGCGCCTGGAAAGATTGCTGGCTCGCGCCGAACAGGATGTCGGCCCGCTCCTTTTCGAGCTTAAGTCGGCATTGGCAGACATCAAGAAAATGACCCAGGTCGGTCGGGCACAAATGAGCAGGGTGGATTCCACGATGAAATATCTCAGTCGGGAAATTATGGAAACTACCGAAACCCTGGTTCAGCCAGTGCAGGAGCTCGGTATGTGGTACCGGGCGTTGCGCACCGGCTGGCGCTATTTTTCACGAAAACGGTAAAGCCGGAAACGGCGAGGAGAAAGGCCATGAGAAACGCGGAAGGTTTTGTAGTGGGTATTCTGGTTGGAGCAGTGGGCGCTTTGCTGTTGGCCCCTGCCAGTGGTGCAGAAACCCGCCAGGAATTACGCAGAGCCATGGATAAGGGTAAAGAGCGCTTTTACAACCTCGAATCATTGGCTGAAGAACGTATTGCTGTGCTGATTGACGAAATTCAGGAAAAAACCGCCAGGCTGATGGATGCCGGTGGTGATCTGATGGAGTCCAAGCGCGAGGATCTACTGGAGGCTATTCAGGTCGCCAAGCGGGCACTGGCTGAAGAAAGAGATATTCTCACCCGCAGTACCCGTACCCGTCGTGAAATTTTGCTGGAAGAGGAAGAAGACGTCTAAGCGCAGCGCCTGGAATGCGTGACTTTTTATGGTGTAATCAATCATTTCATGGTGCGGTGGCGGATTGGGACGGCTATGATGTGCAGGCCGAATTTTTAAGGAGATACAGATGGCTGATAAATTGTTGATGGTTATGGTAAACACCGATCCTTCCAATCCCCAGGAGCTGGGTGCACCTTTCTTCCAGGCGACTGTAGCTGCTGCCATGGATTTTGATGTGGAAGTGGTGCTGACCGCTCGCGCTGGTGAATTGGCCAAAAAGGGTGTGGCCGAAAAAATGTTCGTAATGCCCGGCAGCCCCAAGAGTGTCTATGATTTTATCAAGGATGCCCATGAAGCGGGCGTGAAGTTCTTTGTTTGTACTCCCACCCTCGAACTGTGGGATTGCACCAAGGAAGACCTGATTCCTGAAGTATCTGACGTAGTCGGTGGCGCTTATGTAATCGAGCAGGCCATGGACGACGACGTGGTCACCTTTACCTATTGATGCCAAGATGACACCGACCCATTTGGGACCCGCTGAGCACCTGTTCAGTGCGGAAGAGGTGGAAGCGGCCATCCAGAGGATGGCCGTTGCCATTAATAAAGACCTTGAACATCTGACGCCCCATCGCCCGATTGTCCTGCTCTGTGTATTGACCGGTGCGATTGTGGTGGTAGGGCAACTCATGCCCCATTTGCATTTTCCCATGACCCTGGATTGTGTGCAGGTCAGTCGTTATGGCTCGGAAACCAGTGGTGGTGAATTACAGTGGCGCACCCGTCCCAAGGAATCTCTCGCGGGCGCTATCGTGTTACTGGTGGATGATATTCTTGATGAGGGTATCACCCTCAAATCCATTCAGGATTTTTGCATGGACGAAGGGGCCGTCGCCGTTCATACAGCGGTGATGGTAAGCAAGATACGGCCGCGTTCTGTCGATCTGCAGGTAGATTATGTGGGCCTGGAAGTCCCCGATCGCTTCGTATTTGGTTATGGCCTGGATGCCCGAGGGCTGGGACGTAATGCCCCCGGCATTTTTGTGCTCCCGGAGGATCACTGATGGGTGTGGTCGGCATTATTGGCGGCAGTGGTTTAACCCGGCTTAACAATCTGCAGATTCGCAATCGCCGGGTGGTGCGGACGCCTTTCGGCGAAGCTTCCGGCCCCCTGACTTTTGGGGATCTGGGTGGACAGGAAGTGGTTTTTCTGGCTCGGCATGGATATGGGCACACCATTCCCCCGCATCGGGTGAATTATCGGGCCAATATCTGGGCCTTGCACCATGTGGGCGTGACGCACGTCATTGCGGTGGCGGCGGTGGGTGGCATCAGTGAAGCGATGCAATCCGGTGTCATTTGCGTGCCGGATCAGTTGATTGATTATACTAGTGGACGCCCCGGCACCTTTTTTGAAGGGGGCGAAAGCATGGTGGTACATATTGATTTTTCCGAGCCCTATTGTCGAAGTATTCGCGAGCGCCTGCTGCAGGGAGCAAAAGTGTCGGATGTCGCAGCGCTGGATGGGGCCACCTATGCAGCAACTCAGGGTCCTCGCCTGGAAACCATCGCCGAAATACGGCGCATTGAAAGAGATGGCGGGGACATTGTCGGGATGACCGGCGCCCCGGAAGCAGTTTTGGCGCGGGAAATCGGCTTGTGTTATGCGCCCTTGTCTCTGGTCGTCAATCCGGCGGCAGGTAAGTCCAGTGAGCCCATTACCATGGAAGCCATTGATGCGGTAATGCATGAGGGTATGGAAAGAGTGCGGTCGATACTGGCCAGTACGGTTCCCCTTCTGGCCGATTGCCCCCAGTGTGATTGCGGCCTTTCTGTGGGGCCGGAAGCCCTCAAACACCTGCACAGCCGGCGCAAGTAACAGACTGCTTATACTTATACAGTCATGTTGCCTGCGCGGCCCGCTCGGGTGAGCGATCAGCGCAAAGTGACCAGTTCTTCGGAGCTGGTAGGATGGATGGCAATGGTGTCATCAAAATCCCGCTTGCAGGCCCCCATGCGCAGAGCTACGGCAAATCCCTGCAACATTTCATCGACGCCATCACCAATGGCATGCAGGCCGACAATTTTTTCCTCCCGGCCGACCGTTACCAGTTTCATGGCGGTTTTTTCCGGCTCTTCGGAAAATGCGCGCAGCATGGGGGTGAAGCGGGTCTGGTAAACCTTGACGGACTCGTCCCCGTATTGTTCCCGGGCGGCGGTCTCACTCATTCCTACAGTAGCAATGGGCGGGTGACTGAAAATCACCGTCGGCACCAGTGAACTATCCAGATGACGGTCGGCTTGCTGGTTAAACAAACGATCTGCCAGTCGGCGCCCGGCAGCAATGGCTACGGGGGTCAGAGCGGGGGCTCTGGTCACATCACCCAGGGCATAAATGCCGGAGCTGGTGGTGTTCTGAAAGGTGTCAACAGGAATAAATCCCTGGGCGTCCTGCTGGATATCGACACTCTCAAGCCCCAGATCGCTGCTGTTGGGTTGTCTGCCAATAGCCCAAATGACCGTATCCAGACCGCCCAGGCAGTCGCCATCCTGAAAATGCAGGCATAAACCATCTTCCCGTTGCTCCAGTGCGCGGACCTGACGCTGGGCAAGCAGGTTGATTCCCTGATGGAGCATGGCGTCCATGAGATGTTCGCGGAGCATGGGCTCAAAGTCGTTGAGAAAATGATGGCGGCGCATGACCAGGGAAACATCACTGCCCAGGGCATGGAGAACACCGGCTAGCTCCACAGCAATATAACCTGCCCCGACAATAGCGACGCAGCGTGGCTTTTGTTTCAGCGCAAAAAAACCATCCGAAGTGATGCCCAGTTCGGCGCCGGGAATATCCGGCCACATTGGTTGACCACCGGTAGCAATGAGAATATGCGCTGCCTGCAGAATCTGGCCATCGACTTCTACCTGATGCGCCCCATGCAGACGAGCGTGACCCCGCAGCAAGGTGACGTCATTGCCATTCAAGCCCTGGGCATAGCGGCCATTCAGGCGATGAATATAGGCATCTCTTCGGGCCTTGAGCTGTTCCCAATGAAAATCCGGCGCGACTGGAGTAAAGCCGTATTCTTCGGCCATACGCATCTGTTCTGCCAGATGCGCGGCATTCCAGAATATTTTTTTGGGGACACAACCGACATTGACGCAGGTGCCTCCCAGCGGGCCTTCGGCGATCAGGGCGGTTCTGGCCCCATACTGGGCAGCGCGGTTGGCAGTGGCGATACCGCCACTACCGCCGCCAATCACAATCAAATCATAGGGTGGTTGGTGGTCCATCAACTGTCATCCTTTTGTGCTGGCAAGTATTGTCTTGCCGGGCGGATTATATACGCGTGTGAAGCGTCGTATCCGGAGAATACGACGCTGGTTAGCTCTGAGTTATTTGCGGAGGTATTTTTCCAGATCATCCGCCCCGCCGATATGGCGTCCTCCTATAAATACCTGGGGAACTGTCGAACGGCCACTGACTGCACGAATGCTGCGAGAACTGATTCCAGTCCCCATCCCCGTATGGATTTCTTCAAAAACCAGATTCCGCTCTTTCAGCAACGCCTTGGCCCGGGCGCAGTGAGGGCAACCCTCGCGAGTAAAGACCGTGATGAACTCCGGATCCCGAGCCTCAGGATTGATGTAACGGAGCATGGTGTCGGCGTCGGAGACTTCAAAAGGATCACCGGGCTTGTCGGGTTCGATGAACATTTTTTCAATGATCCCATCTTTAACCAGCATGGAATAACGCCATGAACGCTTGCCAAAACCCAGATCACTTTTGTCGACCAGCATGCCCATGCCCTGGGTAAATTCACCGTTACCATCCGGCACCAGGTGTATGTTTTCCACACCCAGTTCTTTGGCCCAGGCATCCATCACAAAGGCATCATTGACCGAAAAACAGAGGATATCATCCACGCCGTTTTCGTGGAAAGTCGGAGCCAGCTCGTTATAACGGGGCAGGTGGCTGGAAGAGCAGGTGGGCGTGTAAGCACCCGGTAACGAAAACACGATGACGGTTTTCCCCTTGAAAATCTGGTCACTGGTGACATCGCGCCACTGGTTGTCTACGCGGGTACGAAAAGTTGCTTGAGGAACATGTTTGCCTTCCATACTGGTTAGTTTCATCACTGAATCTCCTTGCGGTGGTGGAATAGAGGAAGATATATCACAGTTCTGTAATATACACTGAATAATAATAGAACATATCTAAATCAAATGCAAGGGCTTGGAGTTCCATTTTCTTCCCATGAACCCGCACCGTGCGGCAGGGTTCTCTGCACCCCGAGGAAGTACTGTGGTAGGCCCCATTGACTAGGACAGTCTGTTGGGGGCCTATCGACTACTCGGAAGCCGTGAGGTCGCATCATGCATGGAGGCGCGAAAAACATGCTGAGCATGGCGACTCTTCCAGCGTGGATGAAAGCGGCAATGCGGCGGAGTATATCGGGAAAATATCCAGCCACATGCTTGGCAACAATGCATGAATACCGGTAGATTGCTCTGATGCTCTCTCTACTCGACTCAGCCGCCACATATCCAGAGAAACCATGACGCAAAACCTGCATTCTCTTTCACGGCATGTGACCTTTCGTCAGATGCAGATATTTGCGGCCATCATCCGTACCGGGAGTTTTACGGAAGCCGCCGACGAGCTTTTCCTGGCGCAGCCCACCATCTCGCTGCAAATGAAGAAATTGGGGGAGGCCATTGGTCTGCCTTTGTTCGAAAAAATGGGGAAGACCATCCGGCCGACGGGGGCTGGAGAGGACTTGTATGCGGCTTGTCGGGATTTATTCCGCACTTTTGAAGACCTCGAGGCGCAAATCGCCGATCGCAAGGGTATCCGCCGGGGAAAATTACGTCTGGGGGTGGTGACAACGGCCAAATATATTGCTCCCGAGTTGCTGGCGGCTTTTGGTGGGCAGTTTCCGGGCATTGAATTCAGTATGAAAGTCAGTAATCGTGATGAGATTATCCAACGCATCCAAAACGGCGAGGATGATCTGTATGTGATGGGGCAGGTACCCGATGACGAAGTCGATGTGGAGTCAGTTCCTTTTGCCTTGAATCCGCTCACGGTCATGGTCCCGCGTGGACACCCATTGACCCGCCTGGAAAAACCTGTATCGCTGGCGGCCATCTCCAAGGCGCCTTTTCTGATTCGCGAGTCGGGCTCGGGGACGCGCCATGCCTACCTGAGATTGTTCGCGGAAAAAAACCTGCGGCCCCATATTGTCATGGAACTGAGCAGTAACGAGGCGATCAAGCATGCGGTGGCCAGTGGCCTCGGGGTATCCATTCTTTCCATCCACTCCCTGGCGCTGGAGGGGACTGGTGGTCCCATCGAGGTGCTGGAGGCAGAGGACTTTCCTATCTTGCGCCAATGGTTTCTGGTGTATCCCAAGGGTAAACATTTGTCGTCTACGGCACAGAAGTTCCTGGACTTTTCCGTTTCCCAGGAGCAATTCATTACCGACCGACTGCTGCATCTGTGGCCCGAGTTGCGTCATCATCTCTGAATTTACATGAAGGTGGTGAACGGCTTTCTGGCAGAAGAGGGTCTGTGCGTCGTAGTCAGAGCGGTATGAAACTGGACGATCGCAAAAAAACTTCGGAGTCTGACACATGGTGACTACGGACATGGCTGCGTATATTTTCTGATTTCCAGGGTCATCGAAGGAATCTCAGCATGCGTGTATTTGTGACCGGTGCGACCGGTTTTATTGGCAGGGCGGTTGTGCGGGAGTTGCAGGAAAATGGCCACCATGTGACTGGACTGGCCCGCTCCAGGCAGGCGGCTACGTTGCTGCGAAAGCAGGGAGTAGAGCCGCAGCAGGGCCATCTGGCTGACCTTGAGAGTCTGCGTACCGCAGCGGCACGCAGCGATGGCGTGATCCACCTGGCTTTTATACATGGCTTATCCCATGCTTCCTGGCGTAACCGCCTGTATATATTGGCGGGTGGCGTGCCGGGTGGCATTGTGGGACGCTTTCTGAAAGTGGTGACTGACGCCGATCGTCGTGCCATAGATGCGCTGAGCGCTGCCTTGCAAGGTTCAGAACGTCCGTTGGTGGCTACGTTTGGGACTTTGGGTATGGCCGCTACTGGTGTCATGCGAGGCTTGCCTGCACTGGAGGCAGATAAGCCCGATCCAGCTTCACCGGGTTATGGTCGCGCAATCACCGAGTCGGTTCTTGAAGCTTGGGCGATGCGAGGCGTGCGCACATCCATGGTGCGGCTGTCCCCCTCTGTGCACGGTATGGGCGATAACGGTCTGGTGCGGCAGATAATTCTGACGGCGCGTAAAAAAAAGGAAATGGCGTTTGTGGGCGATGGCTGTAATCGCTGGCCGGCTATACACCATGACGACGCGGCAAAATTGTTTCGGCTGGCGCTGGAAAAAGGCAGCGCTGGAGCCCGATATCACGGTGTCGCCGAGGAGGGTATTATGATGCGTGATATTGCTGGCGTGATTGGGCAGCGACTGGATTTGCCGGTCCGCTCCATGACCCCCGAAGAAGCACTGAAACACTATGGTTGGCTGGGCGCGTTTATTGCGCTGGACAACCCCAGCTCTAGCCTCTGGACGCGCGAGCAGATGGACTGGCAACCGCGTGGGCCGTCCCTGCTTGATGACCTTGAGAACTGTGATTATTTCCGCGACTGATCTGGCATGGCTTACAAGGGGATGCGCTGCAAACTTTAACTTTATCAACCGGGCTCAATACCTCAAGGCAATCCATGGACCCTCTTTCGGATATGTTGTCTCTGCTCCGGCCGCGAAGCTACGCCTCTCGTGGTCTTAATGTTGCCGGCCGATGGGCATTGGATTTTCCTCCTGGTCCGGGCATCAAGTGCTATGCCCTGACTACCGGGCGTTGTTGGTTATGGGTGGAGGGAGTAGATCCACCTCTGGCGCTGACGGCTGGCGACTGTGTGCTGTTGCCACGCGATTGTGCATTCCGCTTCGGCAGTGATGCAGAGGCACCTGCACAGGACGTCATGGATCTGATTTCCGGCATCCAGATGGGAGCTGTGGTCACGCTCAATGGTGGTGGAGACTGCAGCGGGGTCGGGGGATATTTCGAATTTGTGGATCCACAGGCAAAAATTTTGCTCGGCCTCTTGCCGCCCGTTATTCAGGTGCGCGAAGAATCAGACCGGGTCGCTCTGCAGCAATCTATAGAACGACTGATGCAGGAGCTGCGTGAACCGCAGCCCGGTAGTGATCTGCTGGCTAACCATCTCGCGCAGGTGCTGTTGATTCAGGCTTTGCGGTTGTTCTTGGCGCATCATTCCGGGCAGGAGACCGGTTGGTTATTCGCCATGGCCGACCGTCATATCGGTGCGGCACTGGTTGCCCTGCATGCGGATCCGGGGCGCCACTGGAACCTGTTGACCTTAGCAAAACATGTAGGCATGTCCCGTTCCAACTTTGCAGCCCGCTTCAAAAATATCGTTGGTGATACACCGATGGAATATCTGACGCGCTGGCGCATGTTGCTTGCTGCGGATCGACTTGCACGCGGTCATGAGTCTGTTTCCGTTATCGCCTGCGCACTGGGTTACGAATCCGAAAGCGCCTTCAACGTGGCCTTTAAGCGGGTCATGGGTTGTCCGCCGGGACGGTATGCGCGGGAGCGATCTACGGATTTGTCGTTGGTAACCCGGTTTCATCCGTAGCACAAAAGCGGCGAAGTGTGGCGCCTGAATTTGAAATTTTCCTTCCATGCAAGCATTACCTGCTTTATTCCACCGCATTTTCCCGGTTGCTGAGGAGTGAACCTGAGCTAATTATTTATTTATATAAATCACAAAAATTTATAAAATAAATTAGAATAAATATTTATATCCCGTTATTGTCTCTCCCGATCCCCTGATCCTTGGAGGCAACAAAAATGCAGATACTCCCTACCCCCTGGTTGGCCGGCGCATTGCTGGCACTCATGCCTGTCGGGCTGATTGTAATGGCGCTTCCGGGTGTGCGGGCCACCCGGCAATCGGCCCTTACTACCCGTAACCGGGTCCGTTGGACGGCTGTTTTTACCCTGATGCTGGCTTTGGCCGCTGACTTGTTTTTTGCCCTGGGCGCGCGCAATAGCCTGCTTCTGATAAATATACCGCTGTCCGTTTTGCACTTCGATTTTCCACTCTCCATAATGGTTGATCCCTTGACCTTGATCCTGGCAAGCCTGGTGTCCTTTGTGTTGGTGATGATTGCCCAATACAGTGTGGCCTATCTGGACGGTGATCCGCAGCAGGCCCGGTTTTTCCGGCTTCTGTCTTTTACGGGCGGGTTTTTTCTCCTGACGGTCATCTCCGGGAACATCGGATTATTTACCCTGGCCATCATTGCCGTAGGCTTCAGTGTCAATCGTCTGCTCAGATTTTATGGGGATCGTCCCAAGGCCATCATGGCTGCCCACAAAAAGTCCTTGTTCACAAGGACGGCGGATCTTTGTCTGGTGGCCGCTACTCTGTTGATCGGACACAGCGTGGGAAGCCTCCAGTTTGTGGCCATCCGCAGTTTCGTCGAACAGGCAGGAAGTATACCCATGTCCTTGCAGGTGGCTGCCTGGCTGATCGTTGCGGCGGTGTTTTTGAAGAGCGCGCATTTCCCGGCCCATGGCTGGTTGATCCAGGTCATGGAGGCCCCCACCCCGGTGTCTGCCTTGATGCATGCGGGTATTGTGTATAGCGGGGCCATTGTCGCGCTGCGCACGAGTGCACTGTTGATCCGGGTACCTGATGCCCTGCTTTTATTGGGATTAGCGGGTTTGACCACGGTCATGATCGCTTCTCTGGTGATGACCACCCAGACTTCCATCAAATCCATGCTGGCCTGGTCTACCACGGCCCAACTGGGTTTCATGTCTCTGGAACTGGGTTTGGGGCTTTTCCCGTTGGCGCTGCTGCACTTGGTGGGACACTCCTTGTATAAGGCACACGCTTTTCTTTCGTCGGGCAGTATTACCGATCAGTTGCGGCAAGTGCCTGCAGGTGCCAAGAAGAAAGCGAGTTTTCCGGTCTGGATTATGGCTACGGTCCTGGGACTGCTGATCTCAGCAGGGGGTGCCTGGCTCTTTGGAGAAAATCCCTTGGTGGAACCCGCGTGGATTGCCCTGGTGCTGATCATTGCTGCCGCTATATCGCAAATTTTGATCAAAGGCTTTCTGTTTAATTCGGCTGTGGATCGCATCGTGTCCGTACTGGTGGCGGTAGCCATGGGATTGATTTATCTGGTGCTGCACACCTTGTTCGTGTGGGGCTTTAGTGCCGACCTGACCAGTGCCATGCCCGTCGTATCGGGCGCATATATGGTGTTGGTGGGATTGACGGCAGTGGGTTTCCTGTTCCTGAGTTTCATGCAGGGCCCCGGACACATGGTTCTGCCGAAAAAAGTCCAGTGGGCTTTGTTTACTTATCTCTACAACGGCTTGTATACCGATTACTGGGTAGAGCAGTTTTCCCACCGTTTCTGGTCGGAGCGGGTCAGCGTCAAGCTGCCGCGCAAGAATCTCGCCGTGGAGTCTTTGCAATCGGTGGCACGTAATCAGGAATCCATGACTATGAAGGAGGTGACCAGTGAGTAACAATGTTCTGGAAAATACGGAAGTGCTCTGTGAGCGGGTGATTCGGCGGATTGCACCGCTCTGGCCTCTGGATAGTTATGTAGCGGTCAATCCCTACTGGGGTTTCGCGGATACCCCCTTCTGTCAGGTGACGGCCGATCTGGAGGGCAGTGTGGGTGAGCGTCTGGTCATGGATCGGCGCTGGTATGCGGATTTATTGCAAACCGGCAAGCTGGATATAGTGGACATCCAGCGCGCTGCCGACGATCTGGGCTTGTCTGCCGATGAGGAAGAATGGCGGAATTATCTCCAGGAAACCCCGGAAACGCCCATGCGTCTGCCGCGCTTGCCGGAACTGATGGATCGTCAGGGACATGCTTCCATCTCTCAGTATGTGGTGGAGCAAATCAGCCACTTTCTGGCCGCTTATTATGACCGTGGGCAGTCCTTCTGGTCCTTTCCCAAGGATCCTGAGCTGGGGCTGTTCGGCAGCTGGCGGCAGTACACCTTGCTCGATCATAGTCTCAGTCCCATGGGCCTGAAGAAGATTCGTGCACCTTTGCTGGCTTTGTCTGCGGAACCTGAGCAGGCCCGGGTCTGGGCCATGCAGACCTTGAACATACCCCAAGGGGAGGAGGAGGCTTACCTGCTGGTTTTGCTCAAGTCCATTGGCGGCTGGGCGAGCTGGTGCCGATATTTGCTGTGGCAGGCAGAGCTGCAGGGAGGAGCAGATCAGGATCTGCTCGATCTGCTGACCATCCGGATGACCTGGGAGGCGATGCTGCGCCAGAGTGCCAGTCCGAAAGTAGTGGAGCGCTGGCAGCGGCAACTCCGCGCCTGGTCGCAAGATGACAAAAAGGTGGACCGCGACAATGCCCAGCGTGGTGAGGTGCTGCTGCGTGCTACGGAAATCGCTTACCGCCGTCAGGTGGCGGCGCGTATTCGCCAGCGCCCATCACGAAAGGCCAGCGCCCCACAAACTCAGGTGCAGGCAGCATTTTGCATTGACGTGCGCTCGGAGGTATTCCGCCGCCATCTGGAAGGGGTGATGCCTAGCCTGGAAACCATCGGTTTCGCCGGGTTTTTCGGGGTGTTGCTGGATTATCAGCGGCAGGGGGATCTGGTACCCAGGACCCAGTCCCCGGTATTGCTCAACCCCGCAGTGCATGTCCACGAGGCGGCTCCGGAAGCGGTCACTACCCGGCGTTTTCGGCGCCTGCGCCGGGGGGCGACTTGGAAGCAGTTCAAGCTTTCGGCGGCATCCTGTTTCTCTTTTGTGGAGACGGCCGGAATCTCCTATGTGGCTCGTCTGCTGGCCGATACCCTGGCCTGGCACCGGCCATCGCTGCCACCCGACGATGCGGGGCTTTCCACGAACGAAAGGGTGGCGTTGCTCTGCGCATTGCCGGCCTCTCTGAGTCTGGATGAGCGTGTCAAGATGGCCGAGTTCATTCTGACGGGCCTGGGCCTGACTCAAGAGGTGGCTCCCATTGTACTGTTGGTGGGGCATGGTAGTTCTACGACCAACAATCCCCACCGTGCGGGTCTGGATTGTGGTGCCTGTGCCGGGCAAACGGGCGAGGTCAATGCCAAGGCAGCGGCCCAGCTGCTCAACGACCGGCAGATTCGTACGGCGCTGGTGGAAAAGGGCTGGACGCTAAACCCAGAGACCTGTTTTGTACCGGCACTGCACGATACCACTACGGATCGGGTAGAGATTTTGGGGACAGTGAGCGACTACCAGGTGGATGCTTCACTTTTCAGAGAGGTACAGGATGCCTTGGACAAAGCTGCTAATCTTACCCGGCTGGAAAGAATGCTGCGCCTGGAGCCGGATTTGCAGGACCCTGATACGGTTAGTCGGAATATGACTTTCCGTGGGCGCGACTGGTCGCAGGTGCGTCCCGAATGGGCGTTGGCAGGTAACGCTGCCTTCATTGCCGCGCCCCGCTGGCGGACGCGGAAGATGAATCTGGCAGGGAGAGCTTTCCTCCATGATTACGATGCCAGCAAGGATGCGGATTTCAGTCTCCTGAATCTGATCATGACGGCCCCCCTGGTGGTCGCCAACTGGATCAATCTGCAATATTACGGCTCTATTGTGGATAACCAGCGGCAGGGTTGCGGTAACAAGGTCCTGCACAATGTGGTGGGTGGCACCATCGGGGTGCTGGAGGGCAATGGTGGCGACCTGCGCGTGGGGCTATCGGAGCAGTCCCTGCGCGACAGCAGCAGTATTTTGCAGCATGAGCCTTTGCGCTTGTCGGCTTTCATCGAGGCGCCGACGGAAGCGATGGACGCCATCATTGCAAAAAATGCGGTACTCGACCAACTGGTCAATAACCGCTGGCTGACCATTATCCAGATCGCTCCTGAGGGTCAGCTTTTGGAGCGCCGTGGCGAAGGTGTCTGGAAGAGTATCTAGTTGTACCGGGCTTGGGGGCTTCCCCTAGCCCAAGCTAGCCCTCAGTGGGAGTCAACTGTATTTTGGATATGAAGAGGACACAGCATGAATCAAATTACAGAAAAGGCAATCTCCGGTTTCCGGAAGAAAAGTTCGAAAATCGTGGTTTTCGAACTTGCACAGGCCCTTGATGCCAGAGTTTCAGGGAAGGAGATGCTCGACAATGGCTTTAAAGGTGCCTACGCTCGTGCGGCCGGATGTTATGTCTGCGTGCGTTATCACCACACCCAAGAACCCTCTTATCTTAGTATTGATGAGGCGCGCCGTTACCTCGAATGGATCCACGCCGGTCATATCGGACCACATTGGTATCTAAGAGATGGCATATCTGAGTAACAATGCCACAGATTGATAGATTGTTGGTGCGGCAAAGTCCGCACCGTTCTGGCTGTCTCATTCTGATGAGGACCAACCGATATAACAAGGTTGGAACACAGAAAAATCATGATTTCAGAAAATAGCATATACAGGAACTCACATGTGGCCCTGCTTACAAAACACAGAAAAGAGAAAATTATCGCTCCTCTATTAGCGAGCACTATCGGTTGCCAAGTTAAGCTGATGACCAACTTTGATACCGACCAGCTGGGCACCTTTACCCGCGAAATTCCCCGCCCCGACACACAAATTGAGGCGGCCAGAAAAAAAGCGCGCCTGGGTATGAGGCTAGCCGGTCTGTCCTTAGGACTCGGTAGTGAAGGTAGTTTCGGACCAGATCCATTTACCGGGATGTTTTCCATGAATATAGAGATGCTAGCCTGGATCGACGATACGCTGGGTATCGAAGTGTTCGGCATTGCCTCTGGCAAGACCAACTTTTCCCATCTGCTCACTGCAAGCTGGGAGCAGACAGAAACCTTCGCCCGAACAATAGACTTCCCTGCACATGGTCTGGTAGTACGCCCTCAACATGAAGATGACCCCCGAATCCGCAAGGACATTAACGACTGGAAAACACTTCGTGCGGTCTTCAGCTGGGCCTGCGACGAGGCCGACAATGGCTTTGCCTTCCTAGAAACAGACGTGCGAGCTCATATGAACCCCATGCGCATGGAGATCATAGCCCTGGCTACAAAAGATCTCGCACGCAAACTTCGGACTTTATGTCCGGTCTGCAATTCGCCCGGCTTTCAGGTTGTGGAGTACATTCCAGGTCTGCCATGTGCAGATTGCGGTGCCCCGACCCGGGAAATCAAGGCGGACATCTACCGTTGCGCCAAATGCAGTCATCAAGTGATCGCGGAGCATCCAGAAAAGATCGCCCCAGCAGGCCGCTGCGACTGGTGTAACCCATAAACCGAGGCTGACCGGTTTTTCCAACAGTCCATTGATGGTTTCCGCCAGAGCATTATCGTAACTGTCTGCGGTGCTGCCGACAGAAGCGGCCATACCGGCATCCGCTAGAGCTCTGTATAGCGTATGCTGTGTATTGTGAGCCACGGTCAGAGTGGTGGATGATCGCCTTGGGCGGTTGGCGGGCATGCAAGGAGTCTGGAGGCACCTCACTTAATACCAGCCGAGAAAATCGGCAGCGGTATCCAGCCCGCCATAACGAATCTGAAAGTCCGCCTGGGCCCGGACCACGGCCTTGGCGTGATAGGCAATGCCGACGCCTGCCTTGCGCAGCATCGGCAGATCATTGGCTCCGTCCCCTATGGCAATACAGTGACTGGCGTCAGTGCCGGCACTGATGGCCAACAACTCCAGGATGTCGGCCTTGGCATCGGCATCAACGATGTCGCCCAGCACCTGACCGGTGATTTTGCCGTCGACGATTTCCAGGGTATTGGCAAAGGCATAGTCCAGATCCAGCATTTCCTGCAAGTGCCGGGTAAACTGGGTGAAACCACCGGAAACCACGCCGGTTTCGAGTCCTTGCGCCTTGGCGGTCTGGATCAGCTCCCGGGCCCCGGGGCTGAGCTGCAGACGTTCGCGGATGATGGCATCGATGGTACTTGCCGGTGTCCCCTGTAACAGGCACACCCGTTCCCGCAGGGAGGTCTGAAAATCCAGCTCCCCCGCCATGGAGCGTTCGGTAATGGCCGCTACCTGCCGTTTGAAACCCAGGTGGTCGGCCAATTCATCAATACATTCAATGCTGATCAGTGTAGAATCCATGTCGGTCAGCAACAGCCGGAAATGGCCGGGTTCCCAGACCGGGGTTATAGCCAGATCGACATGAATGCCTTCCAGAGCATCCGTCAGCGCACGATTGAAGGCCGGGACAGGGCCCTGGGGACCATGCATGGCGATGGCCAGGCTGTCGGCATGGGCATGAAGAATCCGGCCGGGCATACAGTTTTGCAGGTGCAGAGTGGTCAATGCACGGCGCAGGGCTTCGGCGTGCAGCGGACCCCGCAGTACCAGTCGCGAGGCATGGCTCTCGCTGGGCATGGAGGACCAGAAAACCTCGCGATCCTGATGCAGGGCCTGGCGGGACAGCTCATCCAGAAAAGGCATGATTTCACTGACGGCCACCGGCAGATGCCAGCTTTGCAGCCAGGAGCCCCAGATTTGCTGATGACTTTCGGTACGTTGGACGAATTGTCCCATGCTGGCAGGTAAGGTCATGGGACCGCGTTCAACAGGACTCAACAGGGCAAGGCGGGTGCTACTCATGCGGGTGTCCTCAAGGCTTCGACAAGGGGAATGATGGCCTGGCAGCGTGCTTCGCCGTCGGGAAAGTCCTGACGAAGGCGCAGGCGCTGGGCACCATCCAGTTGATAAATACTGTGCGGACGCTGCACCAGTTGAATGATTTTTTCCGGAGACACCTGGTTTTCCGGGGCAAATTGCAGGCGCGCTCCGGATGGTCCGACGTCGATCTGTTCAATACCCATCTGGCTGGCGAGGAGGCGGAGCTGGGTCTGGCACAGCAGGGTTCTGGCCGGGGCAGGCAGCGGACCGAAGCGATCCACCATTTCCACCATGATTTCACCAATAGCTGCATCACTGCGCACATCGCTGAGACGTTTGTAGAATTGCAGGCGTAAATGTACGTCAGGCAAGTAATCTTCAGGGATCAGAGCTGCTATGTTCAGATGAATTTCCGGCCCGCTGGCGCGTTGCTCGGCCAGGCTGCGCGGGTCCTTGCCAGCGCGGATGGCGGCCACGGCATCATTGAGCCATTCCATGAACAGGGTGAAACCGACTTCATCCATGTGTCCGCTTTGCTCTTCACCCAGCAGTTCACCGGCGCCCCGGATTTCCAGATCATGACTGGCCAGGGCAAAACCTACCCCCAGGTCTTCCAAAGACTGGATGGCATCCAGACGGCGGCGGGCATCCTCACTCATGGCGCGCGGGTCGGGGGTGAAGAGGTAGGCGTAGGCGCGTTGATGGGAACGTCCCACCCTTCCACGAAGCTGGTGTAGCTGGGCCAGACCAAATTTATCGGCTCGATTGATGAGAATGGTGTTGGCGTGGGGATTGTCGATGCCCGATTCGATAATGGTGGTACTGAGCAGGATATCAAAACGCTGATGATAAAAATCGAGCATGACGGCTTCGAGCTCGCCCTCCGGCATTTGTCCGTGGGCGACGCGCAACCGGGCCTCAGGAAGCAGTCGGCGGAGATTGCTGGCCATGCGCTCAATATCCCGCACTTCATTGTGCAGGAAGTAAATCTGACCACCCCGATGCAGTTCGCGCTGACAGGCCTCGACCACCACCGCATCTTCCCAGACCTGCACAAAAGTGCGCACCGGTTGGCGACGTTGCGGCGGGGTGGCAATGATGGATAAATCCCGCAACCCGGCCAGGGAAAGATTCAGGGTGCGGGGAATAGGAGTGGCGGTGAGGGTCAGAATATCCACTTCTGCGCGCAGCGCCTTGATCTGTTCTTTTTGACGGACCCCGAAGCGGTGTTCCTCGTCCAGAATCAACAGTCCGAGATCCTTGAAATGCACATCTTTCTGGAGCAGGCGATGGGTGCCGATCAGTATCTGGACTTCCCCCGCCTGGGTGGCCGCCAGAATCTCCTTGTGGGTCTTGCCCTTCTGGAAGCGGGAAAGTACCTCTACCCGCAGCGGCATGCCCGCAAAGCGATTCTGAAAATTTTCATAATGCTGTTGCGCCAGCAGGGTGGTAGGCACCAGAACGACTACCTGTGCCCCGCCATGGGCCGCCAGAAAAGCCGCGCGTAGCGCCACCTCGGTTTTGCCGAAGCCCACATCGCCACAGACCAGACGATCCATGGGATGGGGGCTAGTCATGTCGGCCATCACGGCATCAATGGCCTGTTGCTGATCGGGGGTTTCTTCAAAGGGAAAACGGGAAACAAAATCCCAATAGGCTTCATCCGGTGGCGCAAAGGCGCGTCCCTGGCGGGCCGCCCGCCGGGCATAAATGTCCAGCAGTTCGCTGGCGGCATCAATGGCCTTTTCCCGCGCCTTGGTTTTGGCTTTGTCCCACTGCGGACTACCCAGCCGCGACAGTACCGGTTCCGCAGCCCCGTTGCCCACATAGCGGGCAATGCGATCCAGATGATCGGCGGGTACATACACCAGATCTCCCTGGGCATATTCCAGCACCACATATTCATTGACATCGCCCTGGGCCGCAAAAGGCGTGCGCATCCCCTGAAAAAGCCCGATCCCGTACTCCTCGTGGGTCACCGCATCGCCGGGCTGCAGTTCGCCCAGATCACGGATCAATCCTTCCACGTTGCGTTGCCGGACCTGAGCGCTGCGTCTTTGCGCAAATACCCGATCCCCGAAAATTTGCGCTTCCGAGACGAGCGCACGCTGGACCAGCCCCTTGTCCTTGATCAGCAGGCCGCGCTCCAGAGGGGCTACGGTGATGGCAATTTTTTCTGCGGAAGCCAGAAACTCCGGCCAGTTGTTCAGACGGGTTGCCGCCAGTCCGGCCTTGCTGAGCCGTTCAGAAAGGGCTTCCTGACGGCCCGGAGATTCGGCAGCAATCAGGGCGCGTCCCTGGGGCGGGAGTTCCCGTAAAAAGGTTTCCAGCGCTGCCAGTGGCGTTTCCGGGCTGCCCTGCAGGGCAGGTAAAGGGGCCGTCGGCAAGGCTTCGCCGGTCCCGTTTTGTTCCCCGTGGACCAGGGCGCGACTTTGCAGAGCGCTTTCCCACTCGTCTGGGGTCAAAATCAGTGCTTCAGGAGGAAGAATGGGGTAATGGAAGTCGTGGGAACAAGTGGAGACATCTGGGAGGCCGGTTTTTTCCCTGCCGTATCCTACGATGATGTTTCAAAAGCATGGGAAAGCGCCCTGGCGCTCGCCCGCGAAATCATCAACCCCGCCACTGGCAATTTTGGCACCCGTCATTGAGGAGGTGAATTATGAACGCGATTGTTTTTATGCACGAATTCAAGTCCATCTCCGGATCCCGCGCCTTGCCGCGTGATCTGATCGAATCTCGTGACGGTCGGGATCTGGACAAGGTGCTGGCCAGCTCCGGAACCATCCAGATTTTGCCGAAAGATGCGGTCAAGGCCTTTGGGACCGCTCGCAAGGCCATCGAAACGACCTTGCTGGCCAAGGGCACCCGCTTCTTCGGCGGATTCCTGGTTTCCCAGGAAAACGCCACTGAAGTCCAGCAATCTCTGGAGAAAATCCGGGATTTGGTAGTCGCTGCCAAGAATCGTCTGGCAGAGGATCTGGAAAAGATCATTGATGACCGTGTTAAGGAAGCACCTGAATGGGAAGACGTAATCCGTCAAAGTGCGCCAAGCCGGGAGGATATTGAGTCCAGTATCCACTTTGGATGGGTGAAAACTCCAGTCAACCTGGCCGATCCTGAGATTGTGCAGGAGCTGAAAGGCAACCCTCTCCACATCAAGATCGCTAAGGAAATCGCCCAGATTGCGACTACCTGGTTGGGGCGTCCTCAAGGCACAGGTAAACGTGGTATCCCCGGCCTGGCTCCGCTGCAGCAGATACAGACAAAAGCACGCGCTTTGTCTTTCCTGGATGGCCGGTTCGCCAACCTGGATGAAGCTCTGAAGGCGGTGATTGAATCTGCCAAGACCAGGAAGGATAGCGCCACAGGGATCACCCTGACGGGGGTGCTCAAGGTCTTGACGGACCCCAAAGCGGTACTGACGTTCGAGGAGACCGATGTGGTCGAATCTCTGGACACAGCAGTATCAGCAGAGGAAGCAGAATGCCTGGATGATGACGACTTTGGGGATGCTGTTCCAGCACCCTCTGTTCCGGCTCAACCGAAAACCAGTCGCGTTTTAGACTGGGCATTCTAATCCACCCTCACCCCATAGCTTCGGCTCTGGGGTTTTTCTTCGTCTGATGTTCCACACTTTCTGTCCGGCTTCTGATTTATGGAAAGAATTTGCCAATCGCGCTCTTCGTGGCGCTCTTGCCAGTCATGACGGATTTGCTGGCTGGCGTTTGCCAGACCGGGAGGCATGAAAATAATTCCGTCCGCAGGGAAATGGGTGAGTAACTGGCTGGTTTCATTGAAAAACAGGGGTAGATAATGTTCCGCCCCCTGAGGAACCTGTCCGCGACTGGCGGCTCGATATACTTCCGAGCGCTGGGGATCACCACTGAACCGGGCGCGAAACTGGCTGCGGAACTCATGGAGGGCGTCCGTATCCACGGGGATTTCCCGCGCCGGGAGCAGAGACACCTTGCTGACTTTTTCCAGGGTTCGCTGGGTTTCCGGATCAAAAGCCCGGATGCTTTCCACCTCGGTATCAAACAGCTCAATCCGGTAGGGTAAGGGGCTACCACTGGGAAACAGATCAATGATGCCACCACGCCAGGCCAGTTCACCAGGCTCCGACACTTCGCTGACATTGCGGTAGCCAGCATCAATCAGGCGTTGCCGGAAACGTTCGGGAGGCAGCGCGTCGCCAACGGCCAGGACAAAGGCGTGTTGATCGAGAAAGCTTCTGGGTGGCAGGCGTTGCAGGGCAGCGGCCATGGGTGCCAGACAGAGACCGCGCCAGTTGGGTAATGCAGCCAATGTGGCCAGACGGGTTGCTGTCGCATCTGCGGGGGGTGCCAGGCGATCATAGGGTAGAGTTTCCCGGTCCGGGAAAATCAGGGGAGTATCCAGATCGGGCGCAAAAAAAGCCCATTCGCGCTGCCATTCTTCCAGATCGCGGGGATTGGGCAACAGTACCAGCAGAGGTTTCTGCCATTGACGGAGCATTTCGGCGGCCAGCCAGCAGTCGGCGGCTCCGAAAAGATGCTGGAAGATGCGGGTACTACCGGCGCGAGGGACAGGGCCCAAAGGAAGAGAATGGTCCAAAATTTCCGGGGTCATATCAGCAAATACAGGGAGCCTAGTGTAAGGTGCCCGTGCGCAAACTGCAAAAGCACAAACCCTTGCGCCTCCTGGACAGACTGCGGATACTGCGCCTGAATCCCATATATTTGAGGGCAAGTGATGAACCGGATCTGGGTGGTTATTCCTGCCGGAGGGAAGGGGCAGCGTTTTGGCGGGTCTCAAGCCAAACAATATGTGCAGCTCCGGGGCCAGCCAGTATTGGCTCATACCCTGAATATTTTTCTGCAGGAACCCCGCATAGCCGGGGTCCAGCTGGTCCTGCCCGAGGAAGACCTGCGCAGCGGCTTCTGGCGGGAGTTATTGGGCGAGCAGATGGTTTTGCCGCTGGCACCCGTTAGCGGTGGCAAACAGCGTGCTGATTCCGTGCGTTTGGGTCTGGAGGCCTTGCAAGCAGCCGGTGCTGCGGATACGGATTGGGTGCTGGTCCACGATGCGGCTCGGCCCTGCCTGCGCAGTGCAGATCTGCACAGCTTGTTGGACAGTCTGCCAGACTCTCCTCAGGGCGCTTTGCTGGGCATACCGGTTGCCGATACCCTCAAACGCGAAAACAACGCGGTGTCTTTGGGCACCGTTGACCGGGAGGGCTTGTGGCGGGCCTTGACCCCCCAGGCTTTCCCTCTGTCCGCCCTGTTGGCCGCCCTGCGGGTAGCGCAAGCAGCGGATTCGCCCATTACCGACGAAGCTTCGGCCATGGAGCTGCAGGGTTGGCGCCCACGCCTGATTCAGGGGCACGGGGATAATATCAAGATCACTCTGGGGGATGATCTGGCTCTGGCTGCCGCTATTCTGGCCGCCCGTGATGAGGAGAACTAAGCATGCGTATTGGTCACGGTTTTGATGTACATGCCCTCGTACCTGAGCGTCTGCTGATTCTGGGCGGGGTTCAGATCCCTTATACCCTGGGTCTGGCGGGGCATTCCGATGCAGATGTGTTACTGCACGCCGTTTGTGATGCCTTGCTCGGTGCTGCCGCACTGGGTGATATCGGTCGCCATTTTCCCGATACGGATGCCCGCTTCGCCGGAGCGGATTCCCGGGTGTTGCTCCGCCATTGTCATGGACTGATTCAAGAAAAAAACTTTGCGGTGGGCAATGTGGACGCCACCATCGTCTGCCAGCGCCCCAAACTGGCGCCTTACATTCCGCAGATGCGTGCGCACATTGCCCAGGATCTGCAGGTTCCTGAAGACAAGATCAACGTCAAGGCGACCACAACCGAGCAGTTGGGCTATACCGGCCGGGGTGAGGGGATTGCCACCCACGCCGTCGTGTTGATTCAGCATGTCTGAAGCGGTCCTCCGCATTTATGCGCAAGGGAAAGGACAGCTCGATGCGGAACTCAAATCCACGGAAGCGGATTTTCAGGTCACGGAAATCCTGCCTTTTGCTGTTTCGGGAACGGGAGCCCATCACTGGCTATGGATCGAAAAACGCGGGCTGAATACCCAGGAAGTGGCGCAACGCCTGGCACGCCTCGCCGGAGTGCCGGTGCGAGACGTGGGTTATGCAGGAATGAAAGATCGCCACGCGATTACCCGCCAGTATTTTTCCGTGCCGATACAGCCTGGAAGCAATCCCGATTGGCAGAGCCTGGATAACGAATATCTTCAGATTCTGGACATCACCCGTCATGAGCGCAAGCTGCGCAGAGGCGTATTGAAGGGCAATTCCTTTCGTCTGGTTTTACGGCACTGTCAGGGCGAAACCCGGCACTGGGAGGAGAATCTGGAGATTCTCAAGCACCGGGGTTTTCCCAATTATTTCGGTGCGCAACGCTTTGGGCGCCATAATTTGCAGGAAGCCAGCCGGCTGTTGTCGGGGAGCGCACGCAAAATGGATCGGCACCGGCGCGGACTGTTGCTTTCAGCGGCCCGCTCGGCGCTTTTCAATCGAGTACTGGCGGAAAGAGTGCGGCAAAATAACTGGGATACCCTCTTGCCCGGAGAAATCGTCCAGTTGGATGGGTCGCATAGTATTTTTGTCGCCAGTGCCGATGCTCAGGAACTTGAGCAATTGCAGCAGCGTGCCCGCGACTGGGATCTGCATCCCACCGGTCCCTTACCCGGCCGTGGCGGGTTGCAGCCCCAAGACATGGCTGGTCTGCTCGAAAAACAGGTGCTGGAAGCCCTGCCCGAGACCACGGAAATAGAGGGAAATCTTCGCCTCTGGCCCCAACAGTTGGCCGCCCAGGAGGTGGACGCCGCCCGCCGTGCCCTGCGTGCCCGCCCTGATGCACTGGAATACTACTGGGAGGATGCGCAGACTCTGGTATTGGCATTTTCTCTCCCTGCCGGGGTGTATGCCACCGGTTGCGTCGAGGCTTTACTGGGCCGCGAGCAGGAGCGAATGCGCAGACTTGACCTTTGTGTTGACTAGATGCTTTAGAATGAGGACACTATCCACTCGGAGCGTAAAACGTGAGTCAATATAAGGAGGGAGTCAAGATGGATACACCTGTGACCATTGGGCGTCTGGCCCGTGAGGCTGGATTGGCAGCAGAAACCCTGCGCTACTATGAGCGTATCGGGCTGATTCAACCGGTGCAACGTACCCAATCCAACTATCGGCTTTATGATAGCCACGCCGAGTCGCGCCTGCGCTTTATCCGCCGCGCCCAGAATCTGGGTTTTTCCCTCTCGGAAGTGAAGGAACTGCTGGATATCAGTAGCAGTGCTGAAAACGATATGGGTGACGTCAAAGCGCTGACCGAGCAGAAAATTGCTGAAATTGACTTCAAGATTGCTGATCTGCAGAGAATGCGCAATGCCCTGGCAGTTCAGGCCGAGCGCTGTCCCGGTCATGGGTCAGTGGAAGACTGCCCTATTCTGGCTTCCCTGGCGGATGCCGAAGGTGACATGGCCGTGCGGCGGCGTTGGGATGTGAGCCGCGATCCTTCTGCACAGCGCAGCGTTGCCCAACGCTAAGGAGCATCCATGACGCATGCAGAATTATCCATACAGGGAATGACCTGCCAACACTGTGTGGCGGCGGTGGAGAAGGCACTGCGGAAAATTCCCGAAGTGCAGTCGGTGATCGTGCAGCTGGATACCCAAAGCGCCACGGTAGAGGGTACATCCCTGAATCCCGAAACGTTGATTCAGGCCATCGAAGAGGAAGGTTATACGGCTCAGGCCCGTTAATTCTGCTGGCGCTGGCGCCGCCAGCCCAGCAGCACCCGCAAGGCACCACTACCCCCTTCGCCGGGGCGGGCTTGGGCAAAAGCCAACACCTCCTGGTGGCGCATCAACCAGGCACCCACCAGTCTTTTTAGCACCGGGATGCGGCCAGGAGAACCCAGCCCCTTGCCGTGCACAATACACACACAGTTCCAGCGCCATTGTCGGGCATCGTGCAAAAACGCCGCCAACTCCAGGCGGGCCTCCTCGACGTTGCAGCCATGTAAATCCAGCCGCGACTGAATGCGGATTCGGCCTCTGCGCAGGTCACGGAGCAGGGCCGGAGACTGACCTGACTGCAAATACAGCCATTCATCCCCGGCTTCCAGTATTTCGTCACTACTCAATGGGCGACTGAGGGCCGCGCGGACTTCTAATGCCTCTTTTTGCCTTTGTGCAGCCACCGGTGCCGGAGGCGCGGGGCGAGCCGGAACCGGTGGCGGAGAAAAGCGTTTCACGTCCGCCATAGCGGCTTCGAAGTAGGCTTTTTCTTCAGGAAGGACGGCGGGCTTTACCGGGAGTTGCTGTGTAGGTCGCCGCCGTCTCATGTTTTCAGTCCTCTTGTTGCTCCAGCCAGCGCTCCGCATCAAGAGCCGCCATGCAGCCACTTCCAGCACTGGTGACGGCCTGCCGATATACATAATCCTGGACGTCGCCCGCAGCAAAAACGCCTTCGACGCTGGTGGCTGTGGCCATGCCATCCCGTCCACCCCGGGTGATCAAATAGCCTCCGGCATCCATTTCCAGTTGTCCCTTGAAAATGTCCGTGTTGGGTTTGTGACCGATGGCAATAAATACGCCCATCAGCGCTAAATCCTGAGTGTCCCCATTTTCCACATGCTTGATGCGCAGGCCGGTCACTCCCGAGGCATCACCCAGCACTTCGTCCACGGCATGATCCCAGATAATGGTCACGTTCTCCTTGGCCATGAGTTTGTCCTGGAGGATTTTCTCGGCACGGAACTTGTTGCGGCGATGCACCACGGTGACGTGTTTGGCGATATTGCTCAGGTAGAGCGCCTCTTCCACCGCCGTGTTCCCGCCGCCGACCACAGCAACATCCTGGTTGCGATAGAAGAAGCCGTCACAGGTGGCGCAGGCGGAGATCCCTTTGCCGCGAAATTTGTCCTCACTGGGTAAACCCAGGTATTTGGCAGAGGCTCCTGTCGCCAGAATCAGGGCGTCGCAGGTGTAAGTATGTTGGTCACCACAAAGCCGAAACGGACGCTGGCTCAGATCAGCCTGATGGATATGGTCAAAGACGATTTCCGTATCAAAGCGCTTGGCCTGCTTTTCCAGCTCCTGCATCAATTCTGGACCCATGATGCCATCGGCTGCACCCGGCCAGTTGTCCACATCAGTAGTAGTCATTAACTGCCCGCCCGGTTCCATACCCTGGACCAGTACGGGTTGAAGGTTGGCGCGCGCCGCGTAAATGGCTGCCGTATAGCCTCCGGGCCCGGAGCCCAGAATCAATAAACGGCCATGTTTTTCATCGATGACACTTTTGGAGTCGCTCATGGGGTTCCTCAATCAGTCAGGTTATGTACTCAGTCTAACATCAACCGGGAAGCGCTGTAATGATGGTGAAGTTGACAGTAAACTTTGCCACGAACAATAATGCAACATTGTTGCATTTAAGGAATATGAGTGATGACCCAGGCGGATGCTGCTCCCGAAACTCTGAAAGGTGATGTCGTCAGTCTCTGGGGATTGATCAGTCAAAGTATTTCCGGTACGGCACCGACTTGCGATGTGGTAGCTTTCATGACTGCCGGGGCTGCTTTTGCGCTGGTGGCTTTGCCCCTTTCCTATCTCTGGGCATTTGCGCTCATGTTCATCGAAATGAACACCATCTATCACCTGAGCAAGCACCGGGCTTCGGCGGGTGGTTATTATGCCTATGTGGCGGCAGGTCTGGGGGCTCGCCCGGCCTTGCTGACCGGGTTTATGGTGGTGTTTTATCAGTTGCTGAGTGTGGCGGCCATCCCGGTATATGTCGGTGGTGTATTTCTGCCGGGACTGGCCAAAAGCATGGGTTATCCCTTACCCGCCTGGTTCTGGTTGGTGAGTATCCTGTTTTTTATTGGCGTACCCTGGATATTGAGTATTTCAGGCATTCGTCCCAGCATCCGCGTGGTGGCGGTAACCAGTTTTGTGGAGGTAGCCTTTCTGGTGGTCGCCTCCCTGATCATCATTGCTAAATCAGCGCCGCTGCATCCCTGGGCGCCTTTTTCTATTCCGACAGATGGCTTCAAGGGCGTGGCCATGGGGATGATATTTGCCATCACCAGTTTTATTGGCATCGGCAGCCACACACCGCTCGGCGAAGAAGTGCGCGGCCCCCGCACCCAACGGGGTCGGCTGATTGGTAAGGCCGCATTGCTTTCTCTGACCCTGGTCGGTGCGGCGCTGGTGCTTTCCGCCTATGCCTTGACGGTCGGCTGGGGACCTGCTGATATGGCCAGTTTCGCCCAAGCCGATGCGCCCGGCGTGACGGTCTTTCTGCGTTATCTCGGCCCCGTGGGGGGGGTCGCCCTGGTCATCCTCGCCATCAATAGTGCCATGGCTGACAGCCTTGCCTTGCTGAACAGTTCCTCCCGGGTACTGTATGCCATTGGTCGGGACGCCCTGATTTCCGAACGCTTTGCGCAGGTGAGTCATACCCAGGCCCCGCAACGCAGTATTTCGGTGATCACTGGACTGACTATCCTGGTCGCGGTGCTGGCGGTAGTAATATTTGGAGCCAGCAATGGTTTTAATGTGTTGACTACGGCAGTTTTGTTCGGCCTGGTCACTGCCCATACCTTGATGAATGTGTCCCTGATGCGTCTGGCCCGGGCCGATCATGAAGGAACCAGCACCCGCCTGCTTTATCATTATCTCCTGCCGGTCATTGCCACTGCCTTGTTCTGGTGGGTGTTATATGAGTCCATTGTGCCGCTGACTTATCCGCTGGACTGGTCATTGGCTGCCTGGCTGGGCTTCGCCTTGCTGGTGCTGCTGTACGTGCTACGGGTACATGGTCGTATTCATCCCGATCATCGCCATCACCTGGGCACTGTTCGTCATCCTCAATAAGTTGCCTGAATGCTTTATCATGAAGCGCTAACAGCCCCATTTGTAAGTGTTTCTTGTGGTCTGGAAGCTTGACACCCGGGCACGCCTCGTTTATCTTGCCAGCATGAGTTCTGCCACCCGTAATGCGCCGCGCACGGTTCGCCCATCCCCGGCCGGACCAGCAAAAACCTCGCCCCGAAAACCCTGGCGCCGCGAGACGTTATTGTTGCTTATGCTCGCCATAGCGACCTTCATGGCCATGGCTCTGCTGAGCTTCCATCCCGCTGATCCCAGTTGGTTTAACAGTGGCAAAGGGCTGGCTGTACAAAATTGGGGAGGAGAAGCCGGGTCTTATCTGGCGGATTTTCTGGTGCAGTTCATGGGCATGGCCGCTTGGTTGCTGCCGGTGGCGCTCTATGCATGGGTAGTGCAGATCTGGAATCACTGGTTTCGACAGCGGCAGGGGCGGCGCTTGGCCCCCGTCGGCGGTCTGGCCATATTGCTGGGTATGATGGCGTTTCTGGCCCTGGTCTGGCCAGCGGCCTGGTGGCCGGTAACCGGCAGCTTTGCCGGTGGCATCATTGGTCAGGAAATCTCCAGTCTCCTGCAGCCGTTGGTGGGCTCAGGCGGAAGTGCCCTGCTGTTTCTGGCGGTTTTCGTGCTCGGTGTCTTTCTGCTGACAGGACTGAGTCCCCGGGAGATGTGGACGAAACTGGGGGGCTTCTCCCAGCGTTGGCGTGAGCGGAAAATCATCATGTTCCCACGTATTCATATCCCCCGATTCCGACGCAGGGAGCAATCTCAGCCGGAGAGTGCTGTGGTCACATCCAGTCCTTCTCCGGTCATTGAGGAAAGCAAGGATCCCGCAGCTACCCCGAGTTTTTTTGCGGCCAAAAAACCACGTTCTGTCGCTGCCGCCCCGGCGCCCAAAAATATCCGGCAGATGCCGCTGCCCGCACCGGTGGGCCCGCCCCGGGCCGATGGTCTTCCAGACTTGGCCCTGCTCGACCCTGCTGATCCCCTGGATCCCACCGGACAACTGGACCCTGAAACCCTGGCCCAGCAGTCGCGCATGTTGGAAGAAAAAATGGCGGATTTCGGGGTGCAGGCCACCGTGGTGGCCGCTCATCCCGGGCCCGTCATTACTCGCTTCGAGATCGAGCCGGCGCCCGGGGTCAAGGTGAGTCAGGTGGCCGGGCTCAGTAAGGATTTATCCCGTGTGCTGGCGGCTCGGGTGCGGGTGGTGGAGGCGATTCCCGGCAAGGCTACTATGGGCATCGAAGTACCCAATCCCCGGCGGCGAACGGTCCGGCTTTCAGAAATTCTGTCCAGCTCCGGCTTCAGTCACAGTAAAAGTCTGTTGACCCTGGCCCTGGGACAGGACATTGCCGGACAACCGGTATCGGCGGATCTGGCGAAAATGCCCCATCTCCTCGTCGCAGGAACCACGGGTGCCGGTAAATCCGTGGGTGTCAATGCCATGATATTGAGCATTCTCTTCAAGGCTACGGCTGCCGAGGTGCGCCTGATCATGGTGGACCCCAAAATGCTGGAGTTATCCATTTATGAGGGCATTCCGCATCTGCTGGCACCGGTAGTCACCGATATGAAAGAAGCGGCCAACGCCCTGCGCTGGTGTGTGGCGGAGATGGAAAGACGCTATAAACTGATGGCGTTTGTGGGTGTTCGCAATCTGGCGGGTTATAACCAGAAGGTCCAGGAAGCCATTGCCGCCGGGCATCCGCTGCCGGGTCCTGACAAGGATCTGGACGGGGAGCCCATTACCCTCAATACATTGCCAGCCATTGTCGTGATCATCGATGAGTTTGCGGATTTGATGATGGTAGTCGGCAAGCAGGTGGAAACCCTCATCACCCGCCTGGCCCAGAAAGCCCGGGCCGCCGGACTGCATTTGATCATGGCGACCCAGCGTCCTTCCGTGGATGTCATCACCGGCCTGATCAAGGCCAATGTTCCCACCCGCATTGCCTTTCAGGTGTCTTCGCGCATTGATTCACGTACCATCCTCGACCAGATGGGCGCTGAAACCCTGCTCGGCCAGGGCGATATGCTCTATCTGCCACCGGGTTCCGGTTATCCGCAACGGGTGCATGGCGCCTTTGTCAGTGACGACGAAGTACATCGTGTCGTAGAGTCTTTACGGCAGTTGGGCGCACCCCAGTATGATGAGCGTATTTTGCAGGGCGGTGAAAATACCGATGGAGAGGATCTGGATGGATCTGGTGGTGAAGATGCGGATCCGCTTTATGATCAGGCGGTGGCTATTGTCACCAGCAGTCGTAAGGCCAGCATTTCCTACGTGCAGAGGCAACTGAAGGTGGGCTATAATCGCGCCGCGCGCATGATTGAAGAAATGGAAAGAGTGGGTGTTGTCGGCCCTTTGCAAAGTAACGGGAGCAGGGAAATTTATGCAGCAGCGCCACCGGGTCGTGAATAAATCAAAACGCCTTGGTTTTTTCGGGCGGTTACTGGGCCTTGTTATTTTGTTCGGATGGGCTTCTGTGGCAAATGCCGCTTCGGGTATAGAGATGTTGCACCATTTTTTTCAGAGCACCCATACCATTACCGCCCGCTTCAGTCAGGAAGTGGCCAACCATGATGGCCAGATTGTCAAAAAGGCCAGTGGCAATTTATGGATTTCCCGCCCCGGTCAGTTTCGCTGGGACTACAGCGGTGCCAATGGGCAGACCATCGTTTCCAACGGGAGCAAAGTCTGGCTATATGAGCCCGCTCTGCAACAGGTCACCGTGCAACCCCTGGGGAAGGCTCTGGGTTCCACCCCGGCGGCCTTGATTGCCGGTAATGATGACCTGAGCCAGCGTTTTGATATCAGTGATCTGGGCAGTAAAAATCAGTTGCACTGGTTATTGCTGCGTCCCAAAAACGGTCAGGATCAGGGTTTCACCTCCCTGCGGCTCGGCTTCAATCGGGCCGGTATTCTGCAGGAAATGCGGATGGAAGATGCTTTCCAGCAGGAAACGGTTCTCCATTTTACCCATATAGAAATCAATCATGCCATTCCGGCCAAGGAGTTTCAGTTTAGCGCTCCTGCCGGAGTCGATGTTCTTTCGCAATAAATTTTTCTGGAGTGCTGCATGCGTAATGTCAAAACCGGTTTGACCCTTCTGGCCCTGGGCCTTTTCGTCAGTGTGCAGGCCCAGGCATCGGGGTTTGCGGTGCCCACATCGGTCGTAGGGCTTTCCGAAGCGGGGGCTACCGTAGCTGATGCCAGTCCCGTCAGCAGTTTTGCCATTAATCCGGCAGATATGGTGTTTTTTCCCGGAACCCGCGCCGGTCTGGATGTGGTGGCCGCAGAACCCAGCTATAAAAGAGATGGGGTGGGTGCCAGCAATAATCTGCTGATCATGCCCAATTTGTTCGTGACTCATCGCTTTGATAATTTGCCGCTGGCAGTGGGGCTGGGCATTACCTCTCCCTATGGAATCAATGCCACCTGGCCAGCAGGAAGCTTGAGTGCGGGGCAGACTCAGCCCTACAAAAATGATCTGCGCCTCATCGACATCAATCCGGGCGTGGCATACCTGATTCTGCCCAATCTGAGTATTGGTGCCGGACTGGATTATTACCAGAGCCTCAGCGCAACTTTTGGACCGCATTCCGGCAACGGCGGCGGCGTCGGCGGTAATGTCGGCCTGTTCTACACTACCGAAACCTTCAATGCAGGCCTGAGTTACCGCTCAACCGCCAAGGTGGGTAATGATATTCGCCTGCCCAGCCAGGTTCAGGCCGGTATCCGCTACCGTTTCACCCCCGCATTTGCGACCGAGCTGGATGTGGACTGGAATGACTGGAGCAATACCCGTTTACCGGGTTATGGCAATCTCGACTGGAAATCAGCCCTCGCCTATCGTCTGGGATTGAGCTATCACTTCAGTCAACTCCTGGCTTTGCGTGGCGGCCTCGCCCATGAAGACAGTCCTACGAGTGGCGCCAGTATCCAGGCTGCTGCCCCTGCACCCAGCAGCAATCTGGTATCCTTTGGTCTGGGTATCGGGCTTGGGCACTGGCAGTATGACATCGGAGCTTCCTATGCCCTTTCCGGTAATGCCAATTCCTATTCCCCGACCTTTCCCGGAACCTATAAAGCCAGTACCTTCAACTTCGGTGCGGCGATTTCCCGGCATTTTTGACCCCGCTTCTCTGCGGAGATCTCTTGCAGAATCCAGCGCGTGATCTCCGCCCTCTGGCGGCGCGTCTGCGTCCTCAGCGTCTGGAGGATTACGTCGGCCAGGCGCACCTGCTCGGCGAACAGGGGCCTTTGCGTGCCATGCTCCGCTCCGGTCACCTCCATTCCATGATTTTATGGGGCCCACCAGGCACCGGAAAAACCACCCTTGCCCAGTTGCTGGCGCAGTCTGCGGGTTGTCATTTTCAAGTACTTTCAGCAGTCAATAGTGGCGTCAAGGAAATCCGCGCCGCCATTAGCAGTGCCGAAGCGGGTCGGGTTGAGGGACAGGAAACCGCCCTCTTTATTGATGAAATCCATCGTTTCAACAAAACCCAGCAGGACGCCCTGCTGCCCTACGTGGAAGAAGGCGTCATTACCCTGATCGGCGCCACGACAGAAAACCCCAGCTTTGCCCTGGTCAATGCCCTGCTTTCCCGGGCGCGGGTGTATGTGCTCAAGACCCTGGAGGAAGCCGATCTGGCCATCATTCTTGCGCGGGCCTTGCAGGATTCCACCCGGGGGTTGGGCGCACGTTCTATTGATTTTCCAGCTGAATTGCGTCAAGGCCTGTTGCGTGCGGCGGATGGAGATGCCCGCCGCCTCCTCAATCTGCTGGATCTGGCGGTGCAGTTGGCAGGGCAGCAGGAAGACACGGTGCGGATTACCCCCGAGGCCCTGATGGCCGCGACCGGGCAAAGCTGGCGGCGTTTCGACAAGGGCGGCGAGGCTTTTTATGATGAAATTTCCGCATTCCACAAATCCCTGCGCGGTTCCGACCCCGATGCCGCCCTGTATTGGCTGGCAAGAATGCTCGATGGCGGTGCCGATCCCCTCTACCTGGCCCGGCGTCTGGTACGGATGGCCTCGGAAGATGTAGGCCTTGCAGATCCACGCGCATTGGAAATGGCTCTGGCGGCCAAAGATGCCTACCAGTTTCTGGGCAGTCCCGAGGGTGAGCTGGCCCTGGCGCAAGTGACGGTGTACCTGGCGAGCTGTCCCAAAAGCAATCGTGTGTATGCAGCCTGGAACCAGGCACAATCTCTGGTCAAAGCCGGAAGCAGTCAGGAAGTCCCCCTGCATTTGCGTAACGCGCCCACCAAATTGCTCAAAACGCTGGATTACGGCAAGGAATATCAATACGATCACGACTATCCCGATGCCGTTGCTCCCGGACAGGAATATTTTCCGCCGGCATTGGTGGGAACCCGTTTTTATGAACCCAGCGAACGCGGGCTGGAACTGCGCATTCAGGAGCGTCTGCGCTGGATTCGCTCCCGTCGCGCCACTGCTGAAGAGAAAAAGCCCCATGCTTGACCCCAACTTGTTGCGCAATGAACCCGAAAAGGTCGCTACCGGACTCGCCCGTCGGCATTTTATGCTGGACGTCGATGCCTTGAAGGCGCTGGATCAGCAGCGCAAAATCCTGCAAATCCAGATGGAAGAGCAACGCAATGCCCGTAATGAAGCCTCCCGGGAAATTGCCCAGGCGCGTCGGCAGGGACTGGATACCAGCGCCATGCAAGCGGCGGCCGGACAGTATGGAGAAAGCATCAAGGCGCTGGAGCAATCTCTTGAAACAGTCCTGCAGCAATGGGAGACACTGGTCAGCAGTCTGCCCAATCTCCCCCAGGACAGCGTCCCGGAAGGTCAAGATGAAACGGACAATGTCGTGTTGCGGCAGTGGGGAACTCCCCGTGAATTTTCTTTCACGGCCAAAGATCATGTGGATCTCGGCGAGGCCTTGGGGATTCTGGATTTTGCCGCTGGCGCCCGATTGGCTGGAGCACGATTTGTCGTATTACGGGGCCTGGGTGCCCGTCTGGAAAGGGCGCTGGCCCAGTTCATGCTGGATTTGCATGTGCAGACCCATGCTTATACCGAAATCGCTCCGCCATTTCTGGCCAATGCGGACTCCTTATTTGGCACCGGTCAATTACCTAAATTTGAAGACGACCTGTTTGCCCTGCGCGATGATCCTTATTATCTGATTCCGACAGCAGAGGTGCCGCTCACCAATTTGTTGCGCGGCGAAATCGTCACGACGCTTCCCCAGAAGTTCTGCGCCTACACCCCCTGTTTCCGCCGTGAAGCAGGCGCTTATGGGCGTGATACCCGGGGCATGATTCGACAACATCAGTTTGACAAGGTCGAGCTGGTGCAGGTGGTACGTCCCGAAGATTCCGCTGCCGCCCTTGAGGCGCTGACCGGACATGCCGAAAAAGTCCTGCAATTACTCGAACTTCCCTATCGGGTCATGGCGCTCTGTACCGGCGATATGGGTTTCAGTGCGGCGCGCACCTATGACCTTGAAGTCTGGTTACCAGGCCAGAACCAGTATCGTGAAATCAGTTCCTGCAGCAATTTTGAAAGTTTCCAGGCGCGCCGATTGCAACTGCGCTATCGCGGCGAGGACGGAAAGCCCCAGTTGGCGCATACCCTGAATGGCTCAGGGCTGGCCATTGGCCGCACCCTGGTGGCTTTGCTGGAAAATCACCAGCAAGCCGACGGTACTGTGCTCATTCCCGAAGCGCTAAGACCCTATATGGGTGGTATGGACGCTATCCGGGCATAAGTGTCAGATCCCTATCTGCCTGTCAGTTGTGCCTTGCACAGTGCTCTGGAACTGGCAGCCCTGCAGCGACGGCCAGTGATACTTCAGCTGCATGATGGCCGCCATCTCCAGGGACAGATTCTGGATGTCTGGACGGCAGCGGGGCGCGAGTGGCTCAAGCTGCAGGATCAGCATCAAGAACTTGTCCTCGACCTCACTTTCATTGATCAACTCCAGGAATCATCTCTTCATGAAACTTAAGCATATTCATTGGTTACTGCTGGGTGGGCTGGTGCTCAATGTGCCGACTGCAATGGCGGCAGAGTTTCCCCTGCCGCCAGCAGGCAGCAACATGGTCGGACAACTCCGGGTCGTGCTGGCTCGTCAGCAGGATACTCTGCTGGATATTGCCCGCCATTATGACGTGGGCTACAACGAAATCCGCGCAGCCAATCCGGGTGTGGATCCCTGGTTACCCGGAGCCGGCACCCGGGTGCTCGTGCCTACCGAATACATTCTTCCGCCCAAGCCCTGGCAGGGCATCATCATCAATATTCCTGCCCGCCGTCTGTATTATTTTCCGGCAGGGCAGAAGGTGGTCTATACTTTTCCGGTAGGTATTTTCCGCCCGAACTGGCCCGATCCGGTGGGTAGTACAAAAATCATTGCCAAGGTTAAAAATCCAACCTGGACAGTCCCCAAAAACATTCAGGAAGAACATGCTAAGGCTGGCGAACCCATCCCGGCATTTTTCCCGGCGGGGCCCGACAACCCCATGGGTGAACTGGCGCTGGAAACGGGATGGTCGCAAATCTTTATCCACGGCACTAACAAGCCTTGGGGTGTAGGGATGCGGGTCAGTCATGGCTGTTTCCATGTCTATCCGGAAAACGAAGTCCAGTTATTCAAAATGGTCAAGGTGGGTACGTCCGTACGCAGTATCGACCAGCCTTATATGGTGGGCAGCAGTGAAAACGGGAATTTGTACCTGCAGGCCTTTACTCCAGTAGAGGCTTATCATAAGGGAACCAATCATCAGCAGCGGGCAGTGGATGCCATCACGACCTACAGCACCGAGATGCACAAGGACTGGACCGTCAACTGGCAACGAGTCATCAATCTGGTCGAAAAACCCAATACGGTGCCGGTGGCCATCAATATCAATACCCCGGACCAGCAGATGGTGGTCCGTCAATTGAAGGTGCAACCCTATGATTTCGCCCCCTATGGGGCTGATGCCAATACGGCTACACCACCACCCGCGCCGGTGGCATTGGCAAACTCGACCAAGTAAACAGCTAAGAGAGGAGAATGAAAAAAGAGCTTGCACACCCCCAGACCCCCATGTATAGTGCGCTCTCTCGACGGGGCAACGGTCCTGAAAGAGACGGCAAAGCAGAAAGGTATTGACAGTAAAATAGATTGCCTTGTATGATTGTCGACCCTGTTGCGGGGTGGAGCAGCTTGGCAGCTCGTCGGGCTCATAACCCGAAGGTCGTAGGTTCAAATCCTACCCCCGCTACCAAGATTTCGCAGTAAGCAGTTTCGTTCTTTCACAGCCGAGTGGAGATGTGTGGGGTTTAGGCCCTAGAGGTATTGTCAGTGGGTTTAAGGACGCGCTGATGGTACTGGAAGTTGAAGAAATTGTATGGATTGAACTTAAGAGTTTGATCCTGGCTCAGATTGAACGCTGGCGGCATGCCTAACACATGCAAGTCGAACGGTAACAGGTCTTCGGATGCTGACGAGTGGCGGACGGGTGAGTAAAGCGTAGGAATCTGTCTTTGAGTGGGGGACAACCCAGGGAAACTTGGGCTAATACCGCATAAGCCCTGAGGGGGAAAGCGGGGGATCTTCGGACCTCGCGCTGGAAGAGGAGCCTACGTCTGATTAGCTAGTTGGTAGGGTAAAGGCCTACCAAGGCGACGATCGGTAGCTGGTCTGAGAGGACGACCAGCCACACTGGGACTGAGACACGGCCCAGACTCCTACGGGAGGCAGCAGTGGGGAATTTTTCGCAATGGGGGCAACCCTGACGAAGCAATGCCGCGTGAATGAAGAAGGCCTTCGGGTTGTAAAGTTCTTTCGTGGAGGACGAAAAGGTGAGTGCTAATATCACTTGCTGTTGACGTGAATCCAAGAAGAAGCACCGGCTAACTCCGTGCCAGCAGCCGCGGTAATACGGGGGGTGCAAGCGTTAATCGGAATCACTGGGCGTAAAGGGTGCGTAGGCGGTGCATTAGGTCTGTCGTGAAATCCCCGGGCTCAACCTGGGAATGGCGGTGGAAACCGGTGTACTAGAGTATGGGAGAGGGTGGTGGAATTCCAGGTGTAGCGGTGAAATGCGTAGAGATCTGGAGGAACATCAGTGGCGAAGGCGGCCACCTGGCCCAATACTGACGCTGAGGCACGAAAGCGTGGGGAGCAAACAGGATTAGATACCCTGGTAGTCCACGCCCTAAACGATGAATACTAGATGTTTGGTGCCACGCGTACTGAGTGTCGTAGCTAACGCGATAAGTATTCCGCCTGGGAAGTACGGCCGCAAGGTTAAAACTCAAAGGAATTGACGGGGGCCCGCACAAGCGGTGGAGCATGTGGTTTAATTCGATGCAACGCGAAGAACCTTACCTGGGCTTGACATGTCTGGAATCCTGCAGAGATGCGGGAGTGCCCTTCGGGGAATCAGAACACAGGTGCTGCATGGCTGTCGTCAGCTCGTGTCGTGAGATGTTGGGTTAAGTCCCGCAACGAGCGCAACCCTTGTCCTTAGTTGCCAGCGGTTCGGCCGGGCACTCTAGGGAGACTGCCGGTGACAAACCGGAGGAAGGTGGGGATGACGTCAAGTCCTCATGGCCTTTATGTCCAGGGCTACACACGTGCTACAATGGCGCGTACAGAGGGAAGCCAAGCCGCGAGGTGGAGCAGACCCCAGAAAGCGCGTCGTAGTTCGGATTGCAGTCTGCAACTCGACTGCATGAAGTCGGAATCGCTAGTAATCGCGGATCAGCATGCCGCGGTGAATACGTTCCCGGGCCTTGTACACACCGCCCGTCACACCATGGGAGTGGATTGTACCAGAAGCCGTTAGCCTAACCTTCGGGAGGGCGATGACCACGGTATGGTTCATGACTGGGGTGAAGTCGTAACAAGGTAGCCGTAGGGGAACCTGCGGCTGGATCACCTCCTTTAAAGAAACGGGTTCTAGACCCCACACACGCCACTCGGTAAAGAATCGGGCCTATAGCTCAGCTGGCTAGAGCACACGACTGATAATCGTGAGGTCAGTGGTTCGAGTCCACTTGGGCCCACCAAATGGGGCTGTAGCTCAGCTGGGAGAGCATCGGCTTTGCAAGCCGAGGGTCACCGGTTCGATCCCGGTCAGCTCCACCAAAGGGAAGAAGCCCGCAGCGCGCGGGTCGGCAGCTCGGGTGGAGGCGGTAGCGGTGTAAAAGCCGTCAAGAAGTAGGCGTAAAGCGTAGTAGTAAGGACGTAGTAAAAAGAGTCTGTAGTAGTGAGTTTCTGATCAGAAGCTGAGTACTACCGATTCAGGGTCACGAAGCGGTATTGTTCTTTGACAGTTGAGGAAGGGAAGGCCATGTATGTCATCTTGCCGATGGCATGCCTCCAAGTGGATGCTTGGGGATATATGGTCAAGTGAATAAGGGCATACGGTGGATGCCTTGGCAGAGACAGGCGATGAAGGACGTGGATACCTGCGAAAAGCCTCGGGGAGCTGGTAAACAAGCTTTGATCCGGGGATATCCGAATGGGGCAACCCAGCCAGAGTGATCTGGTTATTGCACACTGAATACATAGGTGTGTAAAGCGAACGCGGTGAACTGAAACATCTCAGTAGCTGCAGGAAAAGAAATCAACCGAGATTCCCGTAGTAGCGGCGAGCGAACCGGGAGCAGCCTTCATGATTTAGCGAAAGACTTAGGAGAACGACCTGGGAAGGTTGGCCGTAGTGGGTGATAGCCCCGTATCCGAAAAGACTTTCGTGGAACTAGGCATGAGCAAAGTAGGGCGGGACACGTGGAATCCTGTTTGAAGATGGGGGGACCATCCTCCAAGGCTAAATACTCGTCTCTGACCGATAGTGAACCAGTACCGTGAGGGAAAGGCGAAAAGAACCGCGGAGAGCGGAGTGAAATAGATCCTGAAACCGTATGCCTACAAGCAGTGGGAGCCCGTTTTACGGGTGACTGCGTACCTTTTGTATCATGGGTCAGCGACTTACTTTCTGTGGCGAGCTTAACCGAAGAGGGGAGGCGTAGGGAAACCGAGTCTGAATAGGGCGACAGTCGCAGGGAGTAGACCCGAAACCGGACGATCTATCCATGGTCAGGATGAAGGTGGGGTAAAACCCACTGGAGGTCCGAACCCACGCCCGTTGAAAAGGTCGGGGATGAACTGTGGATAGGAGTGAAAGGCTAAACAAGTCCGGAGATAGCTGGTTCTCCCCGAAAGCTATTGAGGTAGCGCGTCGCGTATTACTGCCGGGGGTAGAGCACTGTTACGGCTAGGGGGCTGTCACGGCTTACCAACCCGTTGCAAACTCCGAATACCGG